>JACIXH010000197.1 GCA_014360565.1 Nocardia sp.
GTCACCCTGTCGCGAAACGCCCCCACGGGTTTCGGCGGAATCGTCCCCGCAGGTCGACATACTCGACGGATGGTTCGCGAGCATCGGGTGGATGTGGCGCTGGAGCGGCTGGTCGCCGCCGGGGTGATCAGTGGCGAGCAGCGGGCAGCGGTGCTGCGGGCCGTCGACGAGCAGGAGCGGGCCGGGCGCGCCAGCGGCGGGCGGGTGGCCGCCGAGATCGTGGCGTATGTGGGTGCCGGGCTGGTGGCCGCCGGGCTCGGGCTGTTCGTCGACAAGGCGTGGGCACAGGTGGCGCAGTCGGGGCGGGTGGTGTTGCTGGTGGTGGTCGCCGGGTGCGCGATGTGGGGCGCGGTGGCGTTGGCCGGTGGGTGCGCCGGGGTGTTCCGGCGGGTGCCGATCGCCCCGGCCGGACGGGTCAGGTTGGCCGCCGTGCTGGTGGTGCTGGCGGCGGTCGCGGCGACCGGTGCGGTGGCGACGGCCATCGGCGAGCAGGGCGGCGCAGCGTGGGCCGCCGGGTTGGTCGTGGCGACGCTGGGATACCTGCTGGTGCCCAGCGTGCTCGCGATGATCGCCGTCGCCGGTTTCGGCGTAGCGAGCATTATGGGCATCACCACCGAGCTGTTCGACGTGCGAGCACCGTGGCAGGGGATCGCGCTGATGCTGTTCGGCGCGCTCTGGTTCGGGCTGGCGTGGGCTCGCGCGGTGGTGGCCGAGTGGGCGGGATACGTACTCGGCGGGGTGATCGCGGTGGTCGGCGCGCAATCGGTGACGTTCGGCGATTCGTTGTGGCGACCCCTGCTGACCGGGCTGATCGGGGTGCTCTGCTTCGTGCTCTACGCGATCCGGCGCAACGGCGTGCTGGTGCTCGGCGGCGCGGCGGGGATCGCTGTCGCGGTGGTGCAGGCGGTGGACGGCCACACCGGTGGCGGGCCGGTTGTCGCGAGCGTGGTGCTGGCGATCGGGGCGATGGTGCTCACTGCCGGCGTGGTTGTCCTGCTGGCTCGGTCACGAACCGGGGTTTGAGCCGTCGCGGGAGTGATCAGCGGATCAGGGTGGTTTCCTGGGCGCGGATCGTGCGGAAGAAGCGGGGGCCCACATCGGCGCCGTTGTGGTTGTAGCTGTCGATGATCTCGGCGAGTTCGTCGGCGAGTCGGCGCAGGTCCTCGGTGGCGATGATGCGGTCGAATTCGTCGGGTTTCCAGCCCCAGGACTGGGGGATGTCGGTGATGGTGACGACGATCTGGTCGGCGAAGGGGGTGGTGACGGCGACAGTGAGCTCGGCGGGGGCCGCGGCCAGGGGGCTGTGGACGGTGACTTCGCCGGGGGCGCCCTTGGTGACGAAAGTGCGGGCGAAGGCGATGTCCTCGCGGACGGATTCGACGATCGACGCGGTGCTGGCGTGCCTGCCCGCCCGGTGGTGGCGCGAGCCGTAGACGCGATCCGCAGCCGCACTGGACGGGTTGTGCCCCACTGTCTTTCGTAGCAGCCGCTCCAGCATCCGCTCGGCCGTGGCGCGCTCGCCCGCGCCGGTGTTCTCGTGGTCGATCAGTGCGCGCAGGCGGGTGATCCGCACGAAATGGTCGCTGCCCATGCACTGATTGTGCCGCACGCCGGACGCGGTGGGTCCCGTCACCTGCGGCGTGCCACGGTTTCGGTCCGTGGGGTACACGGAGGCGTCCGATGAGGTCCGTGGAGTACGCGTCACCGAACCGCGGTGCGGCTCGGTATCGTCAGCACCATCCGTAACCGTTGATCGACAAAAGGGTGGCCGTGACCGAATTCGAGACGATTCTGCTGGAGCGCAAGGGCGGCACCGACGGCAAAGGCGGCGTCGGTTGGATCACCCTGAACCGGCCCAAGGCCCTCAACGCCCTCAATGTCCAGGTCCTCGACGACGTCATCGCCGCACTCGACGAACTCGACCGCGACGACACTGTCGGCGCTGTCGTGATCACCGGCTCGGCGAAGGCCTTCGCGGCGGGCGCCGACATCAAGGAGATGGCGCTCAAGTCCTACATGGACATGTTCCTGGCCGACTTCTTCGCGCGCTGGGACCGCCTGGCCAACTTCCGCAAGCCCACCATCGCCGCCGTCGCGGGCTACGCGCTCGGTGGCGGCTGCGAGCTGGCGATGCTGTGCGACATCCTGATCGCCGCCGACAACGCCAAGTTCGGCCAGCCCGAGATCACGCTCGGCGTCATCCCCGGCATCGGCGGTTCACAGCGGCTCACCCGCGCGATCGGCAAGGCCAAGGCGATGGATCTGATCCTGACCGGCCGCATGATGGGCGCCGAGGAGGCCGAGCGGGCCGGGTTGGTTTCCCGGGTCGTGCCCGCCGACGAACTGCTCGACACCGCGCTCGCGGCCGCGCAGACCATCGCGTCGATGTCGCTGCCGGTCGCGATGATCGCCAAGGAAGCGGTGAACCGTTCGTTCGAGACCACCCTCGCCGAGGGCCTGCTGTTCGAACGCCGGGTGTTCCACTCACTGTTCGCGACCGAGGACCAGAAGGAAGGCATGGCCGCCTTCGTCGAGAAGCGCCCGCCGAACTTCAGCAACCGCTGATCCGATCGCGCTAGTTCGGTTTCCAGCTCGGCGCACCGTCGATGAAGTGCGCGGTGCTCGGCGCGGTGCCCTTTTCGGGGGACCGCGCCGAGGAGTTGTCGTTGCTGAGCAGACCGGCGACCATGCCGCCGAGGGTGGCCGTCACCGCGACCGCGGCGAGGAGTTTTCGCCGGCCGGAGGGCGGTGCTGCCCCGATGACGCCCACGCCACGCCGCGGCATGCGTAATCGTGCCGAGGGGCGACGGGCGCACAACAGCACCGCACCGCGCGCCGAGACATATTCGGGCTCGGGGTCGTACACGATCGGCAGCCCGATCAGCTGGGCCAGATCGGCGCGCAGACTCGGGTTGCGAGTGCAGCCGCCGAGTAGCACCAGCGCGCCCGGCTGGACCCCCGTCTCCTCGATCAGTAGTCGCACGAACGAGGCCGAATGGTGCAGTCCCGCTTCGCACAACGCCGCCAGATCGCTGCGCGTGAGTACCGTGCGGCCGCCGGTGTCGGCATCGGTGGCGGTGACAACTCTGGTGCGGCTCAACGATTCTCGGTGTTCGCGGCTGGCTTGCGCGTCGGTGGCGACACCGCTGCGCGCGAGCTGCCAGCGCAGGAGCGCGTCGTAGCCGTTGCCGCTGAGGACGGTGCTGCGTTTGCCCGCCAGGATCGTTTCGGTGCGGCAATCGGCGTGGGTGACGGTCAGACCGGAGCTGCCGAGGTCGTAGAGCATCACCGAGTCGGTGGCAGGCAGCAGGCCGGTGAAGCGCAGGTAGCGCAGCTGGGCCAGCGGTTCGTCGACGATCACGAAATCGGCCTGGCCCGCGGCGGCTCTGATCGCGTCGGCCTGGAGTTCGCTGCGGCAGGTGACGGCGGTGCCGGAGATGTATTCGTCGCGTTCGGCCGCCGCCGCGCGCATGCGATGGATCGCGGTGAGGACCGATTCCTCGATCGAGCCGCCCGCCCGGCGCAGCACGTGGATGCGGTCGATGGGCGGCATGTGCGGCTGATCGGAATGGGTCAGCACGGCACGGGCTCCACCCTCGCCCGCCGATACCCCGAGGATCAGCACCATGCGCTACATCGTGGACCTTTTTGCGCTAGGTGCCAAGGGCATCGGCCGAAGATTCCCCGGTTGGTCGCGAGGTTGCGTGGAATGCGAGGTTTTCCGGGTCGTCGGCGTCGAAATCGCCCGCGTCGTGGCGGAACTGTGCCAGCAATCGGAGCAGGTCACGGCCCTGCTCGGGCGGCAGACCGGGCTCGGCGAAGACCTCGGCGTTCAGCGCCGCCGTGGCCTCGGCTACGGATTTCCTTCCCGCGCTGGTGATTTCGATGAGGGTCGCGCGCCGGTCGCTGGGATGCGGAACGCGAACCACCAGCCCGGCGGCTTCGAGCCGATCGACAGTATTGGTCACGCTGGTCGGGTGCACCTGTAGTCGCGCGCTCGCCTTGGCCATCGGCAGGGCGCCGGTCCGGCTGAAGCTGAGCAGCTGCAGGAGCTCGTAGCGCGAGAACGTCAGCCCCGAGGGCTTGAGCGCCTCGTCGACCCGCGCCATCACGATCTGCTGCGCCCGCACCAGCGAGGTCACCAGCGCCATGCCGTCGGCGACCGACTCCCAACCGTGCGCGACCCACTGTCGGTAGGCCTCGGCGATGGGGTCCTCGGAGAGCGGTCTGGGCCGTGACATGAAACGATCATTCCACGACCCAGCCGCTTTCTTACAGAGCGAGCGGCGGGAATCGAACCCGCGTAGACGGCTTTGCAGACCGTTGCCTGACCACTCAGCCACGCCCGCGTCGGTTTCGATGGTGCCGTGCGCTGGTGCTCGCGGCGAGGGTTGGACTCAGCCTGATCGCAAATGTCAGTAGGCGACGGCGGGTCCGTGCACGCTGAGGCGGACCCGGTCGCCTGCGCGGGGAGCGTCGATGCCGGTGCGGCGGACGCGGACGGTGCCCGCACCCTCGGCGAGATCGATGGTCACGATGACGTCGGGCCCGCGGAAGTCGACGGCGGTGGCGCGTCCGGAGTGTGGTCGATCGTCGGCGATCACCTGGGCGGCGAGCTGTTCGGGGCGGATCATCAGGGTCACCTCGCCGGTCGGGGCGCCCGGCTGAACCGGGACAGGGCCGAGCACACACTTGGCGATGTCGGCTTCGCAGAGAGCGTCGAGGAGCACGCAATCGCCCAGGAAGCGGGCGGTGAACAGGTCGGCGGGTCGGTGATAGACCTGTTGCGGCGGCCCGACCTGGGTGAATCGGCCCGCGCGCATCACGGCGACCTGTTCGGCGAAGCTGAGCGCCTCCTCCTGGTCGTGGGTGACCAGAATGCTGGTCATGCCCGCGGCTCGCAGGGTGTCGGCGACGGCTCGGCGGGTGGTGGCGCGCAGTCCGGTGTCGAGTGCGCTGAACGGCTCGTCCAGCAGCATCAGGTCGGGTTTACGGGCGAGCGCCCTGGCCAGGGCGACGCGCTGTTGCTGGCCACCGGAGAGTTGATGGGGTAGGCGGTCTGCGTAGTCGGGGGTGAGCGAGACCATCTCGAGTAGTTCGGTGATGCGGGGCCGGTCGTTGCCCGCGCGCACGCGATCGACGGCGCCGCGCAAGCCGGTGTGCAGGCCGTAGGCGATATTGTCGGCCACACTCATATGCGGGAACAGGGCGCCGTCCTGCGCGACGTAGCCGATTCGCCTGCGCTGCGGTGGCACACAGATACCCTGGCGGACAACGGTTTCCGACCCGATCTGCACCGAACCCGAATCGGGGCCCTCGAACCCGGCGATCACCCGCAGCAGGGTGGTCTTGCCGCAGCCGGACGCGCCGACCACCGCCGCGGCTGTGCCGTCGGGTATGTCGAGGTCGATGTGATCGAGAACCGTGGTGGCTCCGAAACTCTTGGAAACACCGTCGACGATCAGGCGGCTCATGCTGGGTCCTCTCGGAATGCGCGAGATCCTGCGCGCACGGCGGTCCCAGGAGCGGGATCGGTCATCACTCGGGTCGTCGTGCCGAGCGTCGTCCTCGGGTACCGGCGGCTCATACCCCCGCTGCCTTTCGTGACTGGGTGAACAGCAGATACGTCACGGGGACAGCGGCGATGATCATGATCAACGCGTACGGCGCGGCGGCCGCGTAGTCGAGTTCGCCCGACTTCGCCCAGAACTGCATGGCCAGCGTCCGGGTGCCGGTGGGGGCGAGCAGCAGGGTCGCGGTGAGTTCGGTCGATACCGCGACGAAGACCAGGGCGGCGGCCGAGGCGGCTGCGGGTGCTGTCATGCGCAGGGTCACCCGCAGGAAAGTGGAGGTGGCCGATTCGCCCAGTGATCGTGACACCTCTTCGAGGCCGACCGGCACCTGCGCGAGACCTGCTCGCACGCTCACCAGCGCGCGGGGCAGAAACATCAGTACGTAGGCGATCACGACCAGCGACACCGTCTGATACAGCGCCGGTGTCCAGCGGATGGTGACCGTGACCAGCGCGAGGGCGATCACGATGCCGGGCAGTGAGCTCGTGATGTAGTTCGCGCCTTCGATCAGGCGGGCGAACGAACTCGTCGAGCGCACCGCGATCCAGGCGACGGGAAACGCGCACAGCGTGGTGACCAAGGCCGCCGCGGCCGCGAGCCCGATCGTTTGGCCCAGTGCCGCACCGATTTCCACCGAATCCCACACGGCCGAACCGCCCAGCCACAGCCAGCGTCCGATCGTCCACAGCGGCACACCCAGCGCGCCGGCCACCACCGCCACGAGCACCCCGAACAGTGGAATCCGCAGCCCACCCAACGCGATCGGCCGCCGCGCTCGCGCCGCACCACCGCCCAGCCGGGCGTAGCGCGCGTTACCGCGCAGCAGCGACTCACCCCCGAGCAGCGCCAGGCAGCACAGCACGAGCACGCCGGCGAGCATGCTGCCCGCCGGACCCGCGAAACTGCTCTGGTACTGCTCGAAGATCGCCGTGGTGAACGTGTCGAAACGCAGCATCACGAACGCGCCGTATTCGGCGAGCAGATGCAGGCCGATCAGCAGAGCGCCGCCCAGCAGCGCTAAACGCAACTGCGGCAACGTAATCCGCCAGAACGCCTCCACCGGCCCCGACCCCAGCGCCCGCGCCGATTCCTCGATCGCCGGATCGAGCCTGCGCAACGTCGCCGCGACCGGCAGGTACACCAGCGGAAAATACGACATCGTCGCCACGATCACCGCGGCCGGCAGTCCGTGCATGGACGGGAAGACGCTCACCCACCCATAACTGTTGACGAACGCGGGCACCGCGAGCGGAGCGACCAGCACCGGCCCCCACCATGCCCGACCCGGCACATCGGTGCGCTCGACCAGCCACGCCAGCCCGATCCCGAGGACCACGCAGATCGGGACCGTGCAGATCACGAGCAGCGCGGTGTTCTGCAGGAGTTGGCCCACCCGCGGCCGGAACACCAGCGCCGCGGCCTCGCGCAAGCCGGTGTCCAACAGCACCGAGACGATATAGCCGAGCGGCACGAACGTCGCCGCCGTCAAACCGAGTGCGGCGAGCGTGACGAACACCCCCGGCCGACCGACCCGGGGTGTCGACTTCGCCAGGGCGGTGCGCACTTACAGCAGCCCGGCCTCGGTCATCAGCTGGGTGACCTTCTTCGAGTCGAGCTTGCTCGGGTCGATCGCGGGCGCCTGCAGATCGGCCAGCGGCGGCAGCGCGGGGTTCGCGGCCACGTCACTGGCGACCGGATACTCCATCGAATCGCCGTCGCGCAGCACCTGCTGGCCTTCCTTCGCGGTGATGAAGGCCAAGAACTTCTGCGCGGACTCCTGCTTCTGGCTCGACTTCAGTACGCCGCCACCGGACACGCTGACGAAGGCGCCGGGGTCCTGGTTCTTGAAGTAGTGCAGTGCGGTGTCGGCGCTGCCTTCCTTGGTCTTGGCCTGGTCGCGGTACCAGTAGTAGTGGTAGATCACGCCGCCGTCGGGGTTGCCCGCGTTGACCGCCTTCATGGTCGCCACGTTGTTCTGCAGGCTGGTGGCGTTGGCCTTCATGCCCTGCAACCAGGAGCGGGTGACGTCCTCGCCCTTCAGTGCCAGCAAACCGGCCACGATCGCCTGGAAATCGGCGCCGGACGTGCCTGCCGCCCAGCGGCCCTGCCACTGCGGCTGGGCGAGGTCGAGCAGTGAGGCGGGCAGCCCCGCGGTCTGGAGCTTGTTCTTGTTGTAGACGAAAACCGTTGCGCGAGCGGCGACCCCGGTCCACTTTCCGCTGGACGGGCGGTACCTTTCCGGCACCTGATCGAGGGTGGCCTTGTCGACATCGGCGAACAGGCCGGCGTTCTCCACCAGCGCCATCGCGGGGGAGTTCTCGGTGAGGAACACGTCGGCCGGCGAGTTGGCGCCTTCGGCGACGAGCTGGTTGCCCAGCGCGGTGTCGCCACCCTGCCGCAGCGTCACCTTGATGCCGGTCTCCTCGGTGAAGGCCGCGACCCACTCCTTGGTGAGCGATTCGTGCTGGGCGTTGTAGACGGTGATCTCGTCGGCGCTGCCCGAGGAAGCGGAGCAGGCGCTGAGGCCGAGCGTCGCCACCGCGACGGCCATCAGCCCGGCCAGAGGTTTCCAACTGCGCGAGGTCATCCGCGTCCTTCCACCAAGGATCCCCATCCTGTGATGAGGCTTACCTAAGGAAGGTACCCCGCGTGACGTGCGCGGATGTGGACGACCGGCGAATCAGAGTCCGGAGAAATCCCGCGCGACGACGTGATTGCGGTCGTCGAGGGAGCCGAGGAGATAGTCCGGCGCGGCGCCGAAATACTGCCCGCGGGTCAGGCTGCTCCATCGGCGGGCATCGGCGGAACGGGTCTTGTAGAAGTTCACCCGGTAGCCGCCGTCGTAGATGGTGAGCAGGCAGTAACCGCCCGGATACTCCTTCACCGCACCGACTTCCAGGAATTCCACCGCGCACGCCAGGTCGGGTCGGGTGCGTCTGGTTCGGTGGGTGTGGCCGCTGTGGTGCAGGAAGACGCCGGGTGCCTGCTGATAGAGCGTTTGTAGTTCGATGGCGGTGGCGCGGTCGAGGATGAAGCCGGGGCCGCCGATATTGGTGCGGCCGGATTCCGTGGTGACGGGGTGGTGGCCGAAGACGAGGGTGGGGCGGTCCGGGTCGGCACGCAGAGTGTCGGCGAGCGCGTCGAGCTGAGGGCGATCGATCACCCCGCCCGATGCTTCGGCAGCGCTGGTGTCGAGACCGAGCACGCGCAGCTCGCCCAGGTGATGTTCGGTCATGTGCTGGCGGGGCAGGAAGTGCTCGCCCCAGCAGTCGGTGCATTGCGGGTAGCCCGGATGGGGGCGGTCGTGATTGCCGCGGGCTACCAGGTAGTCGGTGCCGAGGCTGCCCCAGGTGTCGAGATGCGCTCGCACGGCGCGTGCTTCTTCGGCGGTCGCCTCGTTGGTCAGATCGCCCGCCAGCAGCAGCAGCGATGCGTCGCGGGCGCGGACGTCGTCGAGGAGGGCGTCGAGCATGAACTGCGGATACGGCGGATCGCTGCGGTATCCGGGCGGAAAGCCGGCGGCCACGATGCCGCTCACCGTTTCGCCGTAGTGCACATCGTTGGCAAGGGCGATGGTGTGCAGTAGGCGACCGGGAGGCGGTGTGAGCGTGGTGAATTCGCCGCGAGCCTCCGGGGAGCCGGGCATGGCTGTCGTCAACGTCGGCGCGGGCAGAGCGCGAATGCCGTTGGACAGGGCCAGAAATCGGTACGGGCGGCCGGGTTCGAGGTCGTCGAGTTCGGCGTAGTGGTACGGAGTTCGGACGTCGTCGCGATAGACGGTGACCGGCTCGCGGGGCGAATCCGCCGGGACAAGACGTACTTCGGTATCGGCGGGGACCGGGACCGGCCGACCGGCTCGATCGAGACCGAACGTGGTCCAGGACAGCACCACGCCACGCTCGGTCACGGTGACGATTTCCAGATCGAGTGCGATCAGTGGATCGGCTTGCGCCGCAACAGGACTCGGGAGAGTCGCGGCGAGCGCTGCCCCCGCGGTCGCGGCGAGTACTGTCCGGCGCGACGCCCCGCAGCAGCCCATGTCACCGAGACTAGTGGCGGTTCGCGGCGATAAGGGCAGGCGTCACCGGGTGTTCGATCAGTGTTTGTTGGCCGGTGCCGAGCAGATCTTCCAGGTGCCGTCTTCCTTGGTGAGGTGCTCCTCGGTGCTGGACTCGGTGTCGGGCTCCTCGCCCTCCACCGACAGCGTCAACTGACCGACCACCGTCGCCTTGGCGTTGTCGCCGGTGATGACGATGTCGTTCACCTCGTCGATCTCGACCTGGACCGTCGCCTTGTCGAACTGCTCACGCTGCTCGGGGCTGAGATTGTCGATCTCTGTGCGATCGGCCTGGCAGGCCAGCTGTGCGGCGGCGATGAAACCGTCGGAATCGAGGGTGTCGTAGAAGTCGCGCACCGCGACATCGATCTGCTTCTCGTCCGACGACAACGGCGTACGCCCCTGCAATGTCAGCACCACGCCGGCGATCAGAACACCCACGATCACCAGCGCGACAACCCCCAACCCGACGAACAGCCCGGTCCGCTTCTTCTTCGGCGGCTGCGGCGCGAACTCCTGCGCCCCACCCGGCCCCGATGGCCCACCCGCCGGGGGATAACCCGGCGGTGGGCCCTGCGGTGGAACTCCAGGGGGCGGGTTTCCCTGCGGATTCGGTGGCTGTTGACCGAAGGGCGGCTGTTGTCCCTCTGGCGGATTCGTCATGGCAACGCTCCTGATGTCATCGGGGACGTTGGCCCCCAAAACCTGTGGAACCGTGCGAGATCAAACCTGAATATCGAACAAGCGAGGCGAACCGTAACCCGCTGGATTCCGTTCGGCAAAATCGCCGAGTGCCCCGCTCGGCGAATTCACCCGCTATGGGCGAAGACTGCGGGGCGCCGAGACGTAGACCGCAGACCTGCTGCGGCTCGAGGCGTCTCCTGATGCCGAAGGCCGCGCATCCGACCACAACGGCGAAATTCTCTTGCTCGCCGAACGATTCTGCGCCTACGGTCCTGCGGGTGCAGCGCACTGTCATCATCGGCGATATCCATGGATGCTTCGACGAACTGGTCGAGCTACTGGAAAAGATCGAGCTCGCTGAGGACGACCTGCTCGTCAGCGTCGGCGATCTGGTCGACCGCGGCCCCAAGCCGTACGAAGTTGTCAACTTCTTCCGCGAACGCCCGAACTCGGTGGCCATCATGGGCAACCACGAACGCAAACACGTCCGCGGGATCTTTTCCTACGCCCAGGAAATCACGCGATTGCAGGCAGGCGATGGCTACGCCGACATGGTCGATTGGATGCGAACACTTCCCTATTACTTCGAGAACGATCATGTCCGCGTCGTTCATGCGGGGATGGCCCCCGGGATCGCGCTCGCCGACCAACGTGAGGAGATCTTGTGTGGCTCCACGCGCGGTGAGCGTGAGCTCCAGACACTGTTTCCCGATACCTTCTGGCACGACCATTACGCCGATGCCAAGCCCATCGTGTTCGGTCACCACGTCACCGGCAACGTGCCACTAGTGCGCGAGAACCGAGTTCTGGGTTTGGATACCGGGGCTTGTCACGGCGGGGCGTTGAGCGCACTCAGCCTGCCGGACTTCGTGGTTCACACGCTGCCGGCACATGTCGATCACTGGTCACAAGTCAGAAACCGATGGCAGTTGGCGGTCCTGAAAACCAAGCCGTGGGCCGATTACCCGTGGCCGGAACTGAGCCAGGCAATCGCACGGTTCTCCTCCACAACGGACGACTCCACCAGCGCTTGGTTGAGCGCGGTCGAGGGATGGGCAGCGGCGCTGCGTGCAGCGTTTCCCGCTCTTGTAGCCGCTGCTTACAGAACCGCAGACGGACTCGATACCGATCAGTTGCGGCAGCATCCCGCTGCGTTGTTCCTGTTCCAAGCCCGCCACAACAGGCTCGACCAGTTGAGCTTGGCCAGGCAATGCGTCACACCCCGCAGAACTATCGATCTCGCAACCGCCTTGGATCTCGAGGTGGCCGAATTTCCTCAGTAGCTGAGACATCCGGCCCCGCGGATTCCGTTCAGCATTCACGACACGGGCGGGCCCAACAGATCCCACCGGTTACCCGCGATATCAGCGAACACAGCGACTCGCCCGTACACCTCGGTCCGTGGCTCGGTCACAAACTCGACCCCTGAGGCTGTCATCCGGCCGTATGCCGCGTCGAAATCGTCGACGCGCAGGAAGAACCCCACTCGCCCCGCTACCTGGTTGCCTACCGCTGGAAGCTGTTGATCGCCATCGGCCTGGGCGAGCAGGATCCCAGTGGACGCGAAAGGCGGGCGGACAACTACCCACCGCTTCGGCCGCC
>JACIXH010000198.1 GCA_014360565.1 Nocardia sp.
TGGCTCTCGGCCGGCTCGGCGTCTTCGCTCCCGCCGTCCTGACGTCCGAAGCGGGCGCCCACCGGGCCCTTCGGGACGAGCGTGGCCACGGCGGGCACGGCTGCCGACGACGCGACGACATAGCCGATCAGGCGGTCACCGGCGTGTTCGTCGGTGCGCACGATCACCGCGGCCTGGCCGACGCCGGGCACGCGGAGCAGGGCGGACTCGATCTCACCCGGTTCGATCCGGAAGCCGCGCAATTGGACCTGCTGGTCGCCGCGGCCGCCGTATTCGAGGGTGGGGGTGCCCCGGAAACCAATCCAGCGGCCGAGGTCGCCGGAGCGGTAGCGACGTGCGCCCGGTTCGCCGAACGGGTCGGCGACGAAACGGGTGGCGGTCAGGCCCGGTTTGCCGAGGTAACCGCGGGAGAGTTGATTACCCGCGATATAGAGCTCACCTGCGACGCCGAACGGTACCGGGCGCAGGCGATCGTCGAGAACGACCACCGACAGACCGGGCAGCGCGCGGCCGATGAGGCTGCCTGCCAGCGCGGCGGCAGTGTCGCCGCGCTCGGTTCCCGCGGCGTGGTCGGCGTCGTCCGCGGCCGCTCCCACGATGTCTGCCGTCCGCGAGGTCAGGGCCTGGTGCGACACATGGACGGTGGTCTCGGTGATGCCGTACATGTTGACGAGTTCGGGTGCGCCCGAACCATTTCCGTAGCGGCCGTACCAGCGGTTGAGCTTGCGGGGGTCGAGGGCCTCGCCGCCGAAGACCACGTAGCGCAGGGGCAGCGGGGCGGCGCCCGCGGCTTGCGCGGCACGGTCGGCTTCGTCGAGTTGGGCGAAGGCCGTCGGGGTCTGGCTCAGCACCGTCACGCGTTCACGGGCCAGCAGTTCGCGGAATTCGATCGGCGAACGGGAGGTGAGGTGGTCGACGACAACGACCGACGAGCCGCCTGCCAGCGCACACCACAGCTCCCAGACGGAGAAGTCGAAGGCAAAGGAGTGGAACACCGTCCACACGTCGTCGACGTCGAAGTCGAACAGCATCTGGGTGTTGGCGAACAGCTCGAGCACGTTGCGGTGGGTCACGCCGACGCCCTTGGGCAGGCCGGTGGAACCCGAGGTGTAGATGACGTACGCCAGGTGGCCAGGGCGCAGCGGTGCACGTCGCTCGCTCGACCGCAGCGGCTCGGCGGAGAAGACGGGCTCTTCGTCGAGCAGCACCACCGGCAGATTGGCCAGCGATGTTCCCAACGGCACCGTCGAGAGCGGATCACGATCGGCCGAAGCTCCGAGCAGGTCGTGTTGGCCCGAAGTCGTCAGCAGCACAGTGGGTTTCGCGTCGGAAATCACGTACTCCAGACGCTGCGCGGGATAGCCGGAATCGATCGGCAGATATCCCGCGCCCGACAGCAGCACGGCCAGCAGCGCGACAGGGAGCTGCGCGGTGCGCGGAACCGATACGGCCACCAACGTTTCCGGGCCCGAGCCTTGCGCGATGAGCGCGCGGGCCAGAGCCGATGCCCGGCCCGACAGTTCGGCGAACGTGAGCGAGTCCTCGCCCGCTCTGATCGCGATCGCGTCGGGCCGCTGCCGCGCCTGTGCGCTGATCAGATCGGCGAGCGTCACCTCGGGCACCGAGATCCCCGGCGAATTACCTTCGCGCAGCACGAGTTCGCGTTCACCGGGCGCGAGCACATCGATATCGCCGACGGGCTTGCGCGGATCGGCGACCACCGCGGCGAGCACCCGGGTCCAGCGGTCGGCGAAGTCGGTGACGGTGGCGTGGTCGAAAAGGTCTGTGGCGTAGACGAAGGTGGCCGCCATGCCCTGCGGCGCGCCGTCGGCGCCGATGCGCTCGGCGAGCTCCACCTGCAGGTCGAACTTCGCCAGCGGCACCGTGAAGTCCGCGGCCGACACCGCGAGGCCGGGTAGCGCCAGATCGGTGCGCGCCAGGTTCTGGAAGGTCAGCATCACCTGGAACAGCGGGTGCCTGGCAGTCGAACGCACCGGCTCCAGCAGCTCGACGAGCCGCTCGAACGGCACGTCGGCATGCCCGAACGCGGCGAGGTCGCGTCCTCTGACCTGGGTGAGCAGGTCGGCGAAGTTCGCCGCTGGATGCACCTCGGTACGCAGGACCAGCGTGTTGACGAACATGCCGATCAGCTCGTCGAGCGCCTGCTCCCCGCGTCCGGCGACGGGGGTGCCGATCGCGATGTCGCGGGTACCCGAAAGCCGGGCCAGCAGCACGGCCAGCGCGGTGTGCACGACCATGAACAGCGTGGCGTTGTGCGCACGGGCCAGCGCGGACAGACCCGCGTGGACCGAAGCCGGGATCTGAACACTCAGCGAGCCGCCTGCCCGGCTCGACACCGCGGGACGCGGCCGGTCGGTCGGCAGCTCGAGCTGTTCCGGCAAGCCGGACAGCGTCTTTCGCCAGAAGGCGAGCTGGGCGGAAAGCAGCGAGTGCGGGTCGTTCTCGGAGCCGAGCAGTTCGCGCTGCCACAGCGTGTAGTCCGCGTACTGCACCGCCAGCGGCGGCCACTGAGGCGCGCCGCCACCGCGACGTTCGGCGTAGGCGGTGAGCAGATCCCTGGTCAGCGGCGCGAAGGAGAATCCGTCGGCGGCGATGTGGTGGACCACGCACACGATCACGTGCTCGTTGTCCGAGAGCGCGAGCACCCGCACTCGCACCGGCGGCCCCGCCGTGACGTCGAAGCCGGCCAGCGCGACGGCGCCGATCGCCTCGGTCAGCTCGTCGTGCGCCACCTCGACAACGTCGAAGTCGGGCATCGCGGCGGGGTCGCCCGCCGCCAGCACCAGCTGATGACCTTCACCGTCCAGTACCGCGTCACGGCTGCCCGCGGGCCACTGCCCGCCCTCGGTGCCGCCGGACACCGGATAGACCGTGCGCAGGACTTCGTGGCGCGCGACCAGGTCGGCGACCGCGGCGCGCAGGGCGGGTAGGTCGAGGCGGCCGGAGAGCCGGACCGCGACCGGGATGTTGTCCACCGCTGAGGCGGGGTCGAAGCGGTTGAGGAACCACATCCGCTGCTGGGCGTACGACAGCGGTAGCAGCTCGGGGCGCGGGCGGGGTATCAGCGGCAGCGCGTGCGCCGAAAGACGTTGTTGCTCGGCACGATTGGCGAGAGCCGCCACGGTCGACGCTTCGAAAACCGCCTGCACCGGCACTCGTACGTCCAGCGCCGCGCCGAAGCGGGCCACCGCCTGCGCGGCGAGCAGCGAGTCGCCGCCCAGTTCGAAGAAGTCGTCGTCGGCGCCGACGCGTCCTGCGCCGTCGCGCAGCAACAGCGCAGCGAACACATCCGCGACCACCTGCTCGGCCGGGGTGGCGGGCGCGCGGAATCCGCGCGCGGTGAACACCGGCGTCGGCAGCGCGCCACGATCGAGCTTGCCCACCGAGGTCAGCGGCAGTTCGTCGAGAACCATGATGACCGACGGAATCATGTACGCGGGCAACGATTCTGCCAAGAACTCCGCGAGCGCCCCGGTGTCGACCGTGCGGCCGACACGGGCCAGGACATAGGCGACCAGCGCTGTCGCGCCCGACGGCATCGTCTTACCCAGGGTCACCGCGTAATCGAGGTCGGGGTGTGCGGTGAGCGCGTTGTCGATCTCGCCGAGCTCGATCCGGAAACCGCGTACCTTCACCTGGAAGTCGGTGCGGCCCAGGTATTCCAGTGTGCCGTCGGGTTCGTATCGGCGCACGAGATCACCCGTGCGGTACAGCCTGCCCGGCCCGAACGGCGAGGCGACGAAACGTTGCGTGGTGAGCCCCGGCTTGCCGAGATAACCCTGCGCGAGCGCGGGACCCGACAGGTACAGCTCGCCGACCACCCCGGCGGGCACCGGCCGCAACCGCGCGTCGAGCACGTACAGACCCATGCCGGGCACCGCGTGCCCGATGGTGATCGGCGCGTGCGCGTGCAGTTTTGCGCTGCTGGTGGCCAGGATCGTCGCCTCGGTCGGGCCGTATCCGTTGTAGAAAGCCCGGCCCCCGGTTGCCCAGCGGCCGACCAGCTCCGGTCCGAACCGATCGCCTGCGACGATCACGGTTTCCAGATCCGGCAGCCCGGCCGGGTCGACGGACTCGAGCGCACCCGGGGTGATCAGCAGATGGGTGATGCGTTCGCGACGCAACAGGTCCGACAGTTCGAAGCCACCGAACACCCGCGGCGGCGAGATCACCAGCGTCGCACCCACACCGAAGGCCAGCAGCAGCTCGAGTACCGACACGTCGAAGTTCGGCGAGCAAACGTGCAGCACGCGCGAATCCGGCTGCACGCCGAAGTGTTCACGTTCCGCGGCGACCAAGGTGGCGAGCCCCGTGTGCGTCACGACGACGCCCTTGGGCTTACCGGTGGAGCCGGAGGTGTAGATGACGTAAGCCGGGTCGCACTCGTCGATCGGGCGGACCCGGTCGGCGTAACTCACCGCGTGGCCGGGCCGCGCGGCGATGCGTTCGGCGACCACCGGGTCGTCGAGCTCGATCCAGTACGCGGTGGTGCCAAGGCACGCGCGATGGGCGGCGGTGGTCAGGCCGATGGTCGCGCCGGAGTCGGCGACGATATGGGCGATCCGGTCGGCCGGATAGGCCGGGTCGACCGGCACGTACGCGGCGCCGGTCTTGGCGATGGCCCATACCGCGAGCACGGACTCGACCGACCGGGCGATGGCGATCGCGACCACGTCGCCGGCACCCATCCCACGGTCGATGAGTTCACGCGCCAACCGCGAGGACCGCTCGTCGAGCTCACGATAGGTGAGTCGCTGTTCCGCGCCGGGCGTCCCGGTGGGGTTGTAGCGCAGCGCGATCGAATCGGCCGCTGACTCGACGGCGGCCGTGAGCAGTTGTCCGAACAACGGTGCGCCGGTCGCACGTCGGCGACCGACACGGCCCGTGCGGCGGGGGGTTTCCACAGACCAATACACCTCTCGCGTCCGGCGGCCGAGTCGGACACAGCATAGCCACACCTATACGGCTACTGCCGACCGTCACCGAGGTGTGCGCCACGACACACCAACTCTATCGCAACAGAATCGTAATGCCCATGGAGTCCGTTACGTACAGGTATGGCCCGATGGGTCCGCACCCATCACGACCTGGGCAATTACCGGTCCAGCGGTGGCTACCGCGCTCGTCGAGAGCATCTGCTGATGAGTGGCCTCGACCGGGTGGTCAGCAATGATCCCGCTGACGAACGGCCGCCATCGGGAGGCCCCGTCCCCCAGCTTTTGGGGGGTCCGCAGGGCGGTGAAATACGTCAGATCACCCTCGAATCGAGCGGGCTCGAGCTCGGTCAGCAGTGCCACCGAGCGCAGGGCTCCGCGGTACATGCCGACGAATTGCGCGCGCGATATCGGTGCGTCTCCCGCCAGCGCGGCGTGCAGCGATTCCAGCGCTTCGTCACCGAGTTCGGTGAGCCGGTCCGGCAGTTGGTGTTCGGGTATTCCGAGTTCGACGAGCACATGTCGCAATTCGGTACCGAAATCGGCGAGCGCGGCGCCGGGCAGGCTGTCCAGCATCGTCAACGACGCCACCGTTTCGCCCTCGGCTTGCAGGCGCGTCGCGACAGCCTGCGCGAGCACGCCGCCCAGTGACCAGCCCAGCAGCTGGTAGGGCCCGTGTGGCTGAACGCCACGAATTTCGGACAGGTAGCGGTCGACGAGTTCGTCGGCTGAATCCGGCCGGAAGTCCGGATCGCTCAGCGCCGGTGATTGGATGCCGACGACGGGCCGGTCGTCGGGCAGGTGCGGCACCAGGCTCGCGTAGGCCCATGCCAGGCCCGACACCGGGTGCACACAGATCAGCGGCGGACGGCTGCCGCGGCGGGCGATCGGGAGGACCACCGAGAGTGCGGCTTCGAGGTCGGCCGCGCCGGCCGGGCCGTCGCTGACGCGGGCGGCGAGGCCGGCGACGGTCGGGTCGGCGAAGAACGCCGCGACGGTGAGCTCGACACCGGTGTGTTCGCACAAGTGGTGCACCACGCGGGTGGCCAGCAGGGAGTTGCCGCCGAGCGCGAAGAAGTCGTCGTCGAGTCCGGGGGTCTGCGCGCCGAGGACTTCGGTGAACACGGCCGCCACGGCGATCTCGTGTTCGGTGTGGGGAGCGCGGTAGCGGCGGGGTTCGAGCACCGGCTCAGGGAGTGCGGCTCTGTCGAGTTTGCCGTTCGCGTTCAGCGGGAGCCGGTCGAGGACGACGAACGCCGCCGGGACCATATACGACGGAAGTACCTGTGCCACCGCGGCTTTGGCTTGCGATGCGGTGAGAGTTGCGGACGCGCCCGGCACAACGTAGGCGACGATCCGGTCGCCGAGTCGCGGGTCGCTGGTGACGACAACCGCCGCCTGGGCGATCTGCGGCGCGGCGAGCAGGGCTGCTTCGATCTCGCCGAGTTCGATGCGGAAACCGCGGATCTTCACCTGGAAGTCGGTGCGGCCGCGGTACTCCAGCTCGCCCTCGGCTGTCCACGCGACCAGATCGCCGGTGCGATACATCCGTGCGCCACGCGAGCTGTCGCTGTTCGTTCCAGCGAGTGAGGCGGGCGCATGGCTGTACGCGGCGAAGGGGTCGGCGATGAATCGGTCGGCGGTGAGATCCGGGCGGGCGTGGTAGCCGCGGGCCAGCTGATCGCCCGCGAGATACAGCTCCCCCGAGACACCCACCGGGACCGGGCGGAGCCGGGCGTCGAGGACGTAGACCCGGCTGTTCCACTCCGGTCGGCCGATCGGAACCGTGGTGCTGTCGGCGGTGGTGACGCGGTGGTCGGTGATGGAGACCGCGGCTTCGGTCGGGCCGTACAGGTTGTGCAGTGCCGCGGGGCTGGACGCGAGGAAACGCTGCGCGGTGGCGGCGGGCAGGGCCTCGCCGATGGCGAGTACGCGGCGAAGCGAGCCCGGCAGTGCTCCGGCGGCTTCGGTGAGCAGCGCGTCGAGCATCGAGGGGACCACGTGCACAGTGGTCACCGATTGCTCGGCGAGCACACCGAGCAGGTAGGCGGGATCGCGGTGGCCGTCGGGAGCGGCGATCACCAGGCGGCCACCGCTGATCGCGGCCGACCAGAATTCCCAAACCGAGAGGTCGAAGGTGGCGGCGGTCTTCAACAGGAACGCATCATCGCGCCCCAGGCCGAAAGCGGCTGTCTTCCAAAGCAACTGGTTGACGATGGCGCCGTGCGAGACCGCCACACCCTTCGGCTTGCCGGTCGAGCCGGAGGTGAAGATGACGTAGGCGGTGTTCTCGGGACGCAGCACGCCGATGCGTTCGCTCGCGGCGATCGGGGCGGGCGAGAACCCGGACAGGCTGATCGGTGCGGCCGGCGGCTGCGCTGGGCGTGCACCGTTGGGCGCCGTGATCGCGCTGTCGACGGTTTCGCCGGAAACCGGGCGCACGGTGTGCTCTGTCGAGGCGGTATCGATGGCGATCACCGATACACCCGAGGAAACGATCGCGAAACCGTCTCGGGTGGTGGTCAATACGCAAGCGGGAGCGGCTGTCTCGAGTACATGCGCGACACGATCCGCCGGTTGATCCGGATCCAGTGGGACGTAGGCGGCTCCGGCCTGGACCACCGCGTACATGGCGATGACGAGGTCGGCGGATCGGCGGATCGCCAGCGCGACCCGGTCCTCGACACCGATGCCCCGGCTGATCAGGTATCGCGCGAGCTGGTTGACGCGAGCGGCCGAGTCGCGGTAGGTGAGCTGAGCACCGGCGGCGTCGACCAGCGCCACGCCATCGGGTTCACCGGCGGCGGTCTCGGCGAACAGGGACGCCAGCGTCGCGGACGGGCGGGTTCGCCCGGTGTCGTTCCAGCCGTGCAGGATCCGTTGCCGCTCGGCATCGGAGAGCAATTCGATCTCGTCGACCGGGCGTTGCGGCGCGGCGGCGACGGCGGCGAGAACCCGGGCGAATCGGTCCGCGTAGGCGAGTGCGGTCGACTCGTCGAAAAGGTCGGTGGCGTAGGTGAACACACCGCTGATCCCCTGCGCGAGACCGGCACTGTCGTAGGCGTCGGCGACGATCGCGTGCAGGTCGAACTGAGACACCGCGAGATCCACATCGACGCCCTCGACAGCGGTCTCCCCCAGTTCGAGGGAACTACGGCTCAGGTTCTGGAAGGACAGCCCGACCTGGAACAGCGGGTGGCGGGCCGTGGAGCGGGTCGGGTTGATCGCCTCGACGAGGCGCTCGAACGGAAGGTCGGCGTTCGCGAACACCTGCAGATCGGTGTCGCGCTGGCGAGCGAGGAGTTCGCTGAACGATTCGCCCGGTTCCAGAGTGGTGCGGAAGACCAGGGTGTTGACGAACATGCCGATCAGATCGTCGAGGGCGGCCTCGCCGCGGCCCGCGATGGGTGTTCCGACCGCGAGGTCATCGGTACCCGCCAGCCTGGCCAAGGTCAGCGCGAGCGCGGTGTGCACGACCATGAACAGCGTCGCGCCGTGGCTGCGCGCCACAGCCAGCAGGGCGCGGTGCGTCTCGGCGTCGACCTCGACCGGGACGCGACCGCCCGCGAAGGACTGCACCGCGGGGCGCGGCCGATCGGCGGGCAGGTCGAGTTGGTCGGGCAGACCTGCGAGCGCATCGCGCCAGTAGGCGAGTTGGGCCGAGGCCAGCGACTGCGGGTCGTCCTCGCTGCCGAGCAGGGCCCGCTGCCACAGCGCGTAGTCGGCGTACTGCACGGCCAGCGGCGCCCAGTCCGGCGCGTCGCCCGCCGATCGAGCCGCATAGGCGAGCATGAGATCCCTGGTCAGCGGCGCCAGCGAGGAACCGTCACCGGCGATGTGGTGCACGACTACGGCGAGCACCGATTCGTCGGCCTCGAGCTCGAACAGCGCGACCCGCAACGGCACCTGGACGCGCACATCGAACCCGGACGAGCCGAATTCGTGCATGGCGGCGGTGAGCTGGTCCGGCGCGATCGAGCGCACCTCGAGCTGTGGCGTCGCCTCGGTCTCGTCCAGGATTCGCTGGATGGGCCCGTCGTCGGTTTCGGGATAGATCGTGCGCAGGGTCTCGTGCCGGGCGACCAGGTCGGCCACGGCAGCACGCAGGGCCTCGACATCGACGGCGCCGTGCAGGCGCACCGCCATCGGGATGTTGTAGGCGACCGAGCCCGGATCGAACTGATTGAGGAACCACATTCGCCGCTGCGCCAGCGACAGCGGAATCCGTGCGGGCCGTTGCCCCGCCGTCAGCGCGGGACGTGCACCGCCACCGGCGGATTCGGCGAGGCGCCGGGCCAGCGTCTCCACCGTCGACGCCTCGAACAGCAGCCGGACCGGGAAGTCGGCGTCCAGCGCGGCGGCGAGCCGGGCGGCGACCTGGGTGGCCATCAGCGAGTTCCCACCCAGGGCGAAGAAGTCGTCGTCGAGGCCGAGCTGGGCGTCGCCGAGGCCGAGTACCTGAGCGAAGGTGCCCGCCACGATCTGCTCGACCGGGCTTGCGGGAGCACGGAATTCGGCGTGTTCCAGGATCGGCGCGGGCAGTGCCCGCCGGTCGAGTTTGCCGACGGCGGTCAGCGGGATGGTCTCGAGTTCCATCAGCACCGTCGGCACCATGTGCGCGGGCAGACTGCGCTCAGCGAAGGCGGTGAGCGCGGCGGGCTCGACGACAGCGCCCGGAGCGGCGTGCACATAGGACACCAGAATTGTTGCGCCGCTGTCGAGTTCATGGCCGAGCGTGGCGGCGAAGTCCAGGCTCTCGTGGCCCGAGAGCACGGCATCGATCTCACCGAGTTCGATCCGGAAGCCACGGATCTTCACCTGGAAATCGTTGCGGCCCACATACTCCAGGGCGCCGTCGGCGGTCCAGCGCACGAGATCGCCGGTGCGATACAGGCGAGACCCCGCCGGGTCGAACGGATTGGCGACGAATCGTTCGGCGGTGAGGCCGGGTCTGGCGTGGTAACCACGGGTCAGCTGGGCGCCGGTGATGTAGAGCTCGCCGGTGACGCCGGTGGGGACGGGGCCGAGGCGGTCGTCGAGAACATATTCGGCGACGCCGTTGATCGGGCCGCCGATGGTCATCGGGTCGCCCGGCTTCAGCGGCACACTGATGTTGGTGACGATGGTCGTCTCGGTAGGCCCGTACACATTGTGGAATTCGCGCAACATGCCATCCGCGAGCGGAACAGCCCAGCGCCGCATCAGATCAGCCGACACCGCCTCGCCGCCGATGGCGACCACCCGCAGGTCGTCGAGGCCGACCGGGTCGATCGAGGCCAGCGCCGCGGGGGTGATGAAGGCGTGGCTCACCCGCTCACGCCGCAGCAGTCCCGCCAGATCCGCACCGCCGTAGACACTCGGATCCACGATCACCATCGTGGCGCCCGCCCCCACCGCCAGCAGCAACTCGAGCAGCGAGGCATCGAATGACGGTGAGGCGAAATGCAAGGTGCGCGAGCTGGATTCGACGCCGTAGTGCCTGCGCTGTTCCTCACAGAAGCCGGCGAGCCCGGCCTGCGTCACCGCGACGCCCTTGGGCAAGCCGGTGGACCCCGAGGTGTAGATCAGATAGGCGAGGTCCTCGGCGCGGACCGGTCGGAGCCGGTCGGCGGAGGTGATCGCCTCCGCGGAGATATCGCCGAACAGCGAGTCCACCCGCTCGTCGACCGCGAGCCACTGCACCTGCGTGGGCAGCCGGTCACTGACCGCGGCAACGGTCAGGCCGAAGACCGCGCCGGAGTCGGCGACCATGTGGGCGACGCGGTCGGCGGGGTAGTTCGGGTCGACCGGCACGAAGCCGGCTCCGGTCTTCGTGACCGCCCAGACGGCGAGCACCGACTCGATGGAACGCGGGATGCCGATGGCGACCAGGTCACCTGCGCCGACGCCACGGTCGATCAGGAACCGGGCGATGCGGTTGGAGCGCTCGTCGAGGTCGGCATAGGTGAGGGTGCCGAGGGTGGCGGTCGCATCGGCGAGGACGACGGCGAGACCGTCGGGGTTGATCTCGACCGCGGCCGCCAGTAGCTGCGCTAACGCTGTGACGCGCGGACGACGCGTACGAACCGGTCGCGTTCTTGCCGGTCGTGTCATAGCTGTTCCACCTCACACGTCACTGAAACTCTTTGTCTCGCACCGAGCACCGACCGACAAGCGCGGCGCGACGCCGCTCATGCCACCGGTGCGCGCGGATCCCCGAGAACCAGTACCACGTCGACCGATCCCGCATTGTCCGGTGCGACGTCGCCGGCGATCAGGGCCTGCAGATCGCCCAGTTCCGCGGTATCGAGCGACTCGATCCCGGCCCGGTCACCGAACAGGTGCGTCACCCATTCCTCGGCGAGCCCCGCCGACAGCCCGTCCGGCGCGGCGGGCACCAAGACCATCGACGCCCCGGCGACACCGGCGGCGACCGGCTCCACCAGCGCGGCGAAACTGTCCGCCGCGGTATGCCCGAAGGTCCGTGCTTCGAAGGTCAGCTCGGCGTCGACGCGCACCTTGGCCTCGGCCGCGGCCAGTTCGTCATAGGTGCGAGTGCTCCCGGCGGCGGCGAAGGCCGGGTCGTTGCCGCGCAATGCCCGGGTGCGGTCGGCGTAGGTGACCGGGCGGGCGGACCGGGTGGACAGCTCGGTCTTGATCGCCGGGTCGTCGAGCGAGACCCAGTCGGCGCTGCTCGGCTCGCCGACGGTGATGCCCAGCTTCGCCACTGGTTCGGTGTTCGGCGCGATACTGCCCGCAGGCACCACGGCCGCGCCGGCCTTGAGGATCGCCCAGACCGCGACGGCCCAGTCGACCCCGCGCGCAAGGTCGACTGCCACACCGTCTCCCGGGCCGAAGCCGCGGGTGATCAGCAGCCGGG
>JACIXH010000199.1 GCA_014360565.1 Nocardia sp.
CTCGGCTCCCCCGGTGGCGGCGGCTCCCCCGGTGGCGGATCCCCCGGCGGTGGCGGCGCCGCACCGCCCGCCGGATCCGCTCCCGGCGGAGGCGGCGAATCACCCGGATCACCGGCCCCCGGCGCGGGTGATCCACCCGCCGCGCCCGCACCCAGCGGCGGTGCGGCGGTGCCCGCTCACGAGGTCAGGCCCACCAGCGACACGGGCATCCTCCCCGAGCCGAATCTCCTCTCGGTGATCGGCGGTCTCCTCGCCCTCGGACTCGCCGGTGGCGGATCGGCGGCCGTCAGTTTCCAAAGCGCCGCCCAGGCCCAGGCCCGCGTCAACGCCGCTCGAGCCGAGTTCTTCGGATCGCGTGCGTGATCGTGGTCGTCCGACACACGTTCGCCCCTGACGGCCGTGGCTGGGACGGGTGACATCACTGCCCCGGCGTAATCTTCACCGCTCGTCGGAGTCGACGATCACCGGAGCGAACGAATGCGCCTGCGGGCCGATGCGTCCGAGACCGTCGAAGGCTTCTGCCCGCAGCCAGTGATCGAGGGCTGCGAAGTCCTCGTCGGTGAGTCCTCGGGACGACTCGACGTGCCACAGGAGAGCGGGACCGCGGTGTCGGGTAGCTACCCAGGCGCGGTCGGCGTCGGTGATCTCGTCGTCGACCCAGACGAAAGGGCGTCCGGCCGCCCAGTCCACCAGGGTCCGCGTCTTCCAGCACAGCCCGAACCAACGGTCCTCGCGTTCGTGCTCAGCGCAAGACTCCGGCCAGCGCACAACCGGAAGTCGTGGCAGCCCGAGCCGGGGCGCGATCTCGGCATTGGCGTCGTCTTCCCAGCTCGTGGCCCATACCAGTCCACACGGCAGCGCTGCCAGCCTTCGACCCGTATCCCGGCGCAGCCGCGAGAAGCGTGAGTCCGACACGACATCGCGCGACTCGCCTTCCGTGGCTTGACCGAACGGCAGCAGCGGCCCGTCCACGTCGAGGAACAGCAGTGGGTGTTGCGAGCCAACGGTCATGCCGCCGTCTCGCTCAGCGTCATCCATACCGCAAGAAGAATGGCAGGTCGCCAGAACTCCCGGGATGGCGACCTACTGGATCGTCTTGTTGCTGATCGCGGTGCGAGGGACGCTGGAGCGCCAACTCCGCCCCATCGCTGACGACCTGACCCCCTCACCCCGACTGCGGCCACATCATTCCCCTCGATCGACCGGAAGAATTCCTCCGCTTCGCCGTGTCGTTGCTCACCGGATGATCGTTTTCGCGAAGCTTGTTCCCCAATGATGAATCAGCGCAAGGTGTCTCGAGCTCTCGGCGTTGCCGAATCGTCGAAGATTCGCGCCGACGGCCATCCGCCGTCGGCGACCACCGATCTCACGATGTGCACCAACTCGCGAGCCACCACCTCGACAGCCGGTGACGGCCGCCCGGCCCGCTGGAAACCGACCACGATATCGCGGGTCGCCTCGGGGTCCGTCAAAGGCGCGGCGCTGAATACTCCAGCCGCGACATCCACCGCGATACCCGACGCGGGAAGGATCGTCCAGCCGTGGCCCGCCAGCACCAGCATCTTCTGCAAGCTCATCGAATTGGTCTCGATCGAGATGTTCGGACTGATCTTCGCTCGCGCGCAAGCCTGGTCGACCAGAACACGCAGACCGTGGCCCGCCCCCGGCATCACCATCGGACGATCGATCATGTCCGCCAGCGATACCGGCCGGTCCGCGGCCAACACCGAGTCCGGTAGCCCCACCGCCCACAGTTGCTCACGAAGCAGTGGCTGCACGTGTAGCGAGGGCGTGCTGCGCAGGTTGTAGAGCAGCGAAAGGTCCACATCGCCGTCGTCGAGCCACTGTTGCAAGTGACCGGAGTACGCGGTGAGCAATCGCAACCGAACCCCGGGATGCCGTCTGCTGACGCGCTCGACCAGCGGCTCGGTGAGCACGTCGAGTGTGCTTTCGAGCAGACCGATCGTGGCGATGCCGGTAACCGGGCCCGACTCCGGCCTGATCTCGGCCCGAGCACGATCGAGTTCGTTGAGCGCGCGCCGGGCACGCTCCACGAAAGTCGCCCCGGCTTCGGTGGGGCGCATCCCTTCTCTGGTCCGTTCGAACAGCGGCACCCCCAGCTCCTGCTCGAGCAGCTTGATCTGCCGCGTCACCGCGGGCTGAACCAGATGCAGCAACTGCGACGCCTTGGTCACGCTGCCCACTTCCGCGATGGTGACGAGGGCTTTGAGCTGCTTGAGATCCACGTTCATCCTCCGACGGCGACTATGCGCACACGCGATACAGGTATCAGGAATCGCTATTTTTCAAGAGCCTATATCAGCTGTCACGATATGCATTCGGGTTCCCGTTGTCGCCACGACCCACTGACCGAAAACCGCAGAGAGGAACCCCGACATGTACGAGCTCAATGAAGAAGAGACCGAAATCGTCTCGCTAGTGGCGCAATTCGTCGACCGCGAAGTAAAGCCGGTCGTGCAGGAACTCGAGCACGCCGACACCTACCCCGAACAGCTGATCGAACAGATGAAGCAGATGGGCATCTTCGGCCTCGCCATTCCGGCGCCGTGGGGCGAGGCGAGCGTCTCGCTGCCCTGCTACGCCGCGGTCACCGAAGAACTCGCCCGCGGCTGGATGAGCCTGGCAGGCGCGATGGGCGGGCACACCGTGGTGTCGAAATTGCTGCTGGCCTACGGCACGCAGCAACAGAAGGACTACTTCCTACCGAAGATGGCCACCGGCGAGCTCCGGGCCACCATGGCGCTCACCGAGCCCGGCGGCGGCTCCGACCTGCAGGCCATGCGCACCTGGGCCCGGCGCGACGGTGACGACTACGTCATCAACGGGTCGAAGACCTGGATCACCAATGCCCGCCGCTCCCAGGTGATCGCGCTGATGTGTAAGACAGATCGCGACGCCGAGCCCGCCCACCGCGGTGTGAGCATCCTGCTCGTCGACACCGATGTCGAGGGCTTCGAAGTATCGCGCGACCTGCCCAAGCTCGGCTACAAAGGCGTCGAAAGTTGTGAACTGTCCTTCGGCAACGTCCGGGTCCCGCAGTCCGCGCTGCTGGGCAGGGACGAAGGACTCGGCTTCGCGCAGATGATGCGCGGCCTCGAAGTCGGCCGCATCCAGGTCGCTTCCCGCGCGCTCGGTGTCGGACGTGCCGCACTCGACGATTCGCTGCGCTACGCACAGCAACGGGAGAGCTTCGGCAAACCGATCTGGCAGCACCAGTCGATCAGCAACTACCTGGCCGAGATGGTCACCAAGCTCACCGCGGCCCGCCAACTCGTGCAGTACGCGGCGCGCCGCTACGACTGCGGGCAGCGCGCCGACATGGAGGCCGGGATGGCCAAGTTGTTCGCCTCCGAAACCGCGATGCAGATCGCCCTCGACGCGCTGCGCATCCACGGCGGCTACGGGTATTCGACCGAGTTCGATATCGAACGCTACTTCCGCGACGCGCCGCTGATGATCGTCGGCGAGGGCACCAACGAAATCCAGAAGGACGTCATCACCAAGCAGCTGATCAAGCGATACAAGGCACGCGCATGAGCGCGGCGATGCTCTTGCCGACGCGTAGCACTCTCGGATCGGCCTCCCGCGTGGCGGGCATTGCGGCGCCGCTCGACGGTGTCAGCGTCGACACCACCGATGCCGACGCCGTCGCGGCGGCCGCGGGCTGGTCGAGACTGCTGGGGCTCAGCGGAACTTGCGTACTCATCCTCGAAAGTGATTCGCGATCATGAACATTCGATCAGGGCTTGCACTCGACGGCATCACCGTCGTCTCCCTGGAACAGGCCGTAGCCGCGCCGTTCGCGACAAGGCAGCTCGCCGACCTCGGTGCGCGCGTGATCAAGATCGAGCGCCCCGGCGTCGGCGATTTCGCTCGCGAGTACGACCGCACCGTGCACGGCGAAGCCAGCTATTTCGTCTGGCTCAACCGGGGCAAGGAGAGCATCGAACTCGACCTGAAGTCACCGGGCGACCGCGCACTGCTCGACACCGTCATCGAGGCAGCGGACGTGGTGGTGCAGAATCTGGTGCCCGGTGCGGTCGACCGGCTCGGGTTGGACGCGGCGACGCTGCGCGCGCACCGGCCCGAACTCATCCACTGCTCGATCTCGGGGTACGGACCCGACGGGCCGTATCGATCCAAAAAGGCCTACGACCTGCTCGTCCAATGCGAAACCGGACTACTGGGTACCACCGGGACCGACGCGGAACCCGCGAAGGTCGGGATCTCGGTAGCCGACATCGCGACCGGAATGTATGCCTGTTCCGGCATTCTCACCGCACTCTACGAACGAGAGCGGACCGGAGACGGAAGCACTCTCGAGGTCGCGATGATCGACGCGCTCGGTGAGTGGATGATGCAGCCGACGTACTTTGCCGTGTACGGCGGCCAGCCGCCGCGCCGCACCGGCGCACGGCACGCCTCCATCGCCCCCTATGGCCCGTTCAGGGCAGGCGATGACGCATCGGTGTTCCTGAGCGTGCAGAACGATCGCGAGTGGGCCACGCTGTGCACGGTCGTGCTCGGCCGCCCAGAGCTGGTCGGCGATCCGCGTTTCGCCCACAACACCGAACGAGTCGCCCACAGCGACGACATCACCGAAATCATCGAGGCTGCACTGGCCCCCCATTCGGCCGACAGCGCCGTCGAACTGCTGGACAAGGCCGGAATCGCCTGTGCGCGACTGCGAACGCCGGCCGAGTTCGCCGAGCACCCGCAGTTGCGCGCCCGCGACCGCTGGCGCGAGGTCGACTCCCCCGGCGGGACGATACGGGCCCTGCTTCCGCCGGTGACGGTGCCCGGCCGGGAGGCCCGGATGGGCGCTGTCCCCCGTCTCGGCCAACACAACGACGCCATCCGCGCAGAGTTCTCGCGCGCCTGCCATGAGGAGATGCGTTGAGCGACTTCACTGTTCGCACCGAATACATCGACGATGGTCCTGCCGAAGGGCTCGCCGCACTGCTCGATGTTCCCCTGCCCGACCTCGACACCGGCCTGCCCCTGCTGTGGCACTGGGTCTACCTGCTCGACCGTGCCGCGCAGGCCGACCTCGGCGCCGACGGCCATCCCGTCCGGCACGCCGTTCCCGCCCCACCCGAGCCCGGTCGGCGGCGGATGTGGGCGGGCGGACAGGTCCGGATGCTCGCGCCCTTGCGAACGGGTCGCAGCGCTACACGCCGAACTCAGGTCACCGCTGTCGAGGACAAGCAGGGCCGCAGTGGCCGGTTGACGTTCGTCACCGTCAGCCACCAGATCACCCAGGCCGATACGCTAGTGATCGACGAGCGTCAGGACATCGTCTATCGCGACGCACCGCCCGCACAGCAGGCCGGCGCCCCGCAGATGCTTCCGGAAATGCCTGTCGCACAGGACGACTGGCCGATCACCGTGACACCGACCCTGCTGTTCAGGTACTCGGCACTGACCTACAACGCCCATCGGATCCATTACGACCGCGATTACGCCCGCGATATCGAGGGCTACCCCGGACTGCTCACCCACGGACCGCTGCAGGCCGTCGCCATGGCCGAGGCCGCGCGGGCCCGCGGTCACCGAGCGAGCGACACTCAGGTTTTCGACTACCGCTTGGTGTCACCGCTGTTCGACCATCAGGGACTCATCGCCCGCGCGGACCCCAGTGCCGACGGCGGCCGGATCAGCACATCTGTTCGCGACAAGTTCG
Source organism: Nocardia sp. (assembly GCA_014360565.1). Lineage (GTDB taxonomy): Bacteria > Actinomycetota > Actinomycetes > Mycobacteriales > Mycobacteriaceae > Nocardia. Next base: position 5,705 of record JACIXH010000199.1, read on the forward strand.
GCCGCGAAACCGCCACGGGAGTTCTGTCCTGATCACCGCTAGGTTGATGAGATGTCGATGACGTGGCCGCAGGTGCGGGGCTCGAGTTTCAGCACGATGGGACGGTCGATTCGGGCCGAGTTCTGGCGCCGCGGTGAGTATGCCGGACGGGTCAAGCACCTGCCGCCCACGTCATGGCGGATCGAGGACGCCTCGGGTGCCCCGACCTATATCGAGAACGACGAGCACGAATACCGCAGATCCGACGACGTGATGGTCCACTCCGTCAAGTCCGCGAACCGCGGCGTCGCGTGGGCCGGTAACACTGCTTTCTCGCTGATCCTGGCCTACTCGCAGTGGCAGCTCGGCGGCCACGATCCACAGCCGCGATTGCGCCCGCACGGTGAGCTGAGCCGGGTAGAGGTACGCGGCCGAGCCGGGTGGCAGGTCCGGTTCAGCGACAGCGCCAACGGCGGCGAGGTGACCTACGTGATCGACGCCGAGCTCGGAGTCGCGTTGTCCAGGACAGTGGGCACTCAATCGATCGAACTGTCGAACCCGGTCCTGGATGTGGACTTCGATCCGGAGACGTTCGAATGGCACGGCCCGACCCGCGAGGAGGCAGACCGATTCGTCTCCTCCGCACAGCGCGACTACGACGCGAAGATGCAGGCCATCGCCCAGATCCCGCGACCGCACGTCACCTGGCTGCCGCGCACGATCGACACCCAGCCCACCGGCGGTGATCCCAGGACCGGCTCGCTGGATCTGCGGGTCAGCGCCCAGTACGCCGCCGTCACGCTGCGGCAGTGGCTCACCGAGCTCGACGAGCCCGAACTCGATGACAGCCAGCAGTATCTTCAGTCACTGCACCGCGAATCGGTCGGGCCGTGGACCTATGAGATTCGCGGCTACTCCCCGCTCGCCACCGAGGACTGCGCCCGGATCATCGCCTCGATCGTCGCGTCCGCGCCACCCGCTGCCACCCCCGGAGAAATCCGTGCGGTCCTCGACCGCGACCGGGCCGAACAATCCGATGCGGAGCTACGCGCGGTGCTGGGAACCGGGCGCCGGCTCGACGACTTCCTCGGCGGCGACGGTGGCGTCTCCCTGCTCATCCGCACAGATTTCAGCGACGATGCCGCCTGGCGGGAAACCGCGGTCGCGGCGATGGCCCCGGGCGTGGGCGAGGACTGCGATTTCGTCGCCTGCCTGACCTGCGTCGACAACCCCGACAACGAGGGCCTGTCGATCACCGCACTGCTCGACCGAATCGGTGACGCGCCTCCGTATTACGTCTTCGTCGCCGATGCCGAAACCGTCACCGACCCAGAACATCCGATTCTGGTGGTGGATACCGGCCCCGAGGACACCCGTCACCCACGCGGTCAGTCCTTCAGGGTGGTCCCGGCACAGATGTGGTCGATCGAGAACAACCTGTCCATTTCCAATATGGATTTCGAGACCTTCGCGTCCGCGACCTCCCCCGACGGCGTCTTCCGCGGGTTCGGGGGCTGAGGGTCTCGCCGGGCGAACGCTGCACGAGCGACGTTCAGCTGGTCAGCCATCCCACCGGAGAACTCACCGGCCATCTGTATGTGGATTCCGCTCTGGTGCAGCAGCTCCCACACCGGCAACCGTCTTCGTCGCGGCGTACATGCCTCGAGCTCGTTCTCCGAGCGGTCGCGGCGTGGCGCTACTGTCACCTGATGTACGAACTCTCGGCGGATCGACGCCTGACCGCCGCCGCCGCGTTGATCGCTGTCCCCGCACTGCTGCAGACCGCGTGGTCCGGGCCCCAACCGCTGGAGCCTGTTTCATGATCACCATGTGGGGCGAGGCTCTCGATCCCGATGACGTCCTGCCCGAGTACCCGCGCCCGCAACTCGTGCGCGACTCCTACGTCAATCTCAACGGCAGGTGGGAGCACGCCTTCACCTCGGCCGAGGTCACCGAGCCGCCCCGTCGCTGGGACGGGGAGATCGTGGTGCCGTTCTCGCCGGAAGCGCCGTTGTCGGGCGTGAACCGCACCCTGCGACCGGACGAGGCGCTCTGGTACCGCCGCACGGTCACGCTGCCCGGCGGCTTCGTCCGCGACCGGGTGCTGCTGCACTTCGGCGCGGTCGACCAGGACTGCGAGGTCTGGATCGACGGCGCGCGCGCCGGTGCGCATCGGGGCGGCTACCTGCCGTTCACACTCGATGTCACCGACCTGCTCGTCGGAGATCCGGGCGAGGTCCACGAGCTCGTCGTCAGGGTTCGCGACGTCACCGACACGTCCTGGCGCAGCCGGGGCAAACAGCGCCTCGACCGCGGCGGAATCTGGTACACGCCGCAGTCGGGGATCTGGCAGACCGTCTGGCTCGAGTCGGTCCCCCGCCGGTGGGTCGACCAGCTCGAACTCACTCCGCATCTGGCCGACGGTGAGCTCGAGGTGTGCGTCACCGCCGGTGGCACCGGCGATCTCGGATCGGAGGTCGTCGTGAGCGCCGACGGCCGCGAGGTCGTCCGCGCGATGGTCGAGGCCGGAGTACCGACCCGGCTGCGGCTCGGTGACGATCTGCGCCGGTGGTCGCCCGAGGATCCGTTCCTGTACGACGTTCGGGTGCGGCTCGGCGACGACCGCGTGGCCGGTTATGCCGGGATGCGATCGTTCGGACTCGGACCGGACGCCTCGGGCATCACCCGGTTGCTGCTCAACGGCGAGCCCTACCTGTACGCCGGTCTGCTCGACCAGGGCTACTGGCCGGACGGCCTCTACACCGCGCCGTCGGACGAGGCGTTCGTCCACGACATCCGCACGGCCAAGGAACTCGGCTTCACGATGCTGCGCAAGCACATCAAGATCGAGCCGATGCGCTGGTATCACCACTGCGACCGGCTCGGAATGCTCGTCTGGCAGGACCTGGTCAGCGGCGGTCGCAGCTACCGCTCCACCGTCGTCACCGCGCCGGTGCTGCTGCCCGTGCGGCTGGACGACTCTCGCCACGCGCTGTTCGGACGCCAGGACGCCGAGGGCCGGGCCGAGTTTCGCGCCGAACTCGACGCGACGATCGCGCTGCTGCGTTCGGTTCCGAGCCTGGCGGCATGGGTGCCGTTCAACGAGGGTTGGGGCCAGTTCGACGCTGCCGTGGCGGCCGCTCGGATCAAGGAACTGGACCCGAGCCGTCCTGTCGACCACGCGAGCGGCTGGCACGACCAGGGTGGCGGTGACATGGCCAGTCGGCATGTCTACTTCCGGCCCTACCGGCTCTCGCCCGCCGACGCCGAGGACCAGCGTGCCGCCGTGTTGTCGGAGTACGGCGGCTACTCGCACCGGGTGCCGGGGCACCTGTGGAGCGACAAGGAGTTCGGCTACCGCAAGTACGCGGACCGGGGGTCCTTCCAGCGAGCGTTCCTGAGGTTGCAGCACACCCAGATCGGTCCGGCGGTCGAGCGCGGGCTCACGGCGTTCGTCTACACACAGCTCGCCGATGTGGAGGACGAGACCAACGGACTGATGACCTACGACCGGCGGGTGCTTAAGGTCGACGTCGCGGCGGTCCGCACCTCGAACCAGCGCCTGCGCAGGCGCCACGATCACGCAGCCGGTGCCCCAGCACGTTCCCTCGCCGTGCTCGAACGCGAGATCACCTCGCCGGTCTCGCTGACGCTGCCCGACGGGCACCTCAACCCGGACGCGATCGGCTGGACTCGCACGCCCCTGATCGACACGGACGGCATCGGTCGAGGCCGGGTCGGGAAGGGCCGCAACAAGCGTTGGGAGTACTGGGCGGTGACCACGCCGACCCATGTCGTCGCGCTCGTGCTCTCCGACATCGATTACGCGGCGGTGCACAGCATTTGGCTGCTCGACCGACACAGCGGGACCACCATCGCCTGCGACGCCATCGGCGTGCTCGGCGGCAGTGCCACCCTGCCCGGCACCCTCGGTGCGGGCCCTGCCAGATCCCGCACCGAGAAGGTGCGGATCGATATCGACGAGATCGACGGCGGGACCCGCCTGCGGGCTCGCGGCGCGCGGGTGGAGATCGACGTGTTCGCGTCCCGGCCGCCCGGACACGAGTGTCTCGGCGTGGTCGTCCCGTGGACCGACACGCTCTTCCAGTACACCGTCAAGGATGTCGCCCGACCCGCGACCGGGACCATCCGCATCGACGGCGTCGCCACGGACGTGCCCGCGGGCGAGTCCTGGGCGACTCTCGACCACGGCCGGGGACGCTGGCCGTACTCGGTGCGCTGGAATTGGGGTGCGGGTTCGGGTCGCACCGACGGCAAGGTGATCGGCATCCAGGTCGGTGGACAGTGGACCGATGGCACCGGGTCGGTGGAGAACTCCGTGGTCATCGACGGTCACCTGTCGAAGATCAGCGAAGAACTGGTCTGGACCTACGACCGCGACGACTGGATGGCACCATGGCGGATCACCGGCGCCGCTGCCGATCTCACCTTCACGCCGTTCCACCTGAAGAAGTCCGTCACCGACTTCAAGGTCTTCGCCGCCAAGACACATCAGTGCTTCGGCCATTGGTCCGGGCAGGTCCAGGACGACACCGGAGCGTGGGTCCGGGTCGAGGATCTCGTCGGCTGGGCCGAGGATGTCCACAACCGCTGGTGAATTCTGGCGTGGATGGCTGAAGCTGGGGTTTTGGCTGACGATGTCGATCGAGCGGATGCGTTGATCGCACGCGCCGAGGTTGTCGCCGTCTCCATTACCGTGGCCGGGCTTCGGCCCGGGGTTGTTCGAGCGGCCGTGATCAGGCCGTCGTCGTCTTGCTACCGTGGTGCGCAGTTGTCGTCCACGAGCGAGGTAGCCCGATTGTTCTTCCGAGCTTTTCACCCGGCCCCGCAGGCCCCCGACTGCGTCGTCCTCGAATGCTTCGGAGAGTCCCATGCCAACGCAGATCACCGCGCTCGCGGTCAGTAAGTCTTTCGACGGCCATCCCGTTCTCTCGGATGTGACATGTTCGCTCGACGTCGGCGAGCGCACCGGGATCATCGGCGAGAACGGCTCCGGCAAGACCACCCTGCTGCGTTTGTTCGCCGGGCGGGTTCAGCCCGACAGCGGCGAGATCATCGTCCAGGCCGAGGGTGGCGTCGGCTACCTGGCGCAGGACGAGCGGCTCCCCCAGCACCTGACAGTGCAGCAGCTGATCGACCAAGCCCTCGCCGAACTGCGCGCGGTCGAAGGCCGGATGCGCGGCCTCGAAGCCGCGATGGCAGACGGCGACGAGTCCGGGATCGACGAATATGGTGAGCTGACAGTACTTTTCGAACAACTCGGCGGCTACGACGCCGACGCGCGCGTGGAGCAGGCTTTCCACGGCCTCGGCCTGGGCCTGGTCGGGCGCGACCGCATGATCGGCGAGCTGTCGGGCGGTGAGCAGGTCCGGCTTCGCCTGGCCGCGGTACTGGCGGCAGCGCCGGAGCTGCTGCTACTGGACGAACCGACCAACCACCTCGACGACGTCGCCCTCACCTGGCTCGAAGACCACCTGCTCACCCGGCGCGGCACCACGGTGGCCGTTTCCCACGACCGGACCTTCCTCGAGCGAGTGACAACCAGCCTGCTGGAGGTCGACGCGGACCGGCAGCGCGTCGTCCGCTACAGCGATGGCTACCAAGGATTCCTGGCTGAGAAGGCGGCCGAACGAGCGCGCTGGGTGCAGGCGCACGACCGATGGCTGGCCGACACCGCCCGATTCCGGGAGGCCGTCGACACCATCGCCCGCAGGGTCGCGCCGGGCCGGGCGATGGCCGACAACAACAAGATGGCCTACGGCCGGGCGGGTGGCCGGGTGCAGCAATCGGTGTCCAGCCGGGTTCGCAATGCGCAGGAACGACTGCGGCGCCTGCTCGCCGACCCGGTGCCCGCGCCGCCGATACCCCTGCGATTCGCGCCTGCCCTCGCGAGCGCGGGCACACACGGGCCCGGGCTCGAGGCGATCGGCATCTCCGTCGCGGGCCGCCTCGCGCCGACGAGCGTGACGCTCGCCGCGGGCGACCGCCTGCTGGTCACCGGCCCGAATGGCGCGGGCAAGACCACCCTGCTCCGGGTGCTGGCCGGTGAGCTCGCACCCGACACCGGCGCCGTCATCCGGCA
>JACIXH010000002.1 GCA_014360565.1 Nocardia sp.
GACGGGCATCTCGAACTGATTAGCCGCTCATGTTCGATTGTCCACCGAAGATCCGACCGCCTGCCACCGGACAGTGTCGCGTACACACTGATAGGTACCGACGACGGCTGGAGACCAGGTGACGCGGACCCCAACGGCTGTGGACGAGCGGCGCGCTAGCAGAGGAGGGTTGGGGCGAATTCTTGGGGTTCTCTTGTCGATTGTCGACGGCGCGTGAATACTGACCCCCGCGTGGCATCTGAAATCTGACCCCCTTGGTCGGTCACCCTGACTCAAACCGAGCCAGGGAGGACGAAGGGATGCTAGCCGTGGAAGATTGGGCTGAGATTCGTCGTTTGCACCGGTCAGAGGGTGTTCCGATCAAAGCGATCGCCCGGCTGATGGGCGTTTCCCGCAACACCGTGCGCGCCGCCCTGGCCTCGGACAGGCCACCGAAATACCAGCGACCCGCCAAAGGCTCGATCGTCGACATGGTTGAGCCGCAGATCCGCGAGTTGCTCAAGGTCTATCCCACGATGCCCGCGACGGTGATCGCCGAGAGGATCGGCTGGACCCGCTCGATCCGGGTGCTGTCGAACCGGGTCGCTGATCTGCGCCCGGCGTATTTGCCTCCGGACCCGGCGTCGCGGACCGCCTATGTCGCCGGTGAGATCGCCCAGTGTGATTTCTGGTTCCCGCCGATCGAGTTGCCTGTCGGGTTCGGGCAGGTCCGCGGCCCGAAACAGCTACCGGTGTTGACGATGGTGGCGGGCTATTCACGCTGGTTGATGGCGATGCTGATCCCGACCCGGCATGCCGAAGACCTCTTCGCCGGGTGGTGGACTCATATCCACCGATTAGGTGCGGTGCCAAGGGTTTTGGTGTGGGACGGCGAGGGAGCGATCGGCCGGTGGCGCGGTGGCCGCAGCGAACTGACCGCCGATTGCCAAGCGTTCCGAGGAACGTTGGGCGCGAAGGTGATCGTCTGCAAGCCAGCCGACCCCGAAGCGAAAGGCATGATCGAACGCGCTCACGATTATCTCGAGCGGTCGTTCCTGCCGGGCCGAACATTCACCGGCCCAAACGATTTCAACGACCAGCTCGGTGAATGGCTCGGGTTGGTGAACGCTCGACCGCGGCGCGCGCTGGGATGCGCGCCGACCGACCGGATCACCGGCGACCGCCAAGCGATGCTGACGTTGCCGCCGATCGCACCGGAAACCGGGTGGCGGCGATCAGCCCGGTTGCCGCGCGATCACTACATCAGGTTCGATTCCAACGACTACTCGGTGCACCCGTCGGTGATCGGTCGCCGCATCGAGATCGTCGCCGACCTGCACCAGGTGCGGGTGTTCTGCGAGGGCAGGGTGGTCGCCGATCACGAACGGATGTGGGCATGGCATCAAACCCTGTCCGACCCCGACCATGTCGAGGCAGCGAAGATGTTGCGGCGCAGCAGGATCGGTGTCATCCGACCGGGCGTAGAACCGCAGGTCGAACAGCGGTCTTTGACCGACTATGACACCGCGCTGGGCATCATCGATATCGAAGGCGGGGTGGCGTGATGACCGCGAGAGCCCGATCCTCCACCACGAAATCCTCCACCACGACAAGAGATTTCGCTGCTGAGTTGAACTTCTTGACTCGGGCGTTGAAGGCGCCGTCGTTGCGCGAGGCCGCGCAACGGCTACCCGAACGCGCCCGCGCCGAGAACTGGACCCACGAAGAGTTCCTCGTCGCTTGCCTGCAGCGAGAGGTCTCGGCCCGTGAGTCCCACGGCGGCGAAGGCCGGATCCGGTCGGCTCGGTTTCCTTACCGGAAGTCGTTGGAAGAGTTCGACTTCGATCACTCCCGCGGCTTGAAACGCGACGTGATCGCCCATCTGGGGACCCTGGACTTCGTCACCGCGAAGGAGAACGTGGCATTCCTGGGCCCACCAGGAACGGGGAAAACGCATTTGGCGATCGGGTTGGCGATCCGCGCGTGTCAGGCGGGGCACCGGGTCGCGTTCGCGACCGCGGCCGAGTGGGTTGCCCGTCTGGCCGAGGCCCACCACGCGGGCCGGTTGCAGGCCGAGTTGATCAAACTCGGCCGTTACCCGCTGCTCGTGGTCGACGAGGTGGGCTATATCCCGTTCGAGAACGAGGCCGCGAACCTGTTCTTCCAGCTGGTGTCCTCGCGTTACGAACGCGCCTCGCTGATCGTGACGAGCAACAAGGTCTTCGGTCGGTGGGGCGAGGTCTTCGGCGACGACGTCGTCGCCGCGGCCATGATCGACCGCCTCGTCCATCACGCCGAGGTCATCGCCCTCAAAGGTGACAGCTACCGGCTCAAGGACCGTGACCTCGGTCGCGTTCCTTCTGCCGGCACAACTGAAGACTGAAACCATCAACCCAGCCGACGGGGTGGTCCAGATTCATTTGCCGTCAGGTGGTCCGGATTGGCGTGCTGTTGACATTACTCGGGATGGCGCATCAGAGGGGCACACACGACGACCATCACCCCCACGTCGTCGAGCGGCTGATCGCCCAGTCTTTCACCGAGAATCTGCGCAGGGCAGCAGGACCTGTGCGAGGTCGTTGATATGCGTGGCGTCGGGGACGGCTCGGCGACAGGATTCCTCCAACTGCCCAGAGCAGAGGTGAATACCAGGCCAGCTGCCCGCGCGCGCCAACGCCATGTCGGACTCGATGCTGTCCCCAATCACGCCACACACCGACAAGCCGTTGCGGCGCAGCCGCTTCTGGATGAGATTCACGACGGGTGGTGAAGCCTTGGTGCTACCGATCTCGCCGGAGATGAAAACCTCGCCGAACAGATCGGTCATGCCGAGCAACGACAACTTTTCCCTCTGCAGTGACGACGACCCGTGGGTTGCCAACCAAAGCTGATGTGTGGCAGCGAGTCTGGACAGCACGTCAACGGCTCCGCTGACCGGCACGACCGAGGAACGCCGGATCCGCGCGTACTGGACGTCGAGTTCCTCGGCGGTGATATCGGTACGGCGACCGAGACCATCGAGCGTTTCCTGCCAGACCCGCAGCCGATACCGCTGCCCTTCATCGGCGATATCGGCCCGTTCAGTACCGAAATCGGTCCACAACGCTTCCCAAGAACTGACACCAGTCATCGCGGGCAGTTGCCGACAATGTGTGCCCCGCCAGCATCGTCGCGCGTTCTCGAGGATCGTCGGTCCGAGAGAGGGAGCGTCGAGCAGGTCGGCGATCTGCCGCACGGCCGCATCTCGGGCAGCTACGTCGGCGATCAACGTGTCATCGAGATCAAAGATCACGACAGGCAAATCGCTGACCACTACGTTCCTCCTGCAAAAGTTGTGGCTCGGAGCAGGGCCGACTGCTGGCGGGGGCACCTACATTGTGCGCCATGCCCGTGCACCGTCGATTCACGAGCCCGCCCCCCCAGCCCACGTGGGTCGGGCGCCAGGGTGAATGAATCAGACATGACTGATGCTCTCTGGTTGTGAAGGGCAGATCGGCTCGAAAACTGCTCAGGCGCTGCACGCCCTCGCCCAACGCCACCGTTCCGCGGTCGAAACTCCGTGACGCGTCTACGAGGCGGTTACCACGGACACACGGTGGTAACCGTGCCTGGCCGGACCTGTTGGTTTCCCCACGCCAGTGCATTCTGAGACCAGAAGTCCAGGCTCTCCGGCGATGAACACTGATCTCCGGGGAAAGGCGGCGCCGCCGTCCCGACCCACGCGGTGCGCAGCAAGCGCGCCCCCTTTTCGTCAGGCTCTTCGAGCACCGTGGTGACCAGCGAGCAAGGCCACGGATCGCGCGAGCAGTTGAACACCGAATACACGTCGCGGCCCGTCCGCTGGGCGTAGACGATCCGGTCACCTGATCGGATGGGCACCAGATCCGAGGTCCCCACGATGTAGCCGGCATCGGACGTGTTCACGCGCGGCCCACCCACGATAGACATTCGGCCCAGCACCAGCGCGGTCGCCTCCAGCAAGCCAGGCGTATCAGCGAAATGGGTTGCCGCGTGCGAGCCGACGGGGTCGTAGGTCACCGCGACACCATCGCGGGAACGGCACAGCAACCGGGGCACCGACATCGCGCTCCTCTGTGCGATCGTGCCCGGGTCTGGCTCATCGGGATGGGCGTCGACCAGCAGCGAGTCAGACATCGCGCTCCTCACGCTCATCGCGCTTCTTGCGGGCCTGGCGGACGTGGTAGTTCAGGAAGCCATCGACAGCCTGGGGGGTGACGCCGACCAAGCGCGCCATCCACGACGTTCCCCTGCCCGACGCCCGCAGCTTCACTCCCGCTGCGCGCCGGCGCTCGCGAGCGGCGGCGAGCTTCTTGTCGAGTCGGACCGTCTCCGCATGCGCCGCCTTGAACTCGGCCACCAGCTCATCTTCGGACTCCACGTCATCCTCGTTTCAGGTACCCGACAGATCACCGGCCGCCGGGATCATTGGCCACAACACAGGATTCATCGTCAGCTCACGGCGCCGCGTCCGGTACGGGTTCGGGGCCTCACTGCGACGCAGCCTTCCCCACAACATACTTCAAGGCAGTCTTGAAATGTCGATGTCGAGGCTATACGATCAGTTCACTGTTTCAAGACAGTCTTGAACTACTGGACTGGTTCACACGACTCTGACATCGGAGAACACCATGACCACCACCGTCGCCTGCCTCCACTGCACCGACCGGCTCCGCCCCGCCGGACGCGGCGCGTTCCCCACCGCCCCGGTCCACGTCGGCACCGGCGACACCGCCTGCCACAACCGCCGCGACGACACCGCCGAGGCCGATCTGTGGGGCATCCAGCCCACCCTGGGCACCGACTGGCTGTTCGAGCGCCACCCCGACTACACCTCCTGACCGCCGAACCCCACACAGCAGAAGGGATTCCAGGTGAACAACGACACCACCCTCGAAAAGGTCGGCACCGATCGACTGCGCCCCGGCGACGTCCTCGTCGACGACCGCCCGCGACTTGTGATCGACCGCCCCATCGACACCATCTCCCTGCCCACCGGCACCGTGTTCCGCACCTGCGCGCGCATCGACAACTGGAGCGAGCTGGTCGACGACGCCCGCGCGAACGACGCCGACGGAATCGTCAACAGCGCAGCGCAGTTCATCACCCGCCGCACCGGTCACGACGACGAGCACCGCTGGACCATCCAAGGCAACGCCATGGCCACCTGGTGGCGCGAAACCACCCCCACAACGCTGCCGCGCTAGTTGTTTGCCTCGCGCCCGGCCAGACCGGACGCGGAACTGACCACTAGAGCCCCAACCCCACGCACCCGCCGGTGCGCCCACCGCGCTCACACCGTCCTGGCCACCCTGCCCGCACTCGGTCATAGCACCGCCCGGCACCGCGTTCCCACACCGCACCCCAAGGAGATCCGCATGCCCACCATCGATATCCGCCGTCACGGCAACGACATCCTCATCCCCTACGGCACCTTGACCCAGCTCGCCGGACACACCATCACCAACGACCATCTCGACCGGCTCGCCGACCGCGCCCTGCCGAACAGCAGCCTGCGCAACGTCCTTGGCACCGTGCTCGACTCCCTGCTCACTCCCGACGAGTTCAACCAGGTCCACGAGGAACTGGGTGACCCGTTCGCCGGGCAGGCCCCGCCCCGGGCGCCCGCTCCATGCGAGGGCCGCGACGCCGCTGTCCTGGCCGCGCTGCGCGCGATCCAGATCGAGCACGACGGCGAACCATTCATCGTCGGCGACTCCGACGCCGCGACCGCCCGCGACCTCGCCTACCTCGATCGGCTCATCGAAGCCCTGGACCTCGGCGGCGACGAGGCACCCGCTCCCACCCCGCAGTACAACCCCGACCAGCACAATCTCTACCGAGCCCTGCTGGAGACCGCTCGAGCACACGTCGGACTCGACGTCGACGCACTCACCCAGATCCATGGGCTGGTCGCGGCCCTGACACCCGACACCGGCCAGCCCGAGTGCGACTGCCCTGCCGAAGCACGCCACCTGATCTCCCACGTCTGGGTGCCCCACCAGCAGACCTGCCCGCACGCCGAACCCCGCGTCTGGATCTGGGCGATCGGGGGCGTCCCGCGCACCGGCATCCTGGCCCGCTACGCCCAGACCTGGAAAGAACTGCGCGCCAACGGCACCGAGGCCCTCGCCGAGCTCAGCACCGAGCTGCGGACCTGGGACGGCCACCGCGCCACCGTCACCATCAGCGAGGACCACACCAGCGCGTTCTGGGAGGACTACAAGTTCCGCGCCGACCGCGAATCCACCACCGTCCGCATCCGCGTTCCCGCCGAGGACGACGGCGACGACGGGGACGAGGACGAGGACGAGGACGGCTTCTGGCCCGACGAGCACGACGAGCTCTGAGCACGCCGAGGACGGGCGGGGCCGAAACCTACTGCGGCCCCGCCCCTTTCACCCCCACCTACCCAACCTGACACCGCCGGAGGCCGCCGCGATGCACACAGAAGCCACCTTGACCAGCGGTGATGACATGTCCCCCGTGTGGCTTGCCGCGGCGTCCGTCGCCGAGCACTCGCCGACCCCGTGGACCCGCAGCCACGACGATCTCGATCCGGCGCGGCGGATGACGTTCTATCTGGGCACCGGCCACCCCCACCACCTCAACACCTCTGGGGTGCCACTGTTCTTGTCCGCGGCCGCGCTCGCCCGCTACCGCGGCCGGGGTGAAAGGTTCCCCATCCGGATGACCGGCGGCGCGCCGTGGGCCGGTGACAGCGGCGCCTACGCCGCCCTCATCCTCTCCGCCAACCCCAACGGGCACCCCTGGACCGCCCACCCCGACGACTACGGCGCCCTGTGGACCCGGCTCATCGACAGCATCGGACCACCCGACTTCGTCGGCATACAGGACCTGCCCTGCGAAGCACAGTGCCTGGCGCGCACCGGCGCGACCGTGGCCGAACAGTTCCCGCACGTGCCGTGGCTGCGCACCCTTCAAGGCTGGCACCCCGACGACTATGTCGACCACTACCTGATGTACCTCCAAGCCGGAGTCTCGATGACCGGGGAGACCGTCGGCATCGGCAGCGTGTGCCGCCGCGGCTCCCAGCACGCCGTCGCCGAGGTCGTCGAAACCCTCGCCCCACTCGGCATGCGACTGCACGGCTTCGGCCTCTCCTTGGGAGCACTGCGCCTCATCGGACATCAGTTGTCCAGCAGCGACACCCAAGGGTGGTCCTATACCGCGCGCCGCCAACACATCCGGCTACCCGGCTGCACCCACACCACCCGCCCAGACCCCGTCACCGGCACGCGCACCCCGACCGACTGCCGCAACTGCATCCGCTGGGCACGCGCCTACCGCGAACGCGCCCTCGACGCCGTCCGCCACGCAGCCGCCACCGCAGCCGCGCGCACCACCACGGCGCCGACGGTCGTCGCCAGCGACCCGGCCACGCAATGCCGCGCCGTCGCCCGGCCGCGGCCTGGGTCCCGAGCTATCACCGCGCCGATCTGACCACCTGCCGACCTCGAAATCATCGACGAGAAGGGCCAACACACCGGATGAATACACCGACGACCAGCTGATCGTCCGGACTCCCGGCGGACCGGGAACGGCCGCCGAGCTGGCCCGGCAGATCATCGATTACAACATCGGCAACGCCGTCGAACGCCTCGCCTCCTCCTGCCCCGAGGAAGACGCACGACAGCAGCAACTGAGTCGACGAAACCGCGCCGCAGCCCTGCGATCACGTCACGGCAGTTCGGGAACCGACTCCTCGACAAGCTGATAACCGATCATCTGCAACCCTTCCGTCGTTGACAGAGCCAGCGGCGGCCCACCCGGGTCGCTCGTCGCCATCACCCACACCGAACCGAACACCCCGACGAGGCCGGCGAGGCCGAGCGCCGGGCACATGTGGCCTACCTCTACGACAACTTCCCCGACAGTCCCTTGAAAGGAAATCCTGAGATGAACTACAACACCGCCGAAAACGTCCACCTCGCCGCCGATGTCGTGCTGCTGGCCGAGCACCCGACCACCGGCGCGCTGCACGTTTTGCTGATCGAGCGCGGGAAGGACCCGTTTCAGGGTCGGTGGGCTCTGCCCGGCGGCCATGTCGATAGCCGGGAGACGTTCCAGGCTGCCGCGTTCCGCGAGCTGACCGAGGATACCGGGATCGACATCGCCCAGCTCGAGCAGGTAGGTGTGTACGACGACCCCGAGCGCGACCCGCGGGGCAGGTACATCGGGGTTGCATTCGTGGCTGTGCTCGACCACATGCCCACCCCCACCGCCGGAGACGACGCACGCACCGCCGAGTGGGTCATGGCCTCGAACGCACTTCGGCAATCTGACCGTCTCGCGTTCGATCACGCCCAGATTCTCGCCGATGCAATGGCGCAGGTCGGACATCTCACGAGGACTCGCACCACCAACATCGCGAGCGGGTCTGCCCGCGTTGGACAGCAGGTCGGCATCCAATTCCGCTTCTGACATACACCCACACCTACATGCCCCGCTGTCTGTCTGTGCACCGACCTGCTCGACCGCGTCGCCGAACGCGGCCTCTGGCCCGACGCCAAACGCCGCTGGTGCACTTCGGATTTCAAGCGCGGCCCCCTGCGCACCGTGCTCACCCGGCTTGTCGGCGATCTCCGCGACGGCGGCCTGGTCGAGCGGCCCGTACGCGTGCTGTCGGTCATGGGCATGCGCGCGCAGGAATCACCCGCCCGCCGCCGACTCGGCCCCTTCAGCCACGACGGCACTGATCCGCGCCGCGCAACTGCGCCCCGAGCTCGCTGCCGACTACGCCGCGGTCGAAGCCCGCATCGGGCACCGCTTCCGCCAAGACCTGCCGATGGCCGACATCATCGCTACCGCCGAAACCACCGCTCCCACAACAGCAATCGCGAGCTGGACGGCCTGACCGAACGGAGACGACCGTGACGATCTACCTCCGACCCGTACGGAAAGACGGACTGACCAGGACTCATGACACGTCCCCCGCGAATCTGATCCCGGCTCATCGTCGGGTCGCGTGCGAAGGCACTGCCCTTCGTTCTTTCCCAGCGTTGAATGTCGGTGGCTCCGAGGAGACTTCGTGTCGCAACGCCGAAACAGCTGCACCTCACTGCAACGAACGGAGGAAGTCGTGACCGGCATCGTGTCTATCGACATCGAGCCAGGTGGTCCCGCGACACCGGTGGGATACCTCGGCATATGCGAAATCGGCCCCGACTGCACCGTGGGCTCCCCAGCGCTGATCCGGTTCCGCACTCCGCTCTACCAAGGATCCTGGGAAGAATGGACCACATCCTGCGAAGAAGACCTCCAAGCAGTCCACTCCATGCGGTCCGAGACCGAAGTCGAGCAGCTTCGAGGCCGGTGGGACATCAGCTCCGAGATCGAACATCACAACCGGCTGTTCGGATTCTCCCCCCTGCCCGACCCCTTCGATCAGGCTGAGTTCCGGCGCCCGGAACCTGAACCATTCCGGCAGGTCTGGGCAGAACTCGGTCCCCGGCTCACCGGGAAGACCCTCACCGCCTACAACGCCGGCTACGACAAGGCCGTGCTCAAGCTCCTGCTACATCTCACTGACCCCAACCTCCCGACCACCAACCACAGGTGGATAGACGGCCTTGCCGTGGCCCGCCACTACAAGTACTGGGAAGGCCGCTACGGCTCTCCGACAGAAATGCTGAGACGAGAGCTGTTCGAAAAGGACAAATACAGTGAGAGTGACATCGAATACTACGATCTAGGTTTCGAGGACGAGTACCTCGAAAAGTGTCGTCAACAGCAACTCGCGCAAGAGGCGTTCGGAACAGTCATCGAATACCAGGGTGGACGACTTCAAGACGTTGCCATTCGGCTGGACCTGTTCACCAGCGATCAAGCACGACTACGTGCACTCGCACATCGCGAATGGGGCATCGGGAACAAGGCACTACTGCACGACGCCGCCGATGACGCCTGGGCTAACGCAGAAATCATTGCCACAGCGCTGCGCACCGAAGGACTCCCGGTATCGGCCGAAGGACTCACCGTATTCGATGCCCTCCTCGTCGACCCCGACCCCAGTGACTATCCGGCGCACCAATCTCACCTGGCAGAAATCGAGCCGATCGAACCCGTCTGTGCACAGTTCCTGACCAACCGCGCACAAGCACAGATTGATCGCTGTATCCGCCGGATCTGTGGAATTCAACTCAGCCCTGAGCAATGGACCGAGGTCTACACGGTATGGGAGGCCGCTGCCCGCTGGCGCGTACGGCTTGCCGGCGTCAGCGAATCGGAACAAGGTGCCGCATTAGCGGACGAAGCCAATCACTTGATCCAGGCGTCGCACTCCGTGCTCCGGGCACATCAACGCGGAAGAGTTTACGCAAATGCCCTGTCGAACTGGCTGGAAGCGAACCGAAAGCAGCTCACCTTCCAGGGGCACACCGCCGAGCAGATCGAAGTCGAGATCAACCGACTCTGCGACGAGGAAGAACACAGTCGTGTCGAGCGACGGCGCCGAACGCACAAACGCTAATCCACAACCCACCGAACTTACTGCCCCACCGTACGGACGACCAGATTGAACGGCACCGAGTGGTCGATATCGACGTCGACGAGCGCCACCCCTCGTGGGCGGCGAGCGCGCGAGCGTAGTTGCGCCACAGCGCGGTCCGCAGCGCCACGACCCGATCGAAGTGAGCCAGCTGGACCCGGCCGACAGCGGCGTGGACGGCTGACAGGTGATAGGGCAGGCCGGATCCGTCGACGCGGTAATCGAGGAATGCTGCGCCGAATGCCGGGCACGGCTCGGGCCGACGCGGTCAGCCCCGCCGCTCACTCTATCCCCCACACGCGCCGAACACCGTCGACGCCAGCGTGTTCGGGGTCGCGGTCAGCGCCCACCGGCTCGGCGATAGCGTGACCGGCATGATGCGCGGCGGCGATCATGGTGCGGGCCTAGACTCCATTGCCGAAGAGGAAGGCGGTTTGGCATGCAGCTGTTCGAGCGGCTCAACCAACGCGACATCCGTGTGGAGTCAACTGTGCCGACCACCGCACCGCTGACGTTTCGTGACTTCCGCCGCGCGGCCCGCGACAGCGTCCGGGTGGCGGCACACGACTGCGCCGCATGGATGGCAGGCGACCTCGACCAGTGGGCCTCCGAGGCCGACCACAATCCCTTGGACCTTGTCGGTCCGCTACGGCCTCCGTTTGACTCGATGTGGATCGAGTGGTCGTTCCCAGACTGGTCTGCCACGGACGGTACGTGTTTCGCGGCCTGGGTCACCGCTGACGAACCGCATGCCAACGCTCCTGCTGGGGCCGTGCAGGAGCTGACCATCGTCGTGCTCCGCGCCAAGAAGACTGTTGCCCAGTACACCCCGGTGTGGACGTTCATCTCAGTCGACGAGCACGGCAGAGCGCTGAGTGTCGCCAACAACGTCGACCCGAATAGCCGCCTAGCCGGCCAAGCACGGTCGTGGGCGTTGCCTGCGTGCGCGGCGATCGGATTCATGAACTGCCGAAACATTCAGGTCACCGAGATCGCACCCGGCCCCCGGCGGGCGCGTTCATCGAACTCTGCGCGGGGCACCGCCAAAAAGCCCAATCAGCTCTCCCACCACGTCATCCAGTTGCCCAGCACAAGCCAACCTCGCAACCTCACCCAGGCCCGCGAATCTGCTGGCGCTGCGATTCCGCTCCATGTCGTCCGGGGCCACTTCAAGACGTTCACAACCGAAGCCCCGCTCCTCGGCAAACATGTCGGTACCTATTGGTGGCACCCGACGATCCGCGGGCTGCGCGATCACGGCGCAACGGAAACCAGTTATCGGGTCGGGCCCTCCCTCACTGGATAATCGATGTGTGACCCGTCGCGGTTCCCGGCGGTGCTGCCGATCCTCTGCGGTACTGCCCTCGCGCGCGGCGCGAATCCGCGCCACCCCTACTGCGGGCCAGCCTGCCCGGCGCCCGTGCACGCCCGCAAACGCATCTACGGCCAACTGATGGTCGATGGTCGCACCCTGGTCACCGGTGTTTCTGCTGAGTTCGTAGCAGCTTTGTCGGTAGGTTAGCCGACCATGAATCCCGCCGAAGTGTTCGACGCCGACGCCCAACACACGATCGCCTGGGTGAACTCCCACGCCGACCAGCTCCGGCAGCTCCCGAATCTTCCCGTCCCTATCCGGTTCGCCCACGCGATGAACGCCTTCACCGCGATCGGCGTGGGAGCGTCCCTGCTCTACCGGACAACCGAGGACGAGGCCGAGGAACGCCAGCACTGGCACGTCGTCGAAATCGGCGACGACGCACCCGATCACCTCGACAACGGTGTCGGACCAACGGTCGCCCGCCGCTACTGCTACGCCGAAGATCAGACGCTGCCGCCCGGACTGTCCATGCCTGACGGCCTCACCCCGGCGGCGCGAACCCAGCTTCGACGAGCGGCGCGAGACACCGCCTCCGCGCTGAAAGATCTGCTGCACGCCATCTCAGCTGACGGCTCCGTGCCTCCTGGCCTGCGCCAGATCGCCACGGACACCGTCCACGCCGCGGACCTGGTCTCAGCGTTGTATGACGACGATCCCCGCAAAGCGCGGCTCGTCTGCGAAACCCTGCCCGCAGCACAAGAAGCGCGGCACGACCAGCTCGAACAGTACTTCGATGCACTCACCTTCGGCGGCGTCTACGAACCAACCGAGGAACGAATCATGGCATTGGCCAAGGAGTCCGGCTTTCCGCGCTGAACCCGGACCCTCCATGAATTAATCGTCGCGGTCGCAGACGGATTCGGTCACCTGAGCTCATGGCGGATGCGGTCGCGTTCGATGCGTTCCCGGCCCAAGACCTGCCGACCGATCTCGGGGTCACGGTGGGCGTGGATCCGGGCGTGCACGATCGCGGCCAGGACATCCGGCGCCAAGGCCTCGGCCTGGGTGGTGGTCCCGGTGAAGGACCGGTGGTCGCTGGCCTTGGCCGGCGCGGTCGGCAGCCGGTAGGTGCGGACCTGTTCCTCGGTGACCGCGACCCGCTCGAACTCCACCACCGCACCCTCGGACGCGGCGAACGCGCGCACGTCCTCGGCCAGCGCGGTGAACATGTGCTCCCCGCTGGGATCACGGTCACCGACGTGCAGAACCCGGGTGGGCACAGTGCGGGTTCCCGCGCGGACCGCGGCGTCGTGTTTGCCGGTCAAGCCGTCGAACCCGCCACCGGAAAAGCAGCCGATCCCGTAGCCCGCGCCGATGCGAGCCAACTGCGGCACCATCCCCGCGGTCTCGCACCACAACTCGAGGACGACCGGCTGTCCGGCCTGGCGGTCGAGGCGGTAGGTCGCCGCGGCCGCGTCGACCTGGTCCCAGAAGTCGCCGGGCCCTGTGTAGGCGGTCGGGGCCGCGACCGCGATCTGGGTGTCGTCCCGGATCACCGTCCATGCGATCCGGCCCGCGCGTCGCGCCATGGCCAGGTACTCGCACAACCGCTTATAGTCCTGCTCGGTCTTGTCCACGACACCGTCGCCGAGCAGCACGTAGAACAGTTGCCGCACCGACAGCGGCAGGTGATCGCGGTAGCGGTCCACGACATCGTCGACCGCGCCGAGCACCCGCAGGGTTTCTCGGTGGGGCCGCCAACCCGGTTGGGGTCCCCGAGGTCGTTTGTTCGGCATCTCGCACCGCCACTGATCGGGTTCTCTGCTTCCAGAGTCCGCCTGGTCGTCCTAACGCTCAAGGCCCGGAACCGCGCCCAACCAGCGCTAAGACCAAGACCAGGATCAGGATCGTGTTTACCGCGGTAAACGCCAGGAAGGTCGCCGAGCATGCGCCGTCCGGCACGCCGACCGGGCACGGTCTTGGTTCGGTTACAGGTGTCGGTCGATGTCCATGCGTTGGTGCAGAATGCGCACGACGTCGAC
This sequence comes from Nocardia sp., assembly GCA_014360565.1. Classification (GTDB taxonomy): domain Bacteria; phylum Actinomycetota; class Actinomycetes; order Mycobacteriales; family Mycobacteriaceae; genus Nocardia. Next base: position 13,868 of record JACIXH010000002.1, read on the forward strand.
GATCCCTTCGGCGGTGAGCCGGTAATAGACGGTGTGCGAGCCGGCGGGGAGTTTGCGGTATCCGGCCCGGATCTCATCGCACGGCTGACCGATACGGGGGTTCGCCGCGGCGCGCTCGATGACGTGTTGGAGCTCGCGCACGTAGGTCTCGGCCTGATCGGCGTCCCAACGCTCACAGGTGAATTCCCAGATCGCCGCGACATCTTGCTGGGCGGCCGGGGAGAGAAGATACTCGGTCACCGGTGCCCAGAGGCGTCGGCGCGTTTGCTCGCGATGAAGGAATCGAAGTCGAAAGCGGTCGACGGGCCGCTGCTCTCGCCGTCGATGAGCGCGCCACGCAACGCGGCCAGCTGAGTCTCATGGTTCTCGAGCATCCGCAGCGCGGAACGGACGACGTCACTGGCCGATCCATACCGGCCCGAGGCGACCTCGGCGGCGATGAACCGACTGTAGTGTTCGTCCAAGCTGAACGAGGTGTTCTTGCCCATGAACTGCATGATACCAATCTTTGGTATCACTGTCTGGGGGTGAGGCAGCAGCCGCACGGCCGGGTTGTCGGGCCGTCAGGTCGACAGATCGGGCAGATGCAACGCGCAGTGCGCGGGTGGGTCCTACAGCGTCCCGAACCGCTGGACACTGCGAGGATTTCCGTCCGCGTCTAACGGCTCCACGATCGGATCGTCACCATCCCAGGCCACGGCGCACGTGATGTCGGTGCCCCACGCTCGCCAGCCGTGCATGCCGGAGTCGAAATATCCGGACAGTTCGACGGCCTTGATCAGGCTGGGCAGTCCGTCGTCGGCGGTCTCGAGGATGTCGAGCACCGGGTAGGCGCCCAGCACCGCGTAGCCAGGACGCACGACATGGGTGAGCCAACGGCGGGTGACGAGGTAGATCAGGTACGGGGTTTCGCCGGTCTCGGCCTTCCAGGTGAAGATCGAGCTGGCCTCACCGGTGAACGACTCACGGTTAGCGATGACGGTCATCGGTACCGGCGGAACCCGCGATGGATCATGGCCAGGGTTTGCCGTGAACGGCTGGATCCGGGCCAGAGAGCGATTTCGCTTCCGCTCGCGCTCGACCTGGCGGGTGAACGCGTTCACGATGAGAGCACTGACATGCTCGCCGATCTCGCGCCTGGCATCTGCCACTTTCACCGCCACCAAGTGTTCACGATAGCTCGCGCCGTGGAACCGCCGAAACTACAGCGTCGCCTAGATGATTGCGCGGATCGAGTGCGTCACGGATGGTCGGAATAGCCGCAGTCAACACAAATTCCACGTCGAGATCATCGAGGTCGCAGTCGAGCATGTCGATCCACGGCGCCAATTCGAATGACTCCATCACATGCCACGGGCCACGATGGGACGGGCGCTGCGCGCTGTGGGTAAGGAAAGCGACCGCGTACGCAATCGCGGCCCGCCACACCCGCTCCAGGGCAACCGCATCGAGCTCCTCACACTCCTCGCCATATCCGCTCATTTCCTCGGCGCAGTGGGCGCGGGTCAGGGCACGCAGGTGCGGGTGGGCTCGGTCGATGGCTTCGCAGATCCGGGCCAGGTGTGCTCCGCACCCGAGTTCAGCCAACGCCGCAGGGCGCTGATCGGCTGGGGGCAACCAGATCCACATCGCGCCGGGATCGCCCCAGCACTCCCGCGGCTCGAACAACGATCCCGACATCCGCCACTGCCTGGTCAGCCACGTATGGAAATCGCGGCCGCCGAGACAACCGAGTAGGGCTCGCGGGCCGGCCCAACCTGCCTCCACGGCCACACTGACCGAGTCGGCCTGGTCGATCTGGAAGGCGAGTTTGGCCGGATGCGCCCTGAACAAATCGCCGTCGAACACACACGCCGGGCATGTCCGCACCGCACTGTCGCCAGGTTCGAACAGGGCCGACGCCGGGTAGCGGTCCCCGCATATCCCGCACTCGGTCTCGGCACGGGTCTGGGTATGGTCTCGCTGGCGGGCTTGGCCAACCACACGGTCGATCTCGTCGATGATGCCCGCCACGTCACTGCTGTTGACGATGTGGTGGGCATCGAGTCCCGCCACGCGGCCGAGTTCTTCGTCGTAGTCGGTAACCAGCGGCGCCCAGACCAGGACACGCAGGGGCGTGGTCAAGTCGAACAGGTCCGGGTCGTCGGGGTGCTCATCGCCGCTCACGTAATCGGGCTCGGTGGCGCGTTCGACAGAGATCGTGGCGGGCCCGGCATACAAGTGAAGCCCCATCGCTTGGGGGACGGGTTCGATCTGGACGGGCCACCCCGCCGCCCGCAACCCGGCGGCCAACTCCTCGTAGAGGTCGCTCGCCAAACGAACACTGCCTGCTGAATTGTCGAGGGTGTGGGCCGCGTCGAGGTAGGTTCTGCCGGTCGAGGCGGCGTGTTCGCGAACCGCCTTCTTGCGCCAGTAGTCGCGTGTCATCGCCAATGTCCTTGTCCGGCACGTTCTCCCACGCTCGGCGCCAAGTTCGTTATTGGGCACGACGAGTCCAGTTTGTTCCGCGCGATCACAGACCTTGACCGTGAAATCTCACCCGGTGACGGCGTGGGCGTCAATGTCGGGCACGGCACGGGCCGACGCGGTCAGCCCCGCCGCGCACTCTATCGCAACACACCGGCCACACGCCGAGCGCGGCGAGCGCGGCGCGTTCGTCGCCGTAGCGGCCAGGGGGTAGCCGCTACGGCGATAGGGTGACCGGCGTGAACGACGGGCGTGGGGAAATCAACAGGTCCAGCCGGACACGGTGACCACCGTATGTCCGTGGTAGCCACCTTGTAGAAGCGTTTCGAGTTCGGCCACCGAACGCGCGGTGGCCGACCGGGATGAAATCCGGTGGGGCGGCTCGGTTGTGGCGCGTACTCTGTCGGCGATGTACAGCCCGACGACCTCTTCGGAGGTCCCAGCTAGGATCGCGCGACGAGCCTTCCGGCGAAGCAATCGCTGCGGGTCCTGGGAGAGATGTTCCCGGCCGAAACCCCCGAGACGCTACTGGGACCGCCCCAGGCCGACCACGCGCCGCCACCGGCGAACCACAACGACTTCTCCGCTCGCCCGGGTGCGCGGCGAACTTGCACAAGCGGTAGGCCGATGACCGACCGCCCGATTCCGCCCGTCTGCACCGCCGAAGACGCCGTGCGAGAAGCTGTTGCAGCGGAAATGCAACTCCTCGACCCAGCGGTTCGGCGCTCGCGCGAACGTGCCGAAGCGCTGCTAGATCCGGAATTCGTGGAGGTCGGCGCGTCAGGTCGACAGTGGGATCGTTCCCACATGCTGGCCGAGCTGCCGACGATGACAGGCGCGAACAACAACGAACAGGTCGAGGTTTCCGCTCTTCGTGGTGTTCTGCTGGCCCCTGGCCTCGTACACCTGACCTACGAAACCCATCGCGACGGGCGACACGTTCTGCGATGCTCGCTGTGGCGCAAAAACAACGCGGCCGCCGAATGGCGAATGTACTACCACCAGGGCACCCCAGCACCTGCCTCCGAATCGTTCGCTCCGTGACGACACGGGACTCAGCGGCCGACGCCACAAGCTCCATCGCAGCGAGACCCATCCGGCCCGGTGTTCGTGGTCCACGCCACCAGGCCGTCGTGCCCGGACCACGCAGGCCTGGTGTTCAAGTGCGCTCCTACGTCTCGCTGAGGTGGCCAGTGTCGTTGTGTTGCAGCAGGGTCCATCGGTAGCCGTCGTCAGGGCGAGTCCAAGCCAATGGTTGCTTCTCCCAGATCGTGATGCCGCCGTTGTGGGCAGCGAACGCCGCCGTTGCGCGGGTCGCGGTGGACAGGTTGAGGAACAGATACGTTGCGGCAGTGATTGTTTCGCCGTGGGCTATGACTAAGACGGTGCCTTCGGGATGCCGTTCGAGGATCGCGGCGAGAGCAGCGCGGGCACGGTCCAGGAAGGCCGCCCAGGTTTCCGCGCCGGGCGCGATCGGCCGGTGGGGCCGAAGCGCAGGACTATCGCCGAAGTCCGCGACGACGCTGGTCCAGGGTCTCCCGTCGGCCTGCGCGTAATCGGGCTCTCTCAGGTCGGTCTCGACGCTGATCGGCAACCCGAGCTGCTCGGCGATGATGTCGGCGGTTTCTCGGGTTCTGGGCAGCGGGCTCGTGTAGGCGGCGGTGATCGGCTCGATGGCGTGCTCGGCGCGCAGCCTTGCGGCAAGCCGGGCTGCCTGGTCGCGGCCGAGGTCGGTGAGACCGGTGCAGCCCCGTGGCCCGCCGACAATGGCAGCGACGTTGCAGTGCGCCTGACCGTGGCGGACCAGGATGAGTCGGGCGAAGCTCATGAAGACCTGCACATTCCGCGGTCGATGACCTGCTGATAGAGCCGAACGCAGCGCGTGGCGTGCGCGGCGGCGCTGAACCGGTGCGCTCGTCGGCAGGCTTGGTCGGCGAATTCTGTGGCGGTCGATCCCTTCGTGACGATCATGTCGAGCGCTGCTGCGAGCGCGACGGGGTCGTTGGCGGGAACGACGTAGCCCGCGTCGCCAATGAGTTCGGCCATGTTGGCGACATCGGTGGCGATGACGGGCACATTGTGAGCGAGGTAGTCGGCGATGGCTCCGCTGCCTTGAAAGCTCGGGTGGTCCCGGTAGGGGAACACCCCGGCGGCACTGGCGCGAATCAGGGCAGCGCGACCGGCGGCGTCGACGTACTCGGCGACGACGGTGAACTCGGTGACACCGATTCGCACGGGCTTGCCGGGTGAAACAGCAGCGGTAGGTGCGGTGGCGTCATCCCAGAATTGGCCCGCCACAACGACCCTGACGGGCTGGCGCATCAACCGAAGAGCTGCGGTGAGCAGCCCGGCGTCCTTCCATGGGGCCGCGAACCCGTAGAGGCTGATTACGGGCAGCCCGTGCGGCACGTGTAAAGCGGCGGCGAGGGCTGGAGATGGGCTCGGCAGCGTGCCATCAGGGATCGTGGTAGGCAGCCAGGCGACCTGACCACTACACAGGGCGGGACTGGTGACAGCCAGTCGGGCTTCGGCGTGCTGGCCGAAGTAGACGTACCCGTCCGCGCCCGTAATCTGTTCTCGCACAACGCGGTGCCACCGCGCATGGGGCACATGGTCACGAAACAGGGTCGGGTCGAGAGTGTGGATGTGGTAGACGATCGGGGGCCGCGAACGGCGGGGCCAGAAGGCGGCGACGAGATGGTCGATCTCGAGGTTTCCCGCGTGCAGTGCCACCACGTCATAGGCTGCGGGGTCGATCTGGTCGGCCAGTGCACGGGCCGAGGCCACGATGCGCTCGATCGACCAGAATCGTTGACTGTCCTGGTCATAGGGAATGGCGGTCGAACCGTGTCGGTCGACCAGGACACCGATCTCGCGCAGCCCGGTGGTGAGGGCGTCGAGGTAGGGCGGCAGGCTGCCTCCCGGATGGTTCGGGCCGAGAATCAAGACTCGCATTGGTCATGCTTTCGATTGCGTTGTCCGGTGTGAGTGCAACGTCTGGTAGGTCGCGAGGGTTTGCGATGCGGACCTGCCCCATTCGAGTGCGGCCGGGAGGACGCCGCTGGGCTGCGCGAGTTGGTTGAGGCGAGCACGAATGTCTTGTCCGGTGCGATAGGTGTATCCGCCGCCGGCGGCGAGCAGTTCCGGGGCGGTGCCCAGGTCAGCAGGTAGCAGGACTGGTGTGCCGCAAGCGAGCGCCTCGGCGATGGCCAGACCGAAGCCTTCCCACCTCGAGGTCGACAGCAGGTAGTCCGCAGCGCGGTAGAAGCTGGGCAGGTCGGCATCGGACAGATCGCGCAGGATCGTCACGTTAGTTTCGGTGCCGGTCAGGGTGATCGGTGTCAGCGCCGGGGCGTGGCCGAGCAGAACGGTGATGTGGGCGCAGTCGGCGAGCTCGCGGGCGAGCCGTTCGAGGTGATCCCAGCCTTTCATCGGCGTGGTCTTGCCGACCCACACCAATCGGTGTCGCCGACCTGGCGGATCGGTCCAGGGTGGCGGCGCAGTGAGTTCGTCGTCCAGCCGACGACTGGTAGTGATGCGGCCCTCGGACCCGAGAGTGATCCGCTCTCCGCTGGTAGGTGGGCAGATCGGCCCGGCTCGGAACCGTTTCCGGTCGACGCCGTTGGCGATCACGCGCGGTCGGGCAATGCCGTAGGCGGCGGCGAGATCTGCGGCGGCGAATTCGCTGACCGCCACGACGATGTCGGCGACGCGTAGCAGTTCGTGCTCGGTGGTGATCAGGCGCGGCCACGCGCGCATGGTGGCGGCCGGCAGATCGCCGCGGATCAGGACCGGTGCCCTGTCCTGAGCGGGAAGGCCCAGGTATTCGAGAGTTTCAGCTTCCCAGGACGAGGACTCCACCACATCCGGCCGCAGCGCCACCAATGCCTCGGACACCGCCCGGCGGTGGGCGGTCAGCTCCTCGGTGCGCGGCAACGTCACAATGCGAATACCGGTCTCGAACAATGGATGTGGCGTGTGTTGGGTGATCAGAGTGACCTCGTGACCGGCGTCGCGTAGAAGAGGGGCCAGCGCACGGTAGAGAGTGCAGATGCCCCCGCGCCCGATCGAGTGCAGGTCTCGGTGGACGATCGCGATGTGCATCGTCGTCTACCGCCGATCGTGGAGGCTGGCGCGAACCGCCTCCCATTGCGGTTCGATCAACGCCAGCCTGGAGGTGCGGAACTCGCCGTCGTCGAGCTCGGTGTGCAGACGTAGTTCGCGCGAGAGCACCATTGCCTGGTTCAGCAAGAACGGTGTCTCGATGTCGGTCTCGGCCACGATCGCTTCGATGCTCGATTGTGCGCCGGGTGTGCTTGCCAGCAGGGTGTGGAGCATTGCGAGGTCGAACCCTGCCGCGAAGAGCCCGGTGAACTCGAAATCGACTGGGACACAGCTGCCGTCTTCGGTGATCAGCAGGTTCGACGGCAGTGGGTCGCCGTGCGCGACCGCGTCGATGGGTCCGACGGCGGCGATCAGTCGATGAAGTGCGATTCGGTCGTCATCGTCGAAGATCCCGATCCGGTGGTAGCGCTCGACCCGATCCGGGTAGTCGAACACAGGCGACAGTGCTCCCGGTGGTGGGTTCCATGCGCCGAATCCGAGCAGGGTGTTCACGGTCGCGTCGAATACCGCCGGGGTGATCGGGTCGATTGGGTATCTCTCAGTGTCCACGACGCGGCCGGGGATGTGTTCGATGACAATGACCCGGCCGTTCGCGGCGTGGATCAGTTCCGGTACCCGCGTCGGGGGCGGAAATATCTCGAACGCCCGGTAGATGCCGATCTCGTGGCCGAATTTGTTGTGCCAGAACGTCTCATCGGTCAGGCACACCTTGATGACGGCCGCTCGGCCATGATAGTCGCCGACGACCAGCAGGGATTTGTCGGTGGCGCGCAGAACGCGACCGGCCGTGACATCCGCGCCGAGTTCCTCGGTGAGTTTTGCAGTGGCGGTATCGAGATCAAGCGGTGCGCCGCTCATCGGCATCCTCCCCGGTCGCTGTGATGATGTCGGTCAATCGCTCGATCAGATCGGTCTCGGCGTCGGGTTCGCGCCAGGCATGGGCGAGCGCATGGATCGACTGCTGGTAGTAGTGCGGGTTCAGCAGTCCACCGGCAGTGAGCTGGCCGAGCACCTGCCAGTACATGATGGAGGTGTAGAGCCGGAATCGGTGGGATCTGTCTGTGCTGGTCGGCCATCGGTTCCACATCCGGCGGACCAGCGCGCCGAAGCGCGCCATCGCGGCGGCGTTGTCGGCTACCGCGCCGATCATGCTGCCCGTCGCAGGGAGCCGGTGGTAGATCACCGTCGGCGCTGCGCATCGCGCGATGCGGTAGCCGTGCTCGCGGGTCAACCGCAGCCAGAAATCCCAGTCCTCGATCGCGGGCAACCCTGGATCGAAGCGGGCCGTCCCGGCGCGGGGCGACCGCAGGACCGCGGCATGGACGGGAAACAGGTTGCACGCCTCCAACAACACCGGGTCGAACGCAGCATCCCACGGGGTCGTGGCCGCAAGTATGGGCCCGATCGCGGTGCTCGGGTGGATTCGATGTTCGGCGACCAGGCACGTGGTGGCGACCGCGTCGATTCCCGATTCCAGGGCGGCCAGGGCGGTAGAGAGGTGGTCGGGCAGGAAGAGGTCGTCGTCGTCGAGAAACGCGACATAGCTTCCGCGCGCGCGCTCGATGCCGGTGTTGCGGGCGCACGGAAGGCCACGGCGATGGGGATGGCTGATCAACTGGGTCGCCAATCCCCGGTCGCGGGCATCCTGCACCACGTCCTCGACCGGGGAGCCTCCATCGTTGACCACGATGACTTCGATTTCGTGCAGGTCGACTCCGCGTTGGGCGGCGATGCTCGCCAACGCCTGCCCCACCTCGGCGGGCCGGTCGAGCGTCGGCACGATCACGCTCACGATCGGGTCCATGCCGTCACCCCCGAATCGGACTCGTCGGCGAGCCAGTCCAACAACGGGCCCAGCTGGCCGCGATGGCGCCACTGCACGATCCGCGAGCAGGCTGCGAGGTCAGTCAACAGACCCCGGGAGTCGTGGGCGTAGTCGTCGCGACTCCGTTCACGGCGGGGAAGATAGCGGGTGTTGAGGTCCGGATCGAAAACCCAGTCGAACCGGACATGCGGCCACAGCGCCGCTGCCGGATCTCCCACGTGCGCTGGAACACTCACGTCACCATTGGGCCCGTAGCCAGCGAGCACCACGGTGACGTCGCGTTGCCCCAAAGCGGTGTGCACCGGGTTGGGCTGTCCGAGGCGCGCGAAGGTGAACAGCAGCCTGCGGTCGCGCCCGTACCGTGCGAGCCGAGGCATCTTGCGGAAAGCGTCGATGTCGACTCCCTCGTTCTCCCATGGCTCACCGAGTCGATCCTCGTAGTCGAGATAGGTGCCGATCTTGATCGGGATCGGCGTGGGTAGCGACGTGATGACCAGACCGTCGGTGCCGCGGTAGAGGATCAGATGATCGTTGGACAGGTACTGGTATCCCCGTGTCAGCGCGGCATTGAGCGCCAGGGTGGTTTTGCCGCTGCCCTTGTCGCCGATCACGAGGATCACCCTGTTGTCGTCGGCGACCGCCGACGCGTGCAGCATGGTGTAGCGGCGGGCCTCGCAATAGTCGAGCAGCAGCTCCCGGATCGCCTTACGGGTCGTGATCGCCAGGTCGCGTTCGTTTGTCGAGTGGATCGTCAATACCCGGCCCGCTGGGTCGGCCCGGTAGCCGACCTTCCACGGTGTCAACGCCATGTCCGGCTCCGGCGTCCGTGACCTGGCGCGAATCGTCCAGGCCGCCGGGTACTCGGCTGGGCCACCGCCGGTGACCTGATAGAACTCGCGCAAATACCGGACCAAGTCGACGTGGTCGGTTTCGAGGGCAACCGTGACCGTTCCCAGGTCGATACCGAACGTGCGCCAGGTGCTACTGCTCATGCGTCTGCTCCCATCGCTGATCGGGCCAGTCCAGCTATTCCCTCGGCCAAGCCGATCCGAGGCGCCCAGTCCAAAACTGCTGCGGCCTTGTCGATCCGCAGGCACATCCGCTCGATGCCGCCTGGAACCGAACTCACCGAACTCGGTGCCGCCTCGCGTTCGGTGACATCGCGAACCATCGAGTGAATTTCGGCCACACTGGTCTCGATGCCGCTGCCGATGTTCACCCGGCCCGCCGGCGCGGACACGCACGCGTGTACGACTGCTGCGGCGACATCCTGCACGTGGACGAAGTCTCTGGTCGGGAATCCGTTGCCGTGCAATACAGATGGCTGACTGGCGGCGGTATCGGCGAGGAAGCGGCTGATCACTCCTGCCCGGTCTGGAGCTTGGCCAGGCCCGTAGACATTTCCCAGAATCAGCGATGTTGATGGCAATCTGTCCTGGTCCGAGAACCACTCGACGTAGCTGAGCGCGGCGGCCTTGCTCATGCCGTACGGATTGGTCGGCACCGGCCGGTGTTCCTCGGAGACCGGAAGATCGGTTGTCGCACCGTAGATCGCCGACGACGCTGCGAAGACCAGCAGCTCGACACCGGCTTCCGCTGCGGCCTCGGCGACGGCGATCGTGCCGCACACGTTGACCTCGGCGTCGGTTTCAGGGTGGCGGATAGCCGCCGAGACCAGTACCTGGGCTGCGAGGTGAATGACGATGTGCGGGGCGAAGTCTCGAATGAGATCAACGAATCGCCCCGAGCGGACATCGCACAACTCCATGCGCGGCGGCGACCGGCGCCCTGGTGGCGGCCCTACGAGGTCGACTGACATTACCTCCGCACCGACCTCGCTCAGCAGGTCGACCACTGCCGAGCCGATGAACCCGCTCCCGCCGGTCACCAACACTCGTCGGTCGAGGGTCGACATCTTCGCGGGACTCTGCGGCCTGATGATCCTTGGCAGTGTGCGCATTCGGCTCTCCTCCCACCCTGAGACAGCCCGGGACAAAGCGAACCGCGCGGGTGAACGCGCATGTCGTTGCCTCGATGTGCGGTGCTCGGAAGCTGTGCACGGGCTACCTGGATCTCACACGGTACCCACCAATCTAGGGGTTGTCCACCAGGTGGATAGGTACTAGGTGGTGGGGGGCTTGCGGATATCCACTAGCAATCCGGTAGCGTCTTTGCTATGCCCAAAAAGCCCGAATACCTCTCGATCGCAGACACGCTGCGAGCCGAAGTGCTCGCCGGCGACTACGACGCCGCGCCACTTCCAGGCAACGGCGAGGTCGCTGAACGCTTCGACGTCAACATGAAGACCGCCGGACGAGCTGTGCAACAACTGGTCGCCGAAGGCTTGGTGATCGCTCGGCCCGGGCTACGAGCGGTCCCCACCCCGCCCGAACTGCGCGGCACTCGGTGGCCGATGAACGGTCGCTATGCCCGTGCCCGCGCCGCGCGCGGACTGGTCTTCGCCGGTGACGTCAGCGGCAACGTCCGCAAGGACACCGTCAGCCGCGAATGGGCACCCGCCCCACTGCAGATCGCGCACCTGCTCGGCGTCAAAGAAGGCGCACGGGTTATGCGCCGCAACAGCCGCACCTTCATCGACGACGTCGCGACCGAGGACACGATCCTGTTCTTCCCGGAAGCGATCGCCGCAGCCGCTCCCGAACTCGAAACCGCCGACCGCATTCAGGTCGTCGCCCTCATCGAAGACGCCGGGCACACCGTGACGCGAACCGCCAACGAGATCCGAGCCCGACACGCCACCACCTCCGAGCAGGAACTGTTCGGCATCGACGCGAACAACATCGTCATCGAACACATCCACGGAACCTACGGCGCCACAGGCGAACCGCTCGAAGCCGTCATCAACGTTCGACCCGCTCAAGGCGGCGTCATCACCTTCGACACATACGAAGCACCGCTCGACAACGAATAGAAGGAGACCCCGATGTCCACCTCCACCACCGCGGTCAGAAACCGGCTGGCTATCGCCCTGGACACCAGCGATCTGGACACCGCGGTGTCCATCGCCAAAGCTGTGCAACCCGACATCGGCGTCGCCAAAGTCGGACTCCAACTATTCAGCGCGGCCGGACGCGACGCCGTGCGCGCCATCCAGGACATCGGCATGGACGTCTTCCTCGACGTCAAACTGCACGACATCCCCAACACCGTCTACGGAGCCAGCACCGTTCTCGGGGCCCTCGGCGTCCAATTCCTGACCGTGCACGCAGGCGGCGGAACTGCCATGCTCGAAGCTGCAGTGAAGGGACTGAGCGAAGGCGCGAGCAACGCCGGGTTTGCAGCGCCGACCGTGCTCGCGGTCACCGTGCTGACCAGCGCGCCCGACGCATCACCGGAACTGCTCAACGAGCGACTGGCCGCCGCTGTCGCAGCAAACTGCGGTGGCGTCGTCTGCGCGGCCAGCGACCTGTCCGTCATCCGCGCCACGGCACCCGAGATCCTGACCGTCGTTCCCGGAATCCGCCCGGCCGGTGGCGCAGTCCACGACCAACAGCGCGTCGCAACACCGACCGAAGCGATTCGCAGTGGCGCAAGCATTCTCGTCCTTGGCCGGGCAATCACCGGCGCAGATGACCCCGCCGAAGCAGCGAAGACCATCGCCTCAGAAGTCGCACAGGCGAGCTGATCGAGCTGATCGAGCTGATCGAGCTGATCGAGCTGATCGAGCCATGCTGATCGTCGAGCGCTCGACGATCAGCATGGCTTCGAAATTCTGCCAAAGTTCAAGCCACGGCACGGCGTTGGGCTCGCGCGACACCAGGAACGGGGAAGCCGGTATGCCAGAAATCGAGTCAAACAGCGAGTCGATCGACTACCTCGAGGATCCGATCGGCGCCGCGCGGCGGGGCACCAACCCAACCGTGATCGGCCGGATGCGCAGCGGCTGGGCAGTCATGGGCAGCACCCAGCACCTGCCCGGGTACTGCATACTCATGCACGACGGAAACGCTGACCAGCTCACCGAACTACCGCGGGCCGACCGCCTCACCTTCATACAAGACCTGGTGCTCCTCGGCGAAGCAGTCGAGCGCGCATGCCGAGCCACAGACCCAGACTTTCTCCGCATCAACTACGAAGTCCAAGGCAACCAGTGGCAACACCTACACGGCCACATCCACGCCCGCTACCAGTGGGAACCCGACCACCTACGAATAGGCCCGGTCGCGCTCTACGGACTTGACCGCGAGGCACCCGAACACCGACTCGGATCCAGGCACGACCCGCTGCGGGCAGCCATATCGACTGCACTTCAAGAAGTAGTAGCTGAGCGCTGAAACGTCCAGAGCCACCTGCCAATTGCCCAGACCGAATCCTCGGCCACCACGTTGCTGCACCCGGTCCACATTGGAAGTCCACCAATGAGAAGTTCGTCGCCGGGCATCGCTGCAAAGGCGTGTCGCAAACCACTAAAGACCTAACGGTAGGGTTGATGCGGCCCGCACCAGAAGGAGTTCGTCGTTGCTACCACATTGGGATGACCACCGCATTATGGAGGACCTCGACGCGTGGTGTGAGAAGCATCGGGAAACCGTCGGCGAATTCGATCGATTCGAAGCACGTGAGCGGGTCAAGCTCGCGCTTGTAGAGTCGCTGCTGTACGACCGTAACGGCCCGGAAAACAACATTCTGGTTCGAATGACCGAACAGAACGAAGAACGCGACGCCGACATCGACTCACAAGCGCGTAAATTGTTCAGCGGCGAACAGCCGACCTGACGAATCACTCGCGGCGGGCGAGCTAAGAGAACAAGCCCGCGACCGCGTCGCTGACGCGCTACATCAGCTCGAAATGGTCTCGTCGTCCAATCGGCTAGATGTATCCGCCTGCACTTGATCCGATCCGCCTGCGATACGCACAGAGCCGACTACAGGCCCGAACACTCGCCACCTGTCGACATGGTCGAGCGACACGAATAGGTTCTTGCCCTTGCCCTCTCGCGAACCGTCCTTCAGAAACTCCGGACGAAAGTGTGCGTTGATGCCATCGGCCGGGACCAAATAGATCGTGGGCTTTTGCGTCGTGGCCGTCACGACACCGTCCGCGGCGATGTCAAATCGGGAATACCCATGGAAGTACACCAGCGCGTAATGCGTCACATACTCAACGCGTGCCTCCACATCACGACCCGCGCCCATGAACCCGAGACTCGGCACCTTAATCCCGGTCGGCCCCCATGTCTCTTTCAGAAAGGCTCGTTTGCAATCGACAGTGATGTCGGACCAGCGAACGTCGACCGGGTTCCGACCGCCGATCCAGCTACAACCACTGAAATCCTGCTGCTTCCCATACGCCGCAACGACTGCCTCGGCAAGGACCCCGTCGCCATCTATGCGAGCGGGCCAATCGACAGCCGTGTCAAACTCCAGGTAATCCGTCACAGCGCGCGCCCTCTTTCAACCTCGTGGTCAACACAGCAGCCAGAGACTACGGGGCAGGTCCGACACCAACCCCGTTCCGTCCGAACCCTGCAGCACGACGACTGGACTTGGCGCGGAAGTCGATAGCCGGGGACGCGCGGGCTCGGTGCCGAACACCGACTGCGAACGATTTCCGCGGACGCCGGCCAGACAGCTCTGCGCCTACTTCAACAGTCGTCATCGGTGTCGCGCGCCTGCGCCGTGACCGCTGACGCCTGCTGCTGCGCCTGCTACACCAGTCAGGCTGGAGACATGAAAATTGCGGGACGGCATTGGACGCGGCAAGCCGCGCGCTAGGCACACAGGCTGTGGGTTGCTGAAATAAATAGCGTTCTACCTGCGTATTTGTGCGACAATGGACGGGTATGTGCGGGAGATCGCGTCGAGCTGGGCTGCGTTGATCCCCAACACGTCGGGCCGGTTGAGGAGGTGCGGAACGTGGCTTTGCAGATCGCGGAGAACTTCTCCTTGCCACCGGAAATGGTGACCGAAACGCTGGTCGTGCTGGCCAAACGCGGTGCGGGGAAAACCTACGCCGCGTCGGTGCTGGCCGAGGAGATGATCGGTGCTGGCTTGCCGGTATGCGTGATCGACCCCCTCGGGGTGTGGTGGGGACTGCGATCAGCCGCCGACGGCGACGGACCCGGGTTGCCGGTCACCATCCTCGGCGGTGACCACGCAGACCTCGACCTGCCGCCCGATTCCGGTATCGCTGTCGCTGACCTGATCGTCGAGAAACCTCTTCCACTCGTTGTGGACCTGTCGCGGTTCTCGAAAACCCAGCAGCGGCACTGGGTGACCGAATATTTCGAACACCTGTTTCGTCGCAATCGCGAACCGCTGCACATCATCATCGACGAAGCCGACCTGTTCGCCCCACAACGTGCGACCGCCGGCCAAGCCCGGCTGCTCGGCGCCTACGACGACATCCAGCGCCGCGGCCGCGCCAAAGGGATCGGCACAACCAGCATCACCCAGCGCGCCGCCACGCTGCACAAGGACATTTTGTCCCAGGCCGAAATGCTGATCGCGTTACGTATGACCGGCACCCACGACATCGGCGCGATCGACGAATGGGTGCGCGTGCACGCCGAGCCCGAGCAAGCGAACCAGGTAAAAGCCAGCCTGCCCTCCCTGCCCGTCGGCACCGCCTGGGTGTGGTCACCAGGCTGGCTCGACATCCTGACCAACATCCAAGTCCGGCGCCGCCACACCTTCGACTCCTCGGCGACACCGAAGCAAGGTCGAGTCCAGATCCAGCCCACCTCATTCGCCCCTGTCGACGCCGCCGATCTCGACCGAGTACGCGACCATCTGGGCGCCCCCACCGCACCCGACACCGCCGCCAGCCCACAGTTGCAGCAGCGAATCCGGCACCTGCAGAACAAACTCGACGACCTACGGGCGCGCCCACCCCGCGTCGAGCGCATCGAGGTCCCCGTCCTCGGCGACGCCGACCGCGCACTGCTGGCCGAGACCGCCGACCAGCTCGAAGCCCTCACCACGATGATCCGCAGCACCCTGACCTCGGTCACACCCCAGACACTGCCCACCGCATCGCCCATCACCTCACCCGTTGCGCCCACTCCCGCACCGGACGCAGTCGGCAACGGTCACCAGCCCGCGGCCATCGTGGTCGAGGATCGGACCGAGACCGGTGCGTTGAAGGCCGGCGCGCGCAAGATGCTCGACGTGCTGGCCCGCCAGTACCCGCTCCAGATCACCCGCGCCCAGCTGGCGAGCTTGGCAGGGCTCAAGGCCAGCGGCGGCACTTTCAACACCTACTTCTCCACCTTGCGCCGAGCTGGGCTCATCGATCTCTACGGAAAACTGGTGTGCCTCAACGACCGCGGCCTCGCCCACGTCGGGAAAGCCGCCACCAGCACCCCCATGACCAGCGCCGAGATCCGCACACAATGGGAATCGGTCCTGCGTGCCGGTGCACGCACCATGCTCAACGTCGTTATCGACCGCTGGCCCGAAACCATCACCCGCGCCGAACTGGCCGCCCACGCCGAACTCGAACCCACCGGCGGAACGTTCGGCACCTACCTGTCCAAGCTACGCACCAACGGACTCATCGACGTCGACGGCGACACCATTCGCGCCAACCAGGTCTTCTTCCTCGACCACTCCACGGCGGCGCCCCCGACCCGCTGACTACGGCGCGTCATCGCACCCACCGCCGACCATCCACAAATACTGCATTGTGCAGTACTGCATAATGCAGTACTGTTGCTACATGAGCGCCGCACACTTCGACCACACCGAAGCCCGAAACACTTTGCGCGAGCGCGGCATCACCGACTGCGACCACTTCCTCGCCAAGTCGCTGCTCACTGCCACCGAAGCGGCCATCGTCCTCGGCGTGAAGAACGCCCGCACCGCCCGCGACACCCTCAACCGCTGGGGCATCGAATCCGTCGGCCGCGGCTCTGGCCGCACCGGCGAGAGCCTCTACCCCGCCGACCTCGTCTGGGGTGGACAGCTCAGCCCGCTTCGCCGCGGGCGCACGAAGAACCCCAACCACACCTTGGAGATCCCCCTGACCGCAGTACTAGAAGCCCCCACCACCTGGTACGCCGACCACAGCACCCTCGTCGGCTTCGCCCACATCCTCACCGCCGCCGACTGGCTCACCACCACCACCGACGTCATCGACTACTTCGACAAGCCGTGGAAATGGGGCGAACAACACGCCCAGTGGGCCGCAGCCGGGCGACCCGAACCCGACACCGACGGCTGGCAGTTACTGCTCGACAGCCCCTTCGGGGAGCAGTAGCCCAGTCGTGCCCAGTCGCAACACCGATCCCGCGCACCCACCCGACCCAACACCGGCGAACGGAATCAACAGCCATGAGCAACGTCTTCACTCTCGTCCTCACCCACCGCGCCTATCAGGTGGGGAATCAATTCGCCCTGAACACCTTCGGGCAGCCCCTCCTGCATCCTGACAACCTGTCGCACCAGCAGGCAGCCGAAGTGGCCCTCGGGCTCGCCCAGGTCGACGCCGAAGGCTCGCATCTGCGCGACACCGGTAGAACAGTCGCCCACAGCGACATGGACGGCGACGAGGCCACCAAAGGCGCGATCGACCAAGCTCTGCGCACGCATCGCGACGCCGTCCTCACTTCCGACATCCACATCATCGTCAAGCCCACCTGGCTCGAACGCCTGCGTGGACACAAACACCTCGAACTCCACTGGCAACCAACCCCCTGAGCACAGCGATCCGGCGCGACAACCACATTCGGGTCGATCGGCGTTCCCGGCGACAGAATGTTCGTAACCGCTGTTCGCGGTGAATAGTCGGCACGAAAGACAGCCGGGCAACGAGGGAGACCGATGAGCACCCCGAATCGCAAGCAGCGGCGGTCGATGGCCGCGGCGGCGCGCAAGAACGCTCGATCGACGACGACCGTCACACGGCCAGCGGTAGATGACGAAGGTGTTGTCCCCGAGGTAGGCAACATCATGACGTTCGAATCGGGGCCGATCACACTGGCGGTGAAGTGCACTGGAATTCGGCAAGATTGGTTGCGGGGAACGGCGCTATTCGACTTTGTACCCCTCGAGTCGACGGTGCATCCTGTGCCACTTCGGTTTCCTGCACCGTTGGTGGAGCACTCGACTGATAGCGGTAAGGCGATTACTCACCATTGGGAGAAGCTGACCTACCTGTTCGAGTTGCCAGATCCCGCCGCGTTTCCGGCCATGACGATTTCAGCGGATGACCGGCGGCTGATGGAGCACTTCATCCAGACGTGTGAGGAGTTGGCAGGGTTTTCCGCGATTGCCCACGACGACCAGCTGATCGTGCGGATGCGAGACGGTCAAGATTGGACCGTCGAGGCGAACTTGCCGAACAAGGAGGCGTTCGTGGCCGCCTCAGTGTCGTTTCGTCAGCTGCAATCGGGCCAGGAAGAGGCATCGTTCGACAAGATCAAAGGGCGACTGTTCCAATCGCTCGCGAAGCTGCCCTCCGATCAGCAAGAGAATGTGCGCGTGGTTCTCACACAGTGGTCGCAAGCCCGTGCTGATTTGATGAACCACACCCTGAATACGCTGGTGTGCCGCAAAGTGACGAACGCGACCGAGAACGACCCGGTGAGCTTTCGAGGAATCCGTCCCGAGGAGTTGATCCTGACCTACAACTATGGCGGGACAATCCATTTCGGAACTCGTCGAGACGCGCTCGTGGATCTGACCAAGGACCCTGGCGACAAGGCGTACCACACCTACGCCTGCATGGTGTCGATCGCAGGGCTAAGCCATCTGTTCTTCGGTTTCGCAGTGTTGCTGAAAGCCGCGCTCGGACACCGATCAACGGCGCGAGTGGTTCATGCCCGCGAGCTGGGACTGTGACTCAACTGCCGGTGGTGATGACCCAATCAGGCTGGTACGCAGGGAATTTAGTACGCAGCATCTCCGGATCCAGCTCCACGCGTCCGGCCTCCTTGGTCAGCATCTCAGCATATGCTGCGTCCGCGGTGAAGAACGTGAACTTCTTCGTCGTGCCGTTGTCGTCGTGCTCGTAGACAAAGAGCGCGCCGTACAACCCGTCTGCTGAATCGCCTAGCTGTCGCAGCTCGTCGAGGACCTCCGCCTCGATCAGGCGCCCGTTGAGAATCGCGTAGCCGATGATGGTCATGCCTGCTGCCATGCAGGCAGGGTATGACCTTCATGGGCGGATGGGAATTCTGGTGGGAGGTTTGCAGCGAATAGTGGCAATTCCCTTGCCGCACAAGGCGGCGGGGACCGAGCAGATGCAGCAGCGTGAGCTCGATATCGAGTTGCTCGCAGTCATCACGAGCCGTTGCACTCGATGAGGTGGGCGACGGTGTCGATTACGGTGATCAGGTAGCCAAATCAAGACCACGGCCGAAACAACCTGGAGCACAGTCGATATGGACGACAGCCCGGCAGCAGTTCCGGCACCGCAAGACCGGCGCAAGTGGTGCGAGCGGTGTGGAAGTCTCGACGACGTACGGATGTTCCGGGCATCGGGCGGGAAGTTCTCGAGTGCGAAAGCGTGGCTGTGCGAATCCTGTACCACCGGCCTGTGGCGAGCGCTGCGACTGATCGTGGCTAATCAGCCCCTCACCGTCGATCCCACCCTGGTCACCCCACTACCGCCGCTGCCCGAGTTCCCCGACGACCGAGGCGAACAACCACTGTTCAGCGAGGGCCAGCGCGTGATCCCGGCCGGCCGCAACGACCCCCGCATGCCCACCTGGACAGGCGGCGCCGACCTCGCCCCCGAACCCGCTACCGTGGAATCGGCTCGACGGTGGTGGGGCAAAGATGATGACCTCGCCGACCTGTGGGTCTACAACATCCGCACGTCAACGGGTGCCGTGACCACCCCCCAGACTGCCTACCAACTGATCAACCTCGGCGACCGCCCTGGCCGCCGCATACGTTGGATGCCGTGACCCACCGCAGCCGCCTGTGCCACATCGTGATCGACGTCGACGACCTCGACCGCGCCACCACGTTCTGGTGCCAAGCCCTCGCCGCCACCGAGGAGACGATCAGCGACAACAGCCAACGTATCTACCGTCGACTACGGCTGCCCGACACCGAGGTCCGGCTGCTGCTGCAGGCGACCACGGACTGCAAATCGGCCAAATCCCGCATGCACCTCGATATCGAAACCGACGACCTCGACGCCGAAGTCCGCAGACTCGAAGCACTCGGAGCCGTTCGCTACGACCACCAGCGCGAGCGCGGATTCGAATTCTGGGTCCTCCAAGACCCCTGGCGCAACGAATTTTGCGTGCTGCCCACCGAATTCCCGACGCTGCTGTCCCAGCGGCCCACATGGGCCTAGCTGATCGCACCGGATTTCGACGACAGCCTGCCAGAGTCTGGTCCTGGCACTCTACATTTACCGGTACCGCTGAACTCTGAAGGAGAGAATCCCTATGGCCCCCAAAGGCACCTCCGCCCCCCGATACGACCAACAGTTCAAAGTCACTGTCCTGGAAGCTCTACAGCAACACCTCCAGGGCGCCGACAGCGCGAACGCGGCAATCTCAGCCACCGCGGCACAGTTCGCCAACCATGTTGGTGGTGGCCCATCGCCCTCCACCGTCCGCAATTGGGGTGAGGCTGCCAGAGTGGTCGAAGCGCCCGCCAAACGCACCAAATCCGTCGACAAGCCCAAGCGCAAGTACCGGAATGCTGTTCGCGCCGACAGCCCCGTCACCACACCGGGGCTGCGCGATGTCGAAAACGTCACCGCCGCGCCAATGCCTACTGAAGCTCTCGCCGCCGAGCCTATCGACATCGATGCCGTGCGATCTGAGGCCACCGCGCCGCTGCTTGAGACCTTGGCCGAAAAGGACGTCGAGATCGAACGGTTGTCCGACCTCGTCAGCCGCTCCGATATCGATTTGATCGGTCGCATCAAGGAACTCGAGCAGGAGCTGGCACTGCTGAGGCCCCTCGTCGAGCTGTACTTGCACAAGCAGCGGCCCAGTAACTAGTCGTCGTGGGCCGGTGACGTCGGCTCGCACAATCAGGGGTTCACCGCGCACCAGAGAGAGAGGTACAGGGCTTGAGCGAGACCACTCTCGACCCGATCGCAGGCGCGCGGCGGCACTACCAAGCGCTGTGGGACCAGTCCCGCCGGTCTGTGGGACCTGCGGGACTCGTTCGGGTACTTCATCGGATGCACGAAGCAGCCGTCGAGGACGAACTCGGAACCAGAATCAGCCAGGTCTCGGACTGTTCCTGTGGCCCGTCGACACTCACGACCTTGGGCACCGACGACCGACCTCCTCCAGGCAGCAGCCAGATCCACAGCTGCGGCACAACGACCAGCGCGAGCGGCCGATGAACGGCATCGCTGTCAGCGCCGCGCACCAGACGATTTCCGTCGTCACCGCCGCGCACCGGCCGGATCCGCAACACCTCGCGGCCGCCTACCGCTCCCTGGTGGACCAGCAACTTCCCCCGATGTGGCAATGGCAGTGGGTCATCCACGGCGACGCCGACGACCTGACCAGCCTGCCCGACGTCGTCCGGGACGACCCCCGAGTGTCGATCGGCTTCTCACGGCGCCGCGGCGGGCCGGGTGTCGCTCGCACCACCGCGCTGGCACGCGCCCATGGCGCCCTGATTCGCACCCTCGACGTCGATGACATGCTCGTCAGCGACTCCCTCGCCGCCGCGATCGAGATCCTCACCGTCCACCCCGATGTCGGGTGGACGACCTGCCCACTGTTGGACCTGCACCCCGATGGCAGCCACCACGCCTACGACCAGGAGCCGCCCCCGGGCCGTAGCGAGCGCAGGTCACTCGCTGCCAGCTGGAGCGCCGACCCGCGCGCCCAACGGATTCACCCCTCAACCCTCACTCTTCGCCGGGAACTGGTGATCGCGCTGGGAGGATGGATGGGGCTCGAAGTCTCCGAGGACCAGGGTCTGCTCCTGGCCGCTGACGCCGTGAGCCCCGGCTACCACCTCGACCGGGTCGGGCTGATCCGGCGCCACCACGATCAGCAGATGACCCGCGCCCCTGACTTCGGCGCCGACGTCGCCGCGCTGCGGGGACTGCTGGCCGAACGCGCGGCACTGCTGGGCGCCTGGACGCCGGGCTCACCACCGCCGCGGTGAGCGATCACGCCAGGCCGCGTGACCAGCGACGGACGTCCGGCTCGATCTCGTCGAAGAACAGGGTCTTGGCGCGGGTGTAGTCGTCGTAGTCGACATCACCGCCAAATCGCTCCGCGAGGATGCGCTTGTGGGCCCCGTAGCGGGCGGCCTCAGCCGGGTGCGCACACAACCAGTCCCGCAACAGCAGCACCCATTCGGCGAACGGGGAATCCAGCCGGCGGATGTGCAGAATCGCCGCTTCTGACGGTGAATGGAACAGCCGCTTGTCGTACAAGCTTGGCTCCGCGGGCATGCCGGGCCGCGGAATATCGTGGTGCACACCAGGTGAGTCCGGCCTGGCACCGAACGCCGACACGAACCCCGTCGGCGCCAGCACCTCGGACAGGACGGTCAGCGGTGCCAGCACCGGCAACTGCACCTGCAGATCAACAATCGGCTTCGCCACCAGATCCGGCACCGCGGTCGAACCGATATGCTCGGCCACCAACACCCCGTCGGGATCGAGCCCGGCCAGCGCGGCCCGCACCTCTACGAGCAGCCGCCCGGCGCGCACCGGCCAGTGCGGGTCGTAGTCCACCAGCACCGCCGGACCCGGCCTACCAGCGGGGCTCAACCGCGGCCGGAACTGTCACTGGACCACGCAGTTCGCGTGCCCTCCTCGCCACGAAGAAGAACGCTATTGGCACCACCGCGATCAGCACAGCAACGGTCATTGAACCGGATTGCGCAGCATGTACGGCACCACGAACGCCACCGTCGGCCAGTGCGCCGAACAACAACGCATGCGCCAGCTCGGCGCGTCGGGGCGTGTGCATGTTCGTTGCCTCCCTAGCCAATTCGACCCACCCTATCGTCGCAGGGCGCTCGAACTGGCCGGCTCAGCCGAGGAGTGCAGCGGGCGGGCACTGTGGGTCGGCCGCGGCGGCGGCCAGTGCCGAACATCCAATGCGACCATGGGGCCCACATCGGCGCGTCTCGGTGGAATTCAGACGGACAGCAGATTCCCTTCACGCGGGCCGCTACCAGCGACAACGACATGTCCCCCACCGCTCTCGCTGGCGCGGGAATGAATCTGCTGACCGCTCATCGTCTGTCAATGGAGGCGCAGTGGTCGACCCACGGCTGCAGCGCCTCCTGCCATGTCGTGCCATGGGAGAACATCGGCGCGGTGAACGGGTTAGCGGCGGGATCCCATGTCAGCCCCCAGGTGAACCCTTTCGGGAGGTCGACACGCCAGATCGCGCCCTCGCGGCCGCCCTGGACCACCCGGACACAGTCCGTGGTGATGCGCTCGGTGAGGATCTGAGCGTGCCGGAACTCCTCCCGCCGCTTCTCGGCGTAATACCAGCTGTAGTCGGCGTTGCCGATCTGGCGGGCCAAGCGACGGTTTCGCGCCTTCATGATGTTGCGGCGCCGGCCTCTCGCTGCGATCAGTTTGTGGCGCGAGTACCGACCGTTCTCGTCAGGGCTGACGCCGAGGATGTCGGTGCCGACGTTGGCCGGATGTCGGCCGACCAGGCGCGCTGCCGTCGCGTGATCGAGGAATTGGTCGGTAGTCGATTCAGAGGTCATCGCGTGTTCCTTCACAGCTGGTTGGTCGCATAGACAGTGGGACCACGTCCTCGATGGGAGTCAGTCCATTGATCGGCCAATAGAGCCTGCGAAATTGCAAGCCCTGTTTGACGCGAATGAACCCGGCGCGAAGTCCTGGGCAATGAAGGGCGGGCGCGAACGCCCGCGAAGGTGAAGCGAAGTGCGGTCGAACCGCGTTGGATCCAGCCGAAGCAGGTTGAAATCCTCTCCGATTGTAGACCAGAGGCCTACACGCGTTCGGTGAAACCTGCCCGATGCCGCGGCGGTTTGCTATGTCGCGTGGGCGTGCCCCGATGATCAATCCGTGAGCGACGGGATGTGCGCGACTTCCCACCGATTGCCGTCGAAGTCGGTCACGAACACCGCCCAATATCCCTTCGAATAGTCCGAATATTCCCGGGGTTCGTGAACAACGGGAAACCCGCCGGCCACGACCACCTGGTGGACCTGCTCGACAATGCCGCGGTCCTCGACCTCGACTGCGAGATGCTGCAACCCGGGACGACCGTGAGTGTGGGGGCGGCTGTCCTCGCCTTCGACCGCGTAGAGCAAAACCTCCGGTGACAACGCCGAGCCCTTCCAGACCTGCAGCCTGTCACCGCAGTATTCGAGCGCGTAGCCCAGCAGGGGCAAGACCGCGGCGTAGAACGGTGCCGACTTGTCGAGGTCGATCGTAAGGGCCAGGTGATGCAACTTGGGCACGAGCAAATCCCTTCCGAGAACGTGCGGATAAGCAGAACCTGTCGGTGGTCGACGGCACAATCAGCGCAATGCCGAAGGGGGCCACAGACTATGGTGCACGATCCACCGACGATCCCGCCGACGCCGACGATCAGACTGCGGACCCTATGCGGGATACCTTCGCCCGCGTCCACCCCACCCGTTCCTGCGGACGCTGAACCCGCGGCGGGTCTACCACCGATGGAAGACCCAGCGTGCCATCAGGTATCAGCCTTACGGCCCGCTGATCACCGAGGGCGCAGCCACCGACATTCGCTCGATCACCCTGTACCACCGCGACCTGGGCGACTGGCCAGCCGGGAAAATCAACTACTTGATCTGCCATCCATGCCGCCGCGCTTTTGTCGGCAACATCGACGTGAACCCAGGTTTGCAGGGGCAGAGCGTCGCCACCGGCGTGCTGGCCCATATCCGCAAACAGATCCCCGGCTACACCTGGCTCACCAACCGTCACATGCCCGGCGCGAAGTCGTTCTGGCAGTTGATCGCCGAGCGCACCGGCGAGGACTACGCCGACACCGAACCAGCGCACACCTGCGAGCACATGGCGTTGTTCTGGTACCGCGGCCCGACACGGGCGGCCACACGCAACAACGTGTCCGATCGGCAAACGCGACGCCGGTCGGGCCAACACCCAGCGGTGAACCGCCTGTCCAGCGGGACCAAGCCGGGCCGCGCGACACCAACCGACTCGCGCACCCCCGGCGACCACGGTGATCATGTAGGAGAGTAGGCAGGCCGTCGAGATCAGGCCGCTGATCGCCAGACCCCGTCGCAAGCGCAAGCGCCGCCACCACGGCGATCCGCCGTTCGAGGTTCGAACCACGATGAGAAGCCCGGACCGCTCACTGCTTGGCCACGGCAACCGCGAAGAACTCTGTGACACCGCGGGAGGGGCATCGGACGGTGGCAGACTTGATCGCACTGTCTCGGTCGATCGTGGGAAGGCGGCAACGTTGCGGGTAGCGATCGCAGGTGGTGGTACCGGAGGGCACGTGTTCCCCGCGCTCGCTGTGGCGCGCGAATTACGAGCCGGATCCGACCCAGCGCATGTGCTGTGGCTCGGTCAGGCGGACTCGCTCGAGCAGCGGACCGCGGCCGACGACAACATCGACTTCAGCGCAGTGGCCGTGGGGAAACTGCGCCGGGACCGCAACCCGCTGCGGATGCTCACCCGCGCCAACGCCACCGACATGGCGCGGGTACCGATCGGGGGTGGCCCAAGCCGTGCGCCGATTGCGCGCATTCGCCCCCGACGTCGTGCTGACCACCGGCGGCTATGTCGCTGTCCCGGTCGGGGTGGCCGCTCGCGTGCTGCGGATTCCGCTGGTGGTGCATGAACAGACCGTCGGGTTGGGCCTAGCCAACAGGGTGCTCGCGCGGGCCGCGACAAAGGTGGCGGTGACCTCGGAGGCGACAGTCGCGGCACTGGGGCCTCGGGCCGCAGCCGGCGTGGTGGTCACCGGCAACCCAGTCCGCGAGTCCGTGCTCGCCGGCAGCGGCCAGGCGGCGCTCGAGCGGTTCGGGAACGAGTTCGACCGCGAGCTGCCGACGGTCCTGGTGACCGGGGGCGCCCAAGGCGCTCGGCAGATCAACACTGCCGTCGCCGAGGCACTGGAGTCGCTGCTGGGACAGGCCAACATGATTCACCAGGCCGGTGCCGCCGATTTTCCGGCGTTGCAGAGCACCGCGACGGGGTTGCCCGGCGATCTGGCTGGGCGCTACTTCGTCACCGACTTCGTCGACGGAGCCGGGATGGCCGACGCGTTGGCGCTGGCTGATGTCGTGGTGTGCCGCGCCGGTGCGGGCACGATCGCTGAGCTGACCGCACTGGGTAAGCCCGCGGTCCTGGTACCGCTGGCATCGTCGGCAGGTGGGGAGCAGGCGAAAGCAGCGCGACTGCTCGAGCAGGCCGGTGCCGCAATCACGGTCTCGGGCACCGTGACCGGGCACAGTCTCGGCGCGGCTGTCACCGGGCTGCTGGCAGATCCGGACGCCCGTGCCCGGCTGGGCAAGGCCGCACGGGAGCTCGGGCGCCCGGACGCGGGAGCGCGGCTGGCCCGGCTGGTCGGTGCCGTCGCGACTGACGAACCGGTCACCTAGCCGCGCGGACTGTACGGCGTCGGGTCAGATCCAGTAGGAACAGATGCCATCGTCACTTTCGGCGCACACAGTGCCACCACACGCCTGAATGACCCCGCGCGAACCAACGTTGTCGATACGACAGGTCAGAAGTGCCGGATTGATGCCGAGATCTGTTGCCAGTCTTAGTGTTTGGCGAAGTATTTCTGTCCCGTGCCCGAGTCTGCGGTAGCGGGGAGCGACGATATAGCCGACGTGCCCGCCCCACCGGGCCAGTTGCTCGGTAAGCCGGTGGCGGATATCGCTGCTGCCCACCAGCACGCCGCCACCGAGGTCAGCGACGAGGAACGTATACGGCACCGCGCCTTCGGCCAAGCCCTCCCCTGCACGCGCATTGTCCTGGACGAGAAGGTACTCCGACCAGGCCATACCTGGCCGGTAGTCCTTGGCGAAGACAGTGCCGTCCTGTGTGATCGCCGACCGGAGTTCGAGAAAGGCTGGCTCGTCACCTGGCCCGAGCGGGCGCACGATCAAGTGCTCGGCGGTGGTCATGGGTTCGATGCTGAGTCGGCGAGCCAGCGCGCGCAACCCAATTTCGGCACGGTGACCTCTAGTTTCTCGACTCTAGAGCCTCGAACCCCCTGTGTAGCCTGCACTTTCAGCGTCACCCCGCCCGGCCACACCGGACCGACGCGGCGGCGGCGTACAGCCGAAGGAGGATCGCGTGAGCACTGCACCAACGCCCGGAAACGGGCAGGTCTTCGCCTACTACCAGCCGGTGACCGACGGGATGGCGGTGAAGAAATCCACCGCGCCGCCGGAATGGCTCGAACCAGACAACACCACGCTCGCCTGCACGGAGTGCGGGTGGAGTCTGCGGCCCGGCGCGAACGGTGACCGTGCCCGGTACAACATTCCCGACCCATCCACACCCCAGGAGCTGCGCCTGTTCTGCGGGCCGTGCTGCAACGACGGCGCCGACGAGATGGATCGCCTCACCGGCGACCAGTAGACCCGACACGCCCGCACAAGGTTGTTTGCGCTGGTCACGCGGGCGGGTAGCGTGATCGACGCCCCAATTGAGTTGGGGACCAGCGCAATCGAGGAAGGTCGGTCCCGGTCGTAGGTCGGCCGGGCCAGGCTTTGCCTGTCCTTCCACGTGACGCCCGGCACCCGCCGCTGATCACAGGCCGGTGATCAGCGGATCAGGTCATCGACCGGGCGTAGTGACAAATCGCGCGATAGCGTCCAAGCCTGGGTTGTATCCGTCGGTGGTGTCGACGGTCATCTGCTCGACATCCATTTTCACCGGCACGAACGAGTCGGCGGAGCGGGTGCCGGTGGCGATCTCGGCGATGAGGCCGGTGTCGTTGTGTGCGCGCCGATGCGGATCGTGCTCGACACGGTAGGTGATCCGGTCGTAGAGCACGTGCTGTGGCGCGGTGCAGTGGATGATGCGGATCTGCGCGAGCTCGGCCAAACCGATGAGAGCAGGACGCCAGAGCTTGTCCTGGAACGCCGCTTCGGCGACCGCGCTGACACCACCACGGGCCAGCACGGTCAGCACATCGAAGAACACGTGGAGGACGGGAATGTCGAGGTCGTCGAAGTCACCGTCGCGAGGCACGGTGGCTGCGACCATGCCTTGTTTGATCTCGTCGCGGATGATCGCCGGGATGCCGACGCGCTCGGCAAGGGCGTGGGCGAGCGTGGACTTGCCCGATCCAGGTGGACCGCTCACGACGGCGATCACGTGCGCGACGGGTCTGGGGTGCGGCCGAGGATGTAGTAGTGCGCGATCGACTCCTGCAGCTGTCCGGAAGGCTCGAAGTCGAGCAACTGTGCTCGAAGATCCTTCTCGAATTGTTCTGCGAGAGCGGGGTCCTGGCGAATCTGGGTGGCGTAAGAGGTCGACCACAGAAATCCGAGGAACTCGTCCACCGTCCACACGTGCGGTGTCGGGAACTGGTCCTCGGTGACGTCGAGGAACCCGGCCTCCCTGAGGATCTCTTCGTGGGTGCGCCGCGGAGAGACGCTGCTGTCGACGGCCGCTGGCGACGTACTCGCCGGGCGTCCCGGTTCGCCGGACCATCGAGCCACCACGTCGACGGCGATCGCTTGCCACGGTTCGGTTCCACTCCACGGTGTACTGCTGCCCACAATCGCCAGACAACCACCTGGATCCAGCCACTGACCGGCGCGTTCGGCGATCAGGCCTCGGTCGAGGCGATGGAAGGCATTGCCGATCGTGACCAACTGCGCCGGGGCGGTGACCACCGGATCCTCGGCTCTGCCGACGCTCCAGTCGATATTGGTCGCGCCCGATTCGACGGCTTTGCGGCGACCGACCTCGACCATGTCGGGCTCGAGGTCAACCGCCTGGACATGGGTGAACCGATCGTGCAGCGGAATCGCGATTTCGCCTGTGCCGCAGGCAAGGTCGATGAGGAGGCCACCGCCTTGCCCTGTCCGAGCGAGTAGGTCCTCGAACAGGGACACAGGGTAAGCGGGGCGGTACTGGGAGTAGTACTCCGCCGTCCCGCGAAACAGATCCTCGCGGTAGCCGGGCTGCACAGGCCAGCTCGGCGGAGTCGACGCAGACGACGAGGTCCCGGACATATTGTCATCATTCCTTACGGTCGTGATCGGATCCCTTGGGTTTACCGAAGGAGCCGCAGAGGCCGAGACCGAAAGCAACTTTGCATAAACGCTTGCAATGTTGCTAGTTCATTTGCTTCTATTGCTGATATGACGATGTCGACCGATCTGATGACCGCGCAAGACGCCGCCGAGAGGATCGGCTGCACTCACCAGCGCGTCAAACAGCTCGTCCAAGAAGGCCGACTCGCACAGCCGATTCGGATCAACGCACGAATCCATCTGCACCGGCGCGCCGATATCGAGGTCTACCGCGATGTCGCGGCGGGCCGCGAGATCACCCTGGTCGCCTCACTGCTGCCCGACGCCGAACAACCACTGCGCCGCACCGTCGACCTGCTCATCGACCGCCCCACCGGCTGGCCGGGCAGCGTCACCTGGCAGCACGTGCGCGTGTTCTCCGGCCACGTCGGCGAGACCGAACGGACCGTCGTCGTGCTCTCGACCCTGCACGCCAGCACGAACATGCTCTACAACGACATCCGTGACATCGCCGCCCAACTCAACCAAACCGTGTTGGCCGGACGGGGCCGCGACGCGGTCTGGATCGTCTACATCCAACGCACCGAACACCAACGCCCCCGCATCGAAAACGCCGTCCTACGCACCGCGATCCCCCGCACCAGCACAGCGCGCAATTTTCTGCGACGACCCACGGTCAGCGCCAGCACCGCATGGGAACCCGATGACCCGAGCTTCCATCCCCTCGACTCCCTGCACGAAGTCGACCGGCTCATCGGGGCACCGCTGGAAACCTTTCCCGGCGAGTCCTACACGATCGAAACCGTCGACCGATGGCAGCACGCCCGAGCGACCGGACCGAGCGGACCGGTGCCATTCCTCGTCGACCCCTACGAGTTCCGCCTCTACGCCGATGCCCTTCATCTACTGGCCCGCAAACCTAACGACCGGGCACAGACCGCCCGATTCGGTGAGCGCGCGCTGGCAGACCTGCTCCGTGGGCGCGACGCCGGATTCCGGCATTCCCGCCCCCAGGACCGAACATGGCTGGCGCGCGAAATACGCGACCGCGCACGCAATCTCCCGCTCGACCTCGACGAGGACCATCTGGCCGTGGCCATGACCGCTGTCGAGCTCACCGACGCCGACCAAGCCGCGATCGAAGCCGCCGGAGCGCCGCTAACCATCGCCCAACTCCCCACCGCGCTGACCGAACTGCGCCAGTGGGCCGAGGACACCGATGAATTCGCCGACAACCCCGACCCACAACTCCATGACGCGATCAGCCGCGCCGTCGACGCGGTGATCTTTACTTTGCGTGCCGAAAGGATCGAAGCACCCATGCCGTCGATTCCCGAGCCCCTCGTCGCCGACGTGCGCGGACAGGTCGGCCAACGCTTCCTCGACCAAATCAGCTGGGAACCAGCAGGAGCACGCCGCGGCCGCCGGCACCGCAAACTCGCCGCCTCGCTCATCGGCGGTGAAACCGCACGATTCGGCCTTGACCTCGACGGCAACCTCATCGCCCAACGACCACACAGGCCCGAGACAATCGCCGCCGAATGGCCCGACCATTGCGACAGCGAACTCTGGCACCGCGCGACGCGCATCATCGCCGACAACGAGGACAAACCCGGCGCGATCGCGGTCTTCCTCGAAGCCCCGGACGGACTGCACCTGCTTCCCCGCGGCAACACCAACCGCCACAACGGTTGGCAGTTCGGCTACGGCGGCTCCTCGCCCGGCCACCTCGCCGCGTCCATCCTCGCCAACGTTACCCACCACCACGGCGAACTCCACGACGACGAACTCGAATACGACCGGCGGCATGCACTGAGTCGCTGGCTCGACCTCGAAACCGAACGCCCCACCGATCATCTCCGCATCGACCTGGCTGAACTGCGCACCCGCAGCGACACCGAAAACTAACCCCCGAACAGCGCCAGATCGTCGGTCACCTCGGCCGCGCTCACCGTGACCTGACGATGATGTAGCACCCTGATATCTCCTGGAATGCGATTGCCGCGGAGATGCTTTCGTCGTCCAGATCGGTGCCTTCGGGCACGACAACCAGCTTGTCGTCGTCATCTCCGGTGCGGTGGATCACTGCCACACAAACCCCGGACGCGGTCTCGAGCGGTTCGGTCTCGCCGAGGAAGTAGCCATCGAGCTCATCACCATCAGGTGCCATGGTCCCAGCGACGAACCCATAGTTGGCCTCGTAGCGAAAGCCGTGAACTGGATGGCGGCTATTTAGTGGCCGGTCGATCGTCAATTCCACCGACCGACCCAGAAAGCGTCGGGCCATCTGCAACGACACGGAATCGTTGCTGGTAGGAGAATCGTCGGCGCCGCTGCTCATCGCCCCGAGCATAGCGGCGGGTCGGACAGACCTGGCATCACCGGCTGACGGTGAACCTCCGGATGGTGTTGAGGGCAATCAATGCTGCCAGTCGGGCACCGAGAAAGCCGATCGCAGCCGGTAGCAGGACCCGCTTCCAGCCGGTGCGCGTGCGGGCGTAGAAGATTACCGCGCTGCGGTGGTGTTGCCACAGCGACTTGTTGCGGCGGAAGCGACTCGATCGACCGCCGTGGTGGGTAACCCACGCAGGACCGGAAAGCACGGTTCGGTAGCCACGCTGATGCAGACGCCAGGCGAGATCAGCGTCTTCGAGATACATCCAGTACGCGGTGTCGAAGCCGCCCATCTCCTCCCATAAGGGTCGGCGAATCATCAAACAGCAGCCTGAAACCCAGTCCACGACCTGGTCGGCATCGGGGTTGCCGAATGCCTCACCGAAATACTCGCGGCTCGCGGCATTTCCCGGGCGCAAGGCACCCATGATCGCGTGGCGGGCGGCGGTGGCCGTCGACGGGAATCGGCGGCCGTTGGGGTAGGGCTTGCCGTCGGTAATGATGCGGGTGCCGACTTCACCGATCTGGTGATCGTCGAGGGTCTCGCGCATCGCTTCGAGACACTTCGCATCGCCGAGCACGGCGTCGGGATTGAGCAGGGCGACGTAGTCGCCGGCGCCTCGTGCGGCGGCCTGATTGACCGCGGCAGCGAACCCGATATTGGTCGGGTTGGCGATCGGCTCGATACCCAGGGCACGGGCGACAGCGAGGGTGTCGTCGGTGGAGGCGTTGTCGATGACGGTGATCGTGACGTCGGCGTGCACTGATTGGGTCCGCACCGATTCGACCGACGCGGGCAGCAGGTCTGCGCTGTTGAAGGTGAGGATGATGAGGTCGATGCTGCTCATCGGTGGCAAATCTCCTCGATGTCGCTGGCGAAGGTCCTGGGGGCCGCGGCGGACCGTACCAGTTTCGAAGCCCTCGGGCGTGCGCAACACAGTGACCGGGCACAGTATCGACGCGGCTGTCACCGGGCTGCGGGCATATCCGGACGCCCGCGCCACGGCTGGGCAAGACCGCCCGGGGTCTGGCCTGCCTGGCAAATTCGGGAGCGAGTTCGGCGTGCGGGGTGGAGTGTCTACAGATCTCCGAGGGTCAGCTGTCCGGGCCCTGGCACGTGCCGGGTCTTGGACTCGCGTTTGCTGTACAAGCGGCACACGCCGAGGATCGTGGTGGGTGGTCGGTTGCGATAGTTCAACCTTCGGCCGTCCACGGTCGAATGGCCCTCGGCTGCATTGCAATTGCGGCAAAGCCAACCACGTACAAGCCCGGTTTTATGGTCGTGGTCGAGCACCATGCCCCAGTGCCCGCCCTTGTCCCAGGGTTCCGCGCAGATCGCACACCGGCCGTCCTGCCATTGGTAGATCGCTGTCGGAGTTGCCCAGTATCCGCCGTCAGGCACCGACCAGAACCAGCATGCAGGCCACAGCGCGGGTAGCCACCGATCGACGAAAACCCGTGCTCCCTCCCGCATGAGCTTCGCTGTCTCTCGCTCTTGCTTACTCAGGTGCCGGTAGCAAGCCGGTGTCCCGACGGCCGCGCGGCCGGTGCAACCGACTCCCCGATCACACTGCGCTTCCAGGTCCGCCCGGACCAGCGACCACGCCGCAAGAACTTGGTTTACGAATTCAGGTGTCACTGGCCGGAACCTACGCCCGAACACCGACGAACTACCGCCGAAGCCGTAGCCCTGATCACACTGGACGCGCCGCCCAGTGGCCGCTCATACGTTCGATAACCTCATATGTGCGCAGGCACAGGACCTGCCACGAGCGGTAGGAGCAAGACGTGGACATCGACATCACCGGCGCCGAGGTCTACGTCGAAACCGCCGACCCCCCGGTGGCCGGCGGCGCCTGGTACATCCAACCCGACAACACCGTGGTCTACGAGCGCCCCAATGGCGAACGCGGCAAATCGACCATCGCCGCCGAGACACTCAGGTCACGACCGGCCTGGAAACGCCAGTCCTGACAACAACCGCAACCAACTGCTTGCCCCACACGGCCGCCGACCCCGGCTGCCACATACCAAGGAGGCACAGGATTTGAGCGAGACCGCAATCGACCCGATCGCAGACGCACGCCAGCACTACCAAGACATCTGGGACCAATCCCGAGGACTGTGGGACCTGCGACCCTGGTTCGAACACCTGATGGCGCCGGAAACAGCCATGGAATGGCTCGGCTCCGACACGGTCCCTATCTCGGAGCTGTTCCTGTGGCCGCCGATCCTCACCGCGCTGGACCGCGAGGAGCTCCCGCTCGACGACATCGCCCTCTTCGCTCGCATCAACCCAACCCCCGAACTCACCGCCCTGTTCATCGAGGTCCGTGACGGCCAATGGAAATACCGCCCCGCCGAGCTGGTCGCTCGATTCACCGAACTCACCATCACCGAGCCTATGAAGGCCCTGCTCGAACAGTGCCTGCGCTTCTCCCCTGAATTCCAGGCCGCAGCGGCCAACGCGCGCAAGCTGTACGAGGCCGAGCAGCGACCTTGACGTGACGGCGGCATCCGATCCGCAACCCATCCATCAAACAGTGAAGTGGCACCTCTCATTGCCGTCAACGAGTGTTTGCCGCGACTCACGCGCGCTGCCGGGGCAACATGGTCGGATGACAATTCCTGCGAATGCTCCACGGCCTCTACCGTTTTCGTCGATTGCGTTGACCTCGCTGCGGCAGCTCGCGACGGTGGCGACAAGCGGGGTGACGATCATCTGCGGGTTCCCGGCATCGGGAAAATCCACGGCGACACGGTTTCTGGCCGACCTGGTGGATCCTGTCGTGCTGGACAAAGATACCTTCGCGCCGCGGCTCGAGGAATCGGTGATGTCGGAATTGAACGGCAGCCCCTTCGACCGCGACAGCGACCTCTACCGCCGGGTCGTCGCCCCACACGTCTACTCGGCTCTGCTGAGTCACGCGGTAAGGGTCGGGGCTCGCTGCCCGGTCCTCGTCGATGCCCCGTTCCTGGGGCACGTCCGAGCCGCCGCGGACAGCGGCGTGCTCCTCTCCGACTACATCCGATCAGTCACCGAGACTACTGATGTCGAGATCCGGACGGCGTGGGTGAACACCGACACCGCCCGGATCCGAGAGCGCATGGTCGAGCGCGGCGCCGACCGAGATCAGCCCAAGCTCACGGCCTGGGACGACTACCGCACCGCGGTGCTGGACTCGGGGTTGGCACAGCAAGGCCCGGCCGTCGTCGACCACGTCGTCGCGAACTGAACTTTCCGAGGAGGCAGGTCACCCAGCGGCGGCGCACGGCCCTGTGGTCGCTATAGCTCTGGGTGGGCGCGATCTGGAGCGCGGTGGGCACTCACGTTCCATCTCGCTCACCGTCGTGGCGATGCCAACAAACCACTCAGACACGCTGACTACGTTGATGATTCGCTCGAACCAGCGCCAACATCTGACGCGTTGATCGAGCACCATGCTGAACTGCTCTTCGATCGAGGTTGGGACGGCCGCAATCGCACCCGCCCAGATGCAGGTCGACTGCGGCCGCCGCCGCATCTATCTCGGCCATCGTCTATTCGCCGAACATCGGGAAGGACCGCCCGGTCAGGACGTGTGCTATCAGCGAGGGCACCGACCCCTCCCCTGGCATGTTCAACGTCAGCGGCCCAGCGAGAACGAAGTCAGCGACCGTGCGCGGCGCACGAACCGCGGCCGCCGGTTGCAATCGCGCAGCGCTGCCCGTTGGGTTTCAACGCACCGCATTGCAGCTCGGGCGCATGGATATGGCAAAGGTTTCGTCCGGGAAGCGCCCCGATGTTGCACGGACGACCAGACTTTGTGGCTCCAACACAACGCACGCTGGTGTGATCACGGGTGTCGATGGCTGCTTCGAGTTCCTTGTTGTGCTGGGCAGCGACGCGGTGGCCGTGCCGCGACTGTGCTTGTCGACCCCGTTCGGCGTCATCTAGATCGGCCGGGGTCATACCGGCATAGGGTTCCTCGCCCTTGATCCAGCACCCGGCGGCATAGGCGGCGATCCCGTCCCGACTTTGCGAGTGCAGCCATCCGATCTTGCCTAGCCCACGGAACGCCAGATCGTAGGGCTCCTGGTCAGGTTCCCGCTCGACATGGTGCGCGATGTACTCCACTGCGGCGCGGGCCAACTGCGCGCGTTCTGGAATAGTTGGTTTGCGACGGGACATCCTCGCACCGTAAAGGCCGAGCGCCGAAACCTCGTTTCGAATCGCCAGATCGATCCGATGCCTCCTCAGACGATGCCCGGGTTCGGCGCTCAGAACCGAACGGTTGACCGGACCGCCGTTTCGCCGTCGATGAGGCGGCCGGCAATCCACGGAGCTGCGTCTGGCGGTCCTCGAACAGGCGCATGCGATGTCAGTACGAGGTTCCCTGGCCCTACACGGTCTCCCGGCAGCTACCGCAGGGCCGCCTTCTGGGGTGCATCGGGGCAAGGGCCAGGGAACCGATCGCAGGGAGCAGTGGATGCGCCAACGTGAATGCTGTAGCGAGACATAGAATCTCCCGCGTGACCGAGACTTCCGAATCGCGGACTGGCATCGAAGCTCTGTCGGCTCTCGTCCCCACCGTCATTCCCGACGATGTGGCCGATCCGGAGCTCGTGACGATCGGCGAACGCTACTGGTCCATAGACGGGTTCGCCGAAGAATTCGGGACGCCGATATGGAGTGAGAAGGTCCGCGATATCGACACCCAAGAGTGGGGTCAGCAGCCCCACTCCGTCGCCGCAGCAGGGGTGCGAGCAGTCGTTCCGGGGCGAACATGCCCCGGATGCGCTGGGCCGCTCAGCCTCACGTCTCGATCCGCGTTCGCGCAACTGTGCATCGGCAACCCACCCGACTGCGTCGAGTGCACTCCCTCGCTGCTGCGTGCGATCCAAACGGTCATCGACCCCGCACGCAAAGCAGGAAGAGACGCGGCCAGGATCAAAAGACAGGCCGCACAAGTGCGCGACGACGCGCGCGATCGGTGGCACCAGATCCAACAAGAGGTTCTCGACGAGCAATACGGGGCAGCGTTCCCCTCGCCCGAACGGCTGCTACCCGATACTGGAGTGCGAGAACAGATCGCCGCGTTGGCACTGCTGCGGTACGCCCCCAGCACCGCGCCGATCGAGCCGGTCGCAGATTGGCCAGAGCCCTGGCACCCCGACCGACACAAGGTTGTCGAGCTCCTGGGGGACTTGGTGGACACGGACCTGGTACGCATCGCGGCTTCTAGCCCTGCGGCCGCGTTTGTATGGGTGCACGAGAGTTTCGATGCCGCACGGCGGATTGCCAATGGTGATCTCGACACGTTGCCGACACCGCAACTCACCGGCTCGTACTATCCGACCAAGGTCTTCTTCTACGTGCCCGGCGGAAGCAGCCCAGAAGCCGCCGCGCAACGCCTTGATGCCCAGCTTGTGGCTGCGCTCAACCCCGCCACCATGACCACAGATCGTCGCATCGAACTGCTGGATGTGGTTGCCGAGCTCCTCGCCGCTGAAGCAGCGCGCTACCTCAACGATCAGCTCAAAGAGCACAATCTGCCCGCAGTCCCGGTGAACCAGCAAGCCAGAATGTGGGCCGCGATCGAAAGACTCGTCGAGCACAGGTCCCTGGGCGAGATCTACAGCCTCGTGTGGAAATCCGCCCGCATAGCTGCCGTGGCTGCGCAGAAGAATCCGCAGGCTCGGCGAGAGAACATGAGTACGCACGCGGTCAACCGGTTGGAGTCCCTTGCCAAGCGCGCAGTCTCCGAGCCTGGGTGGGAGATCAATCCGTTCGACGAGGTCTCCGGTGTCGGTCACGGACTCGCCGCGATGACTCGCACGCTGTTCTTCACCATTCTCGATAGCGACCCGTTGCGAACAACGTGCCTGCAGGTCGTGGTGAACCTACCCGCGCCCGTAGACGAGACGTCGGTCGACGAGCCCCTCGCCCCGAGCGTGCATGACGACGAACGCGCACAGACTCTCGCGTGGCTGCACGCCCACCCTGACACTTGGAATCCCGACGAGGTTCTTACCGCCCTCGATGCCATCGTGGCTTCCCCTGAAGATGGCCCGGTATGGGTGTTCGAAGCGACGGTGGTCGCTCGTGGAGCGGGCGATCTGCGTGATCTCTTCACGCAGATCGCGCCGACTGTCGGCATGAGGAATGCGGCACTGTCGGTCCTGGCCGCAACAGCTATGCTCGCCGACCCACTCGTTGTCGGTGGCGGCGAATCACTCGCAGTCGGGGAGGTACTCTTCCGCCGGTTGAGCTTTTTGCTTCTCAGCCGACCGGACGACGCTGTCGAAGACGACCCGCACATATAGGCGATCGATGTTCGACGACCTCGACTGTGCGACGCGGTTCTGATGCCGAGCCCTCGGCGCCACCGAGGAAACGAACATCGAGCAGAGCCAACGGATATACCGCCGACTCCAGATGCCTGACACCGACGTCCGGATACTGCTCCAAGCGACCACCGACCCCCAAGTCGTCCAAATCCCGGATGCACCTCGACATCGAGACCGACGATGCCGACGCCGAGGACACGCCAGACTCGAAGCGCTCGGTGCCGTGAGCGTCGATCACCAGCAAGAACGCGGGTTGGAATTCTGGGTCCTCCAGGATCCCTGGAAGAACGAATTCTGCGTGCTCCACGCAGAATTCGCGGCACTACTATCTGACCGGCCAGCGTGACAGTAGCCGGTCTCGCCGAGACGGCAGGCGCGCCTTGACCTGCCGTCCGGCGGCATCGGCTCAGCTGGGGATTGCCGCCGGCGGCAACCGCGGATCGGTCGACGCGGTGAGCAGTGCAGCGGCGAACACCGAGTGCGCGGTACGGGCGGCGTCGAGCAGCCACACCACCGGCGCGAATTCACCGGCGGTAATGAGAATCTCGTCGACTCGACGGCCAGCGGTGTCGACATCGGTCTCGACGTGCGCGGCGAGCTCGCCCACGTGGATCGAAGGCACCGGGATCGGCGCGCTCGCGTGAAGGAGCGACTCCACGCTCGCAGGGTCGAGGCGATCCGCGTCGATGACTGTGTGGCGAATACACCAGCTCGGACATCCAGAGGCATCCAGCGGCTCGTCGGCCGCGTCGATCAACTCGCCCAGTGCGGCGTGCACAACCGCGGCCTCGGACAAGGTCCACCACAGGTCGCCCTCGACTCCGGCATGCACCACGACATCGATCGTGCTTGTCGCCGGGAGCGCGTCGATCGTCGCACTGAGCTGGATCGCGGTGTCCCCACCCGCTTCGGAGCGGCCGACCGGGACCGAGACCCCGTTGTGGACGGCAAATCCGGTGTCGGCCGGATCCAGCCCATCACCTTCGTGAAATCGGTGCTCGACACACCAGGCCGGGCACAACGTCAGCTCATCCGGTGTGCCGACCACCATGTGCCGGGCGGCCGCATAGGACAGGTTCAGGGCCGCTTTGCGGGATCGGGCACGTTGTTTGCGGCGCGCGTTGGAAGTCATCAGACCATCTCTCCGGCAGCGTCCCGCGTCCCCCGCCAGGTGAATATGACTGGCCAACAGCGTCTCTCGGCGCGATCCGCGCCCGAAGGGCGGACCTTGTTCCGGATCGTAGCCGGGAGCACGCGGGGCTCGGATCGGCTCGGAATCAGGCGGGCGCTACTGCATCCAATACTGTAGCTGTCCACGACCTCGCGCTGACGCGTCCGCGGTAAACTTCTCTGCGGCACGGTTACGCGTGCCCGCTCCGAGCCGCGACGGCCCACGCCCGCCCGCGGCAGCGAAGACAAGGTTCCCGCCCGAATCGCGTAGCAGCAGCGACAACGCCAGGTCATCCAAGTACCCCGGCGGGATCGGGCGTGGGACATCCCGCGAGACGGAGCTCACGATGACTCGCAACCGCCGCACCAAGGCCAAGGTCCGCAGCCACCAGGCCCAGACTGATACCCCGTACATGGTCGCGCGCCGCCAACTCAACATCCCCGCCGCCCCAGCCGGGACCGAAATACCTTCCAGCTCTTCGCAGCTCCTTCCGCCGCTGCGGCCCTGGACGACGTGGACCTATTGCAAATTCTGGACAGGTATCGCTGCCGAGCACGGCCCGCTAATGGCGGTCACGGTCAGCTCCGGCCCACGGTGGTGGGAGCTCGATGATGTGGTTCGAAAGGCTTGCGGGGCACTGCAGGACCGGCCCACCGAGGAACGAGATCTATGGATCGGGAATTTGAGCGGTTACTCGGTGACCAAGCGCGAGCATCTGCCCGGCGTGCTCGAAGGGATGAGAGCGGCCGGCGCGCTGTCGCGATTGACCGTTCGTGAAATCCCCGACGGCTCCCGGTGCGACCACGCACGCTGCCGTCGCCGCCGCGGCGAGCCCGTCCGGCGGCGCCCGGCGACGACGCCGCCTTCCATCCCGCAGATCAACTCCGCGGCCCTCGGGCCGATGCTGACCTTGGCGAAGGTGATGGAACAGAACCCAGCGCTCAACTGCTCCGGTATCGGCGTGTACCGCGAGCCGGGTAGCACCCTCGCGCAGCACCGCGCTGCGCTCGAGGAGGAACGACGCGCACTCACCAACCACGAGGCCGCGATCATGAACATCGCGGCCTTGCTGCGAGACAACATCCGCCCGATCAAATCCACCCCCATCGGCTCCTACGACATGAAACACGTGGTGCAGAGAGCGATCGGCTCCTACGTGTCCAACGGTGACCTCATCGCTGCCGCCCTCATTGCGAAATACCCGTACCGGCACATCGATGGCCCGAACGTTGAGCTCGGGATGAGCCAGCGCGATGTGAACAGGCTCAGAAACGTCAGGCCGCGCACGTAGAACTCAGCCGTGCTCCCCGAGAAGATGCGGATGAGCAGAACCTGTCGGTGACCGAGGGCACAATCGGCGCAATGCCGAAGGGGGCCAATGACTATGGTGGGTGAACACACCGACAGCGATTCTGCAGACGTCGATGAGCAGGCCGAGGATGTGTACGCGCAGTACCTGCGGCCACCTCCATCCCACCCGTTTTTGCGGGCGCTGAACCCGCAGAGACGATACCGACGATGGAAAACCCTGCGCACCATCAGGTTCGAGGCCTTCGGCCCGCCGATCACCGCAGGTGCCGCCACCGACGTCCGCTCGATCACGCTGTACCACCGCGACCGAGACGGCTGGCCGGTCGGGAAGGTCAGCTATTTGATTTGCCACCACTGCCGCCGCGCCTTCATCGGCAACCTCGACGTGAACCCGAGCCTGCAGGGACAAGGCATCGCAACCCGCGTGCTGGCCGACATACGCAAGCAGATCCCCGGCTACACCTGGCTCACCAGCCGCCATATGCCCACGGCGAAGTCGTTCTGGCTGCTGATGGCCGAACGCACCGGCGAGGACTACGCCGACACCGAACCCGATCACACCTGCGAGCACATGGCTCCATTCTGGCGCGGCGGCGCGACCTGGGCGAACACCGACAGCAACGACAACCCGACAGGCCGACGAAGGCCCCGACGGCCCGAACCCAGCGCCTGGTGAAGCTCCACAACCAGGCTGGTGACAGCGAAATCCATTGCCGAAACACCCATTCGGCACAGTCGAACAGGAGGGCCGCCCCATGTCGCAGTGGGAGATCGACAAACTGAACTACGACGAGCTGAGCCAGGAATTCGGCGCCGATCGGCGATGGCTGCGCGAACCGGGATTCCCCGACAGCCACCGCGACGCCGACGGACAGCCCCGCTGGCACGCGGATCAGGTATGGGCATGGCTGGCTGCACACGCCCCCGACGCCGCCGCCGTGGTGCCGTTGCAATATTGGCCACGCGGAGACGCGGTCTACCAGCAAGCACGTGAGATCAAGGACGCAGTGGTCCAAGACTGGTCGGTGCACGGCATCGTGCTGCGGCTGCTGTGGCCCACCGTGCTCACGCTCTGGGGCGACCGACTGGCCGCCGAAGCATCCACCCTGGTCCCGCAGGTGCCGCGGGTGATCCGGATCCGCTCGGACTTCGGGTTCCGCGGGCCGACGTTGGCGGTCCACGACGAGCACGGCACCATCCTCGAGTCCGTCAAACCGGTCTGGCCGGAGCTCGCGTTGCTCCTGGGCGGACGGGCACCATATTGGCCCGACGGACTCCGCGACACAGCCGCGATGCGCCAGTGGCAACCCGGCGATCCGACGGCCATCGTGTCGGTCACCGGCGCGCAACCGGACCCGGCGCCGCTGTTGCGGCTGGCCGACACCTTGCCCGACACCACCACCGCCCACGCCGTGCTGGTCAATCTCGCCCATGGCTCGTTGTGCCGCGCGAGCAACGACGTCGCCGAGACGGTCAAGGAGATGGCCGCAGACCCGAACAGGGCGCAGTGGACTGTCTTGGCCGCGACCAATCCGCCGGCACCCGAACCCGTCGAGCTCAACGACGTCGTGCTGCGCGACGGGTGGCTCAGCGTCACCGCGCGCACCGACACCCTCGCTCACGAGGCCGTTCTCGCGGTCCTCGCCTCCGGACACACCGACGGATTCCCGTACACCGCCGCCGAACGTGTCGACCCCAGCGCTGGACTCGGCGTCGAATGGGCTGCCCGCCTACTCCCCACCGCCCCCAGCGCCGGCTTCCAAATCCTCTACGGGCATCTGGCCCCCGGCGAAGAAGCCACGATCACCGACTACCTGACCGACCCGGCCACCGACGCGCCCGCAGTCCGCCTGGCCTCGGGCGACATCGTTGCCGCCGTCCCCCATCGACTGCCGACGACCAGCGCGCTGGCCGCGCTCACCCTCGACAAACCGATCTGGGTCCGCCTGGCCGACGGAACCATCCACTTCGTCCCGCGCCGCGACGCCCCGGGAATCAACTGGGGCTATCGAGGCAGCGGCACCAGCACCCTCGCCCAGCTCATCGCCGACTTGCTCGACGACATCACCGCCCCCGCCCCCGAGCGGTTCACCAGCGACAGCCCCGGACTCGAGAAACTGCTGACCACCGACTGGCCCCACAACACCACCTTCGCCCGCGACCAGCTCGACACCGCCCACCAACAGCGGTAACCCAGCCCCGCACAGGCGTTCAACTTCAGAACCGGCCCAGGTGAGGGGAGCTCAGCATGGCGAAGGTCGTCGTTGTTGGTGGTGGGATCGCGGGGCTTGCCGTCGCGCTGTTCCTGGGACGGCGCGGCCACGACATCACGGTGCTGGAAAAGGAACGCCGAAGCGCCGGAGTGGATCTCGACGAAGACTTCTTCGGTTGGCGGCGCCCCAGCGTGCCTCAGGCCGTGCAACCGCATACGTTGCACGCCCCGGTGCGCACGGTGCTGCGCGCTCGAGCTCCCGACGTCTACGCCGCGATGATCGAGCTCGGCGCACAAGAACACCACGCCTTCGACCCGTTTCCGCACCGACCGGTACCGAAGCCAGGTGATGAGGATCTGGTGACGGTGCGCGCCCGCCGCATCGTCGTCGAGCACGCACTCGCCGTCGCGGTAGGCCACCAACACCGCGTCCGGACCTCGCACGGAGCAACACCGTCCGGGCTACGAATCGACCGCGCAACCCGCGCGCTACGCGTCACCGGTGTCGTCTGCGATCACACGGTGGTGCCTGCGGATCTGGTCATCGACGCCGCGGGACGGCGTTCGCCGATCCCGAGATGGCTGGTCGAAGCTGGTGTGCGCGCACCGGAAACGCGAAGCCACCGCACCAACATCGCCTACTTCTGCCGGTGGTACCGGCGCCGCCCCAACGATGTCCGCCAGCCCGAACCCGCGGTCACCGGCTCGTCGACGCCATTCGCGCGCGGCGGCGTATTCCCCAGCGACAACGGCATCTTCGCGGTTCACCTGCTGGTCTCAACTCGCGATCCCACGAGGGCCGCGCTGCGTGACCCTGCGACGTTCGAAGCCGTCGCGCGACGATTTCCCGGCTGCCGCGAGTGGCTCGATCTCGACAGCGACCCTGTCAGCGACGTGCACGCCATGGCCGGATTGGACAACCGCACCACCTGCCTTGTCGCCGACGGTGAGCCGATCGTCACCGGTCTGCTCACCGTCG
Source organism: Nocardia sp. (assembly GCA_014360565.1). GTDB lineage: Bacteria > Actinomycetota > Actinomycetes > Mycobacteriales > Mycobacteriaceae > Nocardia. The sequence continues at coordinate 56,799 of JACIXH010000002.1, forward strand.
GTGACGCCGCGATGCACACCAACCCCACCCTCGGACTGGGCATTCCACAGGCACTGCTGTCAGCACAATGGGTGGCCGACCACGTCGATCACGTCTCCGACACCGACCTCGCCGTGGCGCATCACCGCTGGAACAGCAAGACACTGCTTCCCTGGTTCGAACATCAGGTCCGCACGGACGCACTGAACGAGGCCCGCCTCGGCGGGAGCGCCGAGCAGCAGCCCGACGACCGTTCCGCAGCAGTCGCGGCAGCAGCGCCCTGGTGCGCGAGGGACGACCCCCAGGTGATGCGCGCGCACGCACGCGTACGTCATCTGATGGAACTCCCCGATGTCGCCTATGCCGACCCTGAAGTCGAACAGCGTGTCCTGCGTTGGCTCGCCACCCATCCCAACGTCTCGGGACCGACCGGTCCGAGCCGTCTCCACTGGGAACTGCTCACCGGCGGCGGATCGAGCTGATCTGCTACCTCTCGTTGTCGGTACCCGCTGCTACCGTCACGCGCCGACGACGAGGAGGCTCCCCCATGTCCCTACCGATCAGCTACATCACCGAGGACGCCACCACACCCACCGGTGACGGGCCGAAGATCATCGCCCACATCGTCAATGACGCCGGACGCTGGGGCCGCGGGTTCGTCACCGCCATATCGCATCGGTGGCCAGAATCAGAACAGTCCTATCGGCGTTGGCACCGCGACCGCATCGCCAATGACTTCGCCCTCGGCGCCGTCCAACTCGTCGCTGTCGACGACGATCTCCACGTCGCCAACATGATCGGGCAGCACGGCATCCGGACCTCGCGCGCCACGACCGCACCGATCCGCTACGATGCCCTCGGCCGCTGCCTGTCCAGCCTCTCCTCCACCGCGAGCACCCTCGGCGCGACAGTCCACATGCCACGGATCGGCACAGGCCTGGCCGGAGGAGTCTGGGACCAGATCGAGCCGCTGATCACCGACAGGCTGTGCGGCAACGGCGTCGCGGTCACCGTCTACGACTGGCCCTGACACTCAGACGAATGCCTGTGTGCGCCACCAGAACACCCCGTGCAGCTCGACCTCGCACTGCACAACAGAACGTGCCGAGTTTGTCGGTCCCCAGGTTCATGCTGAATCCAGCGCGACCAACAGAAACGACACGCCACCGGAGGATCGACATGGGACAGCATCCAGGCCAGAACAACGACCAAGACTACTTCGACAAGCACTTCATCCACGTGTTCGGCATGTCCCCCGGTCAGGCCAATTCCTCACCGATCTGGAACAACTACATCAGGCCGTTCGTCGACCCGTTCCTCGACGACCGCGACCTCGGCCGGTACAGCCACGAGGAAGAATTGCACGAACTCGTCCAACAAGCATGGGCCGACGCCGGTGTGGACAACGACCTCACCCTCCACCACGAGTACCAGCTGTCAGAAGGAACATCCCAGGCACAAGGAAGCCGAATCGACTACCTGGCAGTCTTCGACGATCAGCACACGGTCGGGATCGAGGTCAAAGCCGAAGGCAGCTGGCACTACGCCGAGAAGATCCACGAACAGCTCGAGCGCTACGCCGAAACCGGCGCGGTCAACACGATGCTGCTGCTGACCACCGACCCGGAGCTGACCGAAATCGACTGGCCCCGACACCTCGAGGTGCCGTTGTTCATCGTCGAGCTGGCCGGCCGCCGAGGTCGGCTGTAGACCGGCGGCGCTCGAAGATTCGGGCGCCGACGCGGTCGTTGGTTTCCTGTCGGTACCACCGGCTAGAGTGCGAATCCGTCAGCCGCTTCGCGCGTGGCTGCTCCCGTCGAGTTCGCGTCCCACGCCGCAACTCGTGGGGAGGAAGGTTCGCTCGAACCGCGGCGAAAAGCGTTGACCTGCACCGGTAGTTGTCCTCGTCGGAGTCTCGATCGTGGTACCGCGAACAGGGCGTGGGATGTTCGCGGGGACAAGGCCACCGATCATGACCAACACCTACCTGCGAGACGCCGCCCGCCGCCGCGCCGCCCGCTACGGCGGCTCCTACCAACGCGCCCTGCAAGCCCTCACCCGCTACGACACCCCACGCAACGCCGATGCCCCACCACGCAACCCGGCGGGGATCGACTGGACTCCCCTGCACGGCGTGGAAGTCGCCTTCGACAACGGGATCCACCAACTGCGCGGTGTCGTCCTGCCTCCCGACGGCGTGCGCCCCGGCACCGACATCCTGCGCGTCGCGGTCACCACCGGCCACACCGGGCTGGCCCCGGCCGAAGTCACCTACCTCGATGCCCGCCGCTGGACCATTTCCCCGATGCCCGCCGACGTCGATCGGCGGCATCTACCCTCACGACGGCTCACCCGCGGTGCGCGCGGATTGCCGCTCTACCGCTACGGCGACCTCCCGGCCGCGGCGCTGGCCACCCGTACCATGCTGCGCCAGCAATACCGGTCCCGTCCCGCCGAAGACCAGGCACCGATCGCCGAGTTGTTCATCCGCCGCGACTACTACGACCTCTACACCATCGACGACGCGGTCGCGCTCCGCGCGCTTACGCCAGCTCGCCACGCCGTCTGGATCGCCGCCCGCACCTGCTCACGCTGCCGTGAACAATCACCGCGCCCGTTCCAGCAACTACGCGACGGCAACCACTACTGCCCATCCTGCTACCCCCTTGCGGCAGACGACTGGTGGAACACCCGCCTGCAGACCATGCAGACCGGCGCGATCGACTGGGCTCGCGCCCTCACCACCGACCCCCGTGCCGTGCTGATCAACGTCATCGACGCCACCGTGTCCCGGGTTATCGTCACCGACATCGCCAGCGGCACCACCCTGCACGATCACAACGTCTGTTGGTCCCACCAGCTCGACGACCCTGCCGAACTGACCTGGCTGCCCGAAGACGAACGCCACGCCGCCGCCCAAGCCATCAGCCCCGCCACACTCGGCGAACTTCTGGCGCCACTGCGTCACCGCCGAATCCTCGCCTGGCGTAACACCAGCCGCGGGCTTCACCGCATGGCCTACCGCATCCCGGAACTGCCGCTGCCCGACCCGTGGTCATCGCCCAGCGCCGACGACTGCGAACGCTGGTACAGCTACTGGCTGCACCAGCCCGCCTACCAATTCAACAATCGGCAGTGGACATGGGCGACGGACTGCTTCACCACGCTCGCACTGCTCGGCCGTCCCCCGATACCCCTCGAGGAAGTGGCCTGGACAGCGGCACACGACCACCTGCCCACTCAAGCCCGCGCCGACATCGCACAGCTACACCGAATGGCCGCCGGCCTGCCCGGCCCCGAAGACATCGAGGAAACCCAAGCCACGCCGACCTCCCCGTGTCATGTCCACATCCGTCCCGACGATCTCGACCAGCAGGCCCAACAGCAGGGCTGAATCGCCGACTTCGATGCGCCACAGCCGGACTAGCCTGTGCCCATGACAACGACGGCTCCGCACAGCGCGATGACGGCGCGCTCCGAGGTCGACGCCCTAGCTGACGACCTCGAAGCGTTGCTGGCCGCCCTGCGCCATGGCCGCAACCTCGGCCTGGAGGTCACCGCCCCAGTCCAGCTCGTGCAAGCGTGCCGTGACCTGATCACAGAAGCCGACGACCCCCCTCACGACACACGAGATCGACCCAGTGTTCGCGCAACTGCCCCTGCGCCGCGCAATCTGGCACCTCATCTGCCCGGCGAGCAATTCACCGCCACCGACGTGACCGACCGCCTCGACACGCGGGGGCGCCTGGTCACACCAGCAAAAGTCAGCAACGCCCTCGGCTACTGGGTGGACCGGTCACGACTGACCCGCATCAGCAAAGGCCACTACCACTACCCCGGTTCAGCGTCCCCCGACGAGATCGAACCCACCCCGGCGCCATAGATCGCCGAAGCCAGCCCGAATACCGCTTCTACCAGCCGAAACGACACGTCCCTGCCAAGGCAGGATCCGGCGCGCTCGCCGACGGCGCTGCATTCGAACCCCGCCACAACCAGCGCGGAGCCGGGATCACTTCGGCAGGACCGAATCCGCGTACGCGCCCGCGTACGCACCAGCGACGCCACCAGCCGCCGCGCCCAACGCGACGCCCGCCGCGGTAGCGGGAAGCAGGAACAGCACCCCACCAGCGGCCATACCGACGCCGAGACCGATCGCACCGCCGACCACGCAGCCCGGACCCGGGGCGACGGTGCAGCCGATCGCGCCACCGATGAGACCGGCAGCGGCCGAGGTCGCGATGAACGGCACAGCAGCGACCGCAGCACCCGCGGCGCCACCGAACCCGCCACCGAGCAACGTGCCCTCGATCACGCCGAAGGTCACGGCATCGCTGGTCGGGCGGCCGTCGACGAACGGCTCCGGCACGCCAGGCAGCACGGGCAGGGTGGGCAGACCAGGCAGCACAGGTTCCGGCTGGTCGATCGCCGCGGCCGATGCCTGCACCGGCGCCAGTTCCGAGGGTGCGGCCGAGGCGATCCCCGCGGCGGCCGTTCCGATGGCGATCGGCAGCGCGAGCACCATGGCGCGCTGCCCCCAGGTCGTGATGATCACAAGAATTCCCTTTCAGCGGCCCGCCCGCGCACGGCGAGCAGGCCTGTCAACGGGCCGACTCCCTTCGACCCGTTGCACACTCCAGCACACTGGTAGCAATCCACAAAATATCTCTGACCGGCACCGATCTATGCAGGTAAGGCCCGTTCACAGCGCTGTCCCGGCGGCGAGCGGGCGATCTGCATCCCAGTCATGGCGAACACCCTGTCGGCGATGTGTCCAGCGTCACCACATCAGAGGACCGGTGACGACGAACTCCCCGAGCTCACGACAGGGCAACCTTCATTCGGACGGAATCAGATACCTCGCCCGCGCAACGATGCCACCATCACCACCATGCGCGACCACATCCACGACGGCGCCCGATGGCTCCCCGAGCACCACGACGACATCGACGGCAACCTGCTCGGCAAGGTCTTCGGCGCCGCACTCGATCAGTGCCGAACCTGCGAAGAGACGATGCTGGCCGAGCTCAGCGAAAACTCTTCCACCACAGAGCATCTGCTCGAACTCGCCTGCACAGCGGTCATCGGGACCCTCGGCGGACTCCCGAACGACCTCGTCGACATCGCCGCCGAGCGCAGTCCTGTGCCAATCGAGTTCCGGCGCGCTGCACTGACCTTCGTCCACAACGACCGCCCGGCCCTCACCGCGCTATGCCATCAGATGACGCCCGCCCAACGCCACGCCGCCAGCCGCACCGCCACCGCTCTGTACACCGGCGAAGCCCGCGCAGGAAATATCCAACCAACCTGACGGGCCGACCTCTGGGACCAGGTCAGCGAGGCCGCGTCCTATCGACTTGGCCCTCGTGGCCCGGCGACCGCCAAGCAGCTGCCTTTTGATCCTGGCCTAGTCGGACCGGTTTCGACTGCTTCATTTTGTAATCGGGTTGGTTCCCCGAGCCAACTACGAGCAGCGATGCAGATGTCTCCACTACGATTGCAGTCCATAGTTTCTCGAAACCCCAGCGCGCCAGCACCATCCAGACGAAGGCTCGAGGAATGTTCCTATCCCACCACCGCCTTGCCACCGCGAGCACCACCGAGGCTATCGGTGAGATCGTGCTCCAGCGACGATTGTCGCTCCGGATCCTGGTCGCGACGATCATCGCGCAGATGGCCTGGCTGGGTGCGAGCATCTGCTGGAGCGTCCCCGCCGACGCCGACATCTCCGACTACATGAGCGGCTTCGGCGTCGCGCTGTTCGGCGCCGGAGTATTGGGCGTCTGCGCCTACACCCACGACATCTCGGTCGACCGCGAGATGGCCCAAACCGGCAAGGTAGCCGCGATCGGTGCCGCTGTCTCCGTTCTGGTTGCCGTGGCCACCCTCGTCAACACCATCGGCCACCTCTCGGCGGCGGCGATGTTCGCGAATGTCGTCGTCTTACTGGCGGTCCCACTCACGTTCTGGGCCGCCCTTCTGGTGAGCACGCACTGCTACGCCCTGGTGCAACACGAGATCGCGGCCGCCGAGGACCGCAGCAATCAGTAGCCGGCGGCGACGACGACCGGATGCCAGTCACTCCGGTGCGCTCAATCCCGCTGTTCACCGTCCCGATCGATGAGTTGGCGCTCGGCTTGTTCCAGTAGAGCGCGCGCGGAGACTTCGGCGTCTTCTCGGTCTTGAGCGCTCGGCCCTTCCCCATCACCCCCGCGTCGTTGCCACGCCTGTTCCGCCAATTGTCGAGCGTGCTGCTCGGCCTCGACCTCCAGGTACTGCCGGGCAAGTTCGGTGCGGGCCTTGGCTGCCTCTTCCGGATGTTCGCGCTCCCAGTCGGATTCGGCCCGGCACGCCTCAGCCAGCAGGCGTGATCGGCATGCTTTCGCGATCCAGCCCGAGATGTCCTCTCCAGCCGAGTGCCGAACCTGTGCCAGGAGCGTGTCATCGAGCGAAATCGTCATAGCCGCCATGCCCGACAACGATAGGGCCCGCCTCATCGCACTGTCCGCAATTCTCCGGGTCACGTCCGACCACAACCACGCGTAATGACCGCGACGGGAGAACCGTGGCTGGCCAGCTCGATCACCGCGGACAACACGCTACTGCGCGGGTCTGGTTGGCATAGGCTGACCAGATGAACGTGGCTGACCTGAATCACGCACCGGCGGTGTCTATTTCAGTGCGAGCCATATACTGGCTCGGCCACCAACTCACCTGCCCCACCTGCGAGGCCAGCGACCGCTGGGACTTGCACTCGGGACCTCACCCAGGCATCGAAGGACACCTCGCGACGGCGAGCTGTAGCAGCGGCCACGACATCCACCACCCGCTCATCTATCCCTGGCTGGTTCGTACCGTCGCACAGTGGTCGAGCACGCCAGCGCCCGCGCGACACCCACTCCTGGCAAGTACGACTGGTCAATGGCCGCGTCAGGACATGCAATATCAGCTCAACGGCAAACTGAAAGAGTGGGCTCCGCACTGGCTCACCACCGACGGGGCCGCGACCTACCACCATTGGGACGTGCCCGGCCCGGTCCAGTGGGCACGCGAGTGGCCCGAGCTGGTGGCCGCGAGAGAGAAGCTGAACCAGGTCAACGCATGGTTGCGCGACACCGACCACTCCGACAGTTCGTTCTCTTTCTACAGCTCCTGGGGCGATGACCCTGTGCGCACCCGCGTGGAGATCGACGAATTCCCACCCGACGTCGTCGAGCACATCCCCGCGACCGGCTGAAATATTGGACGCGGAACCACCGACACCACCGCCGCGATCCCCTTGTAATGGACTGCGGGGCTCCTACCCGTCGACGAGCACGCGCACCCCGATCCCTGGACCGCTCTGATGAGCCCGATGATCGACCCACACACCAGCACAGCGCCGAAGGGCATCACAGAAATTCAAGGAACTTGCCCTGACCAGGGGCGACGACACGTCCCTATCGCATAGGCCGCCGGGGAACTCACTCGCGGTACCGGCAACGAAGAGCGCCGGGCCAGCTCACACCTTGCGGCCCACCGCGCCGTAGAGCGAGATCTTCTTGTCCATGCTGACCGGGGGCTCGATGCCAGCGTTGCGCCACCGGTGAATCACCTCGACTCCTGGTGACACGAGCTCGAGCCCGTCGAAGAACCTTCCCACTTCCTCGCGCGTACGTGGACGTACCGCGATCCCCCGATCGGCGTAGACCCTGCAGCAGTCGAGCCATGCCGTCGGGATCGGCATCACCGTCGTCGAAATCGGTGGTCACATGCGACATCGCCAGATACGAGCCCGGCGCCAACGGCGCCATCAAGGTGTTGACGATGTCGTAGACGTCGCCGGGTACGAAATGCAGCAACGCCATCAGCGATACCGCCACCGGCTTCGACAAGTCCAGCGTCTCCGTCAACTCCGGGCTGGCGAGGATGGCGGCCGGGTCCGCCGCGTCGGCCTGCACGTAGGCGGTGCTGCCCTCGGGTGCGCTGACCAGCAGGGCTCGCGCGTGCGCGAGCACCAACGGGTCGTTGTCGACGTAGACGACCCTCGACTCCGGGGCGTGCGCCTGGGCGACCTCGTGAAGATTCGGCGACGTCGGGATGCCGGTACCGATGTCGAGGAACTGCCGGATACCCTGCTCGACAAGGTATCCCGTGGCGTGACGCATGAAGTCGCGGTTGGTACGGGCGGTCAATCGCACCGAGGGAAACTGCTGCAACGCCTGTTCAGCAGCGATCCGGTCTACCTCGTAGGAATCCTTCCCGCCGAGGAAATAGTCATACATGCGAGCCGAATGCGCCACGTCGGTGCGCAGGTCGATAGAGCCCTCGGACACGGCGAAATCTCCTCCTACGTGGGGATCTGTACCCAGCAGGCATACCGCATTCCGGCATCAGATTCACGAGAAGGCGTGTAGGACAGATGATCTCAGAGCAGGCACAACGGTTTCGGTTCGTGCGGGTATAGCGGATATCCGAGACCAGCCTCACGAGGAACTGTCAGTTGGTCAACGGATCGGTCGGCTATCGCAGGCGAGCCATGGTGTTGTATCGCTGCTCAATCACCGGCCGAGCCTGTTCGACTTGACCAGGGTATTCAAGGGCGCGCGACATCTGCCCCGGGTGCGCGCGCCGCATCAATCCCTGTCGACGCAGGTAGTAGCCATCGGTGGTGGCGTCGAGCGCGGCGAGCAGACCAAGGTCGACCAGCGCTGGTAGCGCGGGCCAGCCACCGACTTCGACGAGAAGTTCAGTGCGCACAGTCACCGTCGATGGCTCCACAGCCAGGGCGGCCGGGTGTGCGAGCCAGCCGGCCATGGTGTCTCCGGCGACCAGTCGACCCTGCGGTGGCTCGTTGGGCACGAGCCGTAGTCGCTGATCGACATCGAGATCGAAGATCGACGACGTTGTCCAGCCGAGGGTCGCGTCGGCCTCGAGGATCGCGATGGCGTCGCCCAGCGCGGTAGGAGTGAGTAGATCATCGGCATCGACGGCCCGAATATAGTCCGCGGTGCCGTGCGCGCGGGCAAGAGCGGCGTTGCGCGCGTAGGGCAGACCAGCCCTGGGTTGCCACTCCATCCGCACCCGCGGATCCGGTTCCGTGAACTCCCGCGCGAAAAGGGGCTCTGTGGGGCGGGGGCCGCCGTCGAGTTGGACTTCCCAAGTCCATGCCCATCCGGGGCCAAGATCTTGGCCCCGGATGCTGGAGTAGAGCTGGCGCAGAAAGTGGCGGTCGGCTTCGGCGACTGCGGTGATGATGCTGATCTGCCGCGGTGGGGTTTGCTGAGCCGGAGCGGAATCTTGTCCTCGCCGTGAGCGGCGGATCAGACCGAAGTCGACTTCGTAGGCGAGCAACTGCAGTTGCTGCTCCATGCGCGCATGAAATTCGTCGTCGTCGCTTTTCCCCACACCGATACCCTATCGCCGCGATAGCCAAGGTGCGGTGCAGTGGCCGCGAACGCCGGTCGGCGCCTGCTGTCGGAGCGGTGACGGACGCTGCTGGACGTCCTCGACGCCCTTCACACCGGCTGGCCGACAGCCGGGCTTCAACGCGCCGGCCCGGCCCACTGGCGACAACAATCCCTCGTCGTCTCGCGACGGGCCCGAGCGATGTCAAACGAGCGCGCGCAACGTCACCCAGCTGTTTTCCGAATGAGCTTCCGCTACAGCGGGATTGCGTTCGCGTTGATCTCCAGCGTCACAGGGCGATGGTCGGTCAGATAGTCGTCGGCGTGGAGCAGATCCCCAAGTGGAGTAACCCGATATCCCGCCACCACCGCGGCGGGGAGTTGGTGGGTGGCCAGCCATCGGTCGATCCGCCGCGGCGGATGGTGATCGACTGCGGCGTGCCCGGTCGTGGCTTCCAGTTCGACACCGGCCAGCTCCGCGCAGTCCCGCATCCGGCCTTGCCGTTCGAGTCGAATAGCCGCATGTCGATCTAGCTGCCCGTCGATGTCGAGCTGATAGACGTGGTCTGGGTGCCATTCGACCCCGGCGTATGGATCTGGGTCGGTCAGGCTCACACAGTTAAAATCGCCGCCGATCACGGCGGGGACATCTCCCTTGTTCACCGTTCGCAGGATCTGCAATGCGTCAGCAGCCCGCCAAGCTGGGTCGAAAGGCGAGAGCTGTAGCGACATCACGCGCAGTGGCCGCCCGTTGAACTCGAAAATAGCGGAAACGGCGCAGTGCCACATCCCCGCCATCTCGCGCTCCAACCGGTGGATACTGCCAGGTCGCGGCCGGATCTCTGGGCAGCTTCGGTACAAAAGCCCTGTGTGGTGCACGATGCCGCCCGTAGCGACGATCGGTTCGCCCGCGATCTCGCATTCCATACCGGTTGCTTTCGCTAGCCGCCGAAGCCCCGCTTCCGCTCCGGCAGCCTTGGCTTCACGGCCCTCACCGTCGGCAATGATCTCGGAAATCCCGACCGCGTCCGCATCCTGCCGCGCCAGCCACTCTTCTAGAGCGCGATAGCGGGCCTCTGAAGACTCGCCAGTCGCGGCATATAGATCCCAGGCGTTGACAGTGATCAAGGTGAAACGGTCGCGAGTTTCGGTCACACACCGAGACTATCGAGGGCTGCGTACGGAAGAGGTCGAATCTGGATGCCTACGGCGCGAACGGGATTCGTTGATCGGTGAATCCGGGCTACGAGAGCGCCACTGCACTTTCGCCGAGGTCGAAGGGCATACGGGCAGCTCAAGTGCTAGGTCGGGCGGTGACGAGTTGGGGTGCCCGTTTGCGGATTGATAATCCGGCGGCTTCCGGGGTGCAAAATCGACGCCTGCCCGCCGCAGCCAACTCAGGCGCACCGATCCGCGTGAGTTCGCCATCACATGCGTTGCGCCCTATGGTTTTCGGGCGGGTGCTGCTGTTTCGTCGAGCTCCTGCCATTGTACCCGAGCCCACACCGCCTCACCTGCGTCCATCGCCGCTCGCATCTCGGCCAGCGTGGCCGCCTGCCCGATTGGCAAGATCAGGACCACGCCGTTGCCGTCTTCGCGCTCGGCTACATCGAACCACCAGTCCTGCGCGAGCATTTCCCCGTCGAAGATCAGCTCGCCATCCGGGTGGAAGACCTGCACCTGCCTGAACTCCGGGACGTACTGCGCCTTCCATCGCGTGAGCGGTGCCGCGAACGAAGCCTGTAGTGGTACCGACACAGACCGCAGATCGAGTTGCTCGATCAGGCCGCCCTCTCCGAACATCTTGCGTACTTGGCTGATTCGGTCGTCGTGGTCGGCGCGCAGGAGCAGGATGCCTACGTCCAGCCCAAGGCTCACCGCCACGGCCCGCGCTCGCTGCAACGCCATGATCTCGCTCCCTACATTTGGTACCGATCAGCGTCGTCGTCCGCCCCCTCGCACGGTACTGCCGACCGATATCCTCTGCGCGACAACACTGTCGAACCACATGTTCCCTGCAGGTGTTGGTGGGCGCCACGCTGCTGATGTCGTCTCGATCCGCACTGCCTCGGCCAGGTATTGCGGCCTAGTTCTGGTCGATTCCGCTTCGGTCATCCCACACTGCACGGCGCTCGCCGAGTGCCAGCGTGTCGTAGAGGTCTTTGCCGCTGCTCGTGGCGTGTGAGCTACCAGAATGGCGATAGCGGTGCGCTTCAACGGGACCCAGTCCGGACCGTCTTCGGCGGCGACGAGAGCGGCGATCCGATCCAATTGCGGGCAGCCAGGCGGACGGCACGGGTCGCTGTTGCCCGCGACAACGTCGATCATCATGTTCTGCCAGCCGTCGCCGAGATAGGACGCGACAGCCCCGAAATCGACATCGTCGACGTTCACCTCACCCGTGCCGCCGCGCAGGTAGCTGACGTCGCCGGCCTGACCCAGCGAGAGGTGGCCCAGGCCGCTGGCCTGCATCGCAGTTTCTACGGTGCAGTTGAGGGAGGCAAGAACATCTCGATCGACAACGTCTTCCGGATCGCTGACGCCTGGGGATTGACATCGGGTCTCTGTTCGAAGGGCTGACTCAATCAACGTAATTGAGCCTGAACGACATAACGACCGACGGCCGCTGAAACCAGCAGTTACTCCGGCTGCTCTTCCTCTGTGCGATACAGGCGGTGCAAGTGCCCGACGTCGACGCGATATACACCGAAGCCCGCGTCGACCTCGACGAGATCGTCATCGACGACCTTCTGGACTACGCCCCGCGTCGGGCCGTTCGTGGTCAGATCCAGCACGTGTTCGCCGGGACGCAGGCGCCCACGATTCTCGATCCGGCGAACGAATTTCGCCAAAGTCGGCAGGTCGAGGTCGACGCTGATCGACTGCGACAGCAGCCCGAGGTCGACGTCGATCCAGAGGCCGAGCTTCGTCGGCGCCTCGGGGTCGTGCTCGATCTCGTGTTCACGCCGTGGGGATAGAACCCCGGCACCATCGGGGTAGACGGTGACATCAGCCAAAATTGGGTGCGTGAAGCTGGTGGTCATATCCGCTCTCTGATCGTGAGGACAACTCGCTCGCCTTAGCCCTCGGAGCGCAGGCATCTCCTCGCTACGGTCACATCTCCCGCATCCGGGCGGCGAACTGGTCACGGTGCAATGCTGTCGTGTCAGCTTCGTCGAGCAGGTCGGCGCTGCGCAGGAAGGCGATCTGGAGTTGCATCGTGGCCAGGATGTTTTTGCCGAGCTCAGCTCGGCCCGTCCGCGCCGTCGTGGCGTACTCGCGCGCGAGTTCGGCACCCGTCGCAGCGGCGGTGGCGAGAGCTTGGTGTTCGGCGTCGATCATCGTCGTCATCAGCGTGGTCAGTCCGCTGATGGTGTTGTCCAGCTCGGCGACCATCGCCCGCACAGCCTCCGGGTCGGAGCTGACATCGCCTGTGATCGCGCCGTGGAGAAACGCCGTGATTTCGGGCAGTGTCCCGTGATCGATGTCGTCGAAATCCCCAGCCATAGCCTCGCACCCCCTCGCACCCGTGAATTGTTCGGGGTCAGCCTAACCAGGAGCGGGGCAAGGCAGCGCGCGCCGGTCTGATCAGTCCCTGGACGTTGATCCGCTGGCCGTGCATGGCAGATCCGGTGATGATGATGCGGTGAACGATGATCATCAACATGACGACCCGACGCCCTGACCCATCGCCGCATTGTCGAGATCAGAGCAGAGATCGAACCAGCCGAGATCGACGCGACAGCAGTGAGATTTTTCGAAGCCAGTGGTGATCTGCTCGAGGCGACGCTCCGGCTCTCTGCCGCCCCCTCGCGGACCTGATGATCCTCGCCCGCGCATCCACACTCACCCGCCGACACCCGATGAGGCCCAGCAACAGCTTCAGCAGACCCGACGAACCCTCGGAAAGAGCAGCAAACCTCAGCTATTCCATTGGAATAGAAGGGGTTTGGGCACCCACGTGGACAACAACGGGATCGAGGCAGAATCGGCGACTCCAACCGCACCACACCGGCGCCTACATGGGCGGACAATGCTGGAATGCCCGAGTTGATGTCGACAGTGGTCGATCCCGACACATTCGCCACCGACCAGCCCACGCTGCTCAGCACCGGCGGGCTGGCACTACGGCCCTGGAGCGACCACGACGCACCCACCGTGTTCACAGCATTCCAAGACCCCGCGATCCGCCAATGGCATGTACGGACCGCCGAGTCCGTCGACCAGGTTCGTCAATGGATCCTCTCGTGGCGATCGGCCTGGTCCGCCGGCAACGGCCAATGGACCGTCACCAGCAACGGCGAAGTCGCCGGGCGCATCGGACTTCGGCATTCCGACCTCTCCGAGGGCGTCACCGAACTCGCCTACTGGACCCTGCCCGCCTGGCGTGGCCGCGCTATCGCACCTCGCGCCGCAAATACACTGATCCGCTGGGCATTCGACGACATCGGATTCGACCGGATCGAGCTCACCCACTCGGTCCGCAACCCGGCCTCCTGCCGGGTCGCCGCCAAGTGTGGTTTCCCTCTCGAGGGCACACTTCGTGGTGCAGGCCGCCACCACGACGGCCGCCACGATATGCACCTGCACGCCCGCCTCCGCACCGATTGACATACCACCACGCAAGCCACCAGAGACGCCGTCGTCAGGACATAGGTGCGCGGAACGTTGGGTGGGACCAGGATTCTGCCCCCGCTGAGGCTCGTCCCGAATTCGCCAGAAGGGCCGCGGCGCTAGGCGATGTGGGTTGCCAGGGCGCGTTCCAGAATGGTGCGGGCGTCCTGCCCAAAGGCTGCGACGGTGGCGAGCGCGTCGAAATGGCGGGCCGCGGTGGCGATGTCGACGGCGGCGGTGACAGTCAACTGCCCGGTAGCGGTTTCGACGTCGCAGAGGCGATCGTCGCTGAGAATGAATCCCGAGGCGGGCGAAACAAACCGCGCGGCGACCGGAACGATGCCGATCTCGACGTGCTCGCGGTCGGTGAGGGTGTCGAGCAGGACCTGGATCTGCTCAGCCATGATCGCGGGACTGCCGACAGTGCGGAGCAACGCCTCCTCGCCCAACAGAAACCGGAAGCGCTTGCCGGGAACGTCGAGCACCCGCTGCCTCGCGAGCCGCTTGGTGACAGTTTCCTCGGTGTCGTCGGGGACTTCGAGAATCGCGATGCAGGTGGACAGGATCGCGCGGGCGTAGGCAGGGGTCTGGAGGAGGCCGTGCACGATGTGGGGACTCCAGTCGCGTTGCAGCTCCGTGGCGTGCTCGAGGTCGATCAGACTGTGTTGCAGGTCCGAAAGGCCGTCTTGACCAGTGGTGGAGAAGCTCGTGTAGGTGTAGGTCATGGCGAATTCCCTTCGTGCGGTGAGTGTTCCCGCTCGATTGTGGAGTGGCGTTCGGCGACATCGTCGGCCATTTCGAGCCAATTCGAGACATCGTGAGACATCGTGGTTGTTCGGCCATCTGCACCGTGCCGGCGCTCCGTAGGCTGGCCACACTCCGGGGTCCCCGGTGTCGGCGGAGGTCTGAAAGTTCGAGGAGGGCATCGGTGTTGGTCGACGGGGATGGTCCGAGGACACGGCTGGATCAGGTGTTGCGCAAGCGGCGTTGGTCGACGAGCGACTTCGTGAGGGTGTTCAACCGGAGTTCGCTGGAATTGGCCGCTGCGGGCAACGCCGGTGTCGGAGGCAGCGCAACACAAGTATCCACGCGTCAGGCGACCCGCTGGATCAGTGGCGAGACCAGCCGTCCGGCAACGGAATCGCTGCGGGTGCTCGCCAGGATGTTCCCCGCCGAGACCCCCGAAGCACTGCTGGGGCCACCTCGAGCCGAGGACGCACACCCGCCCCAACACCACGGCGGTGACAGGATGCCCCCTCTTCCTACGGCGCAGGCACCGATCGCGGGATCCACTTTGGCCGACACCTTGTTCGACGCAAAGCTGGCGACCTTCCAACAGTGGCAGACAACCCCGTGGGGCAGGCTCCGCTACAGCATCGCCGCCGCGAACCTGACGCCCCATCTCCAACCCGGCAGCCGGGTACTCGACGTCGCCGGCGGCAATGGTCTGGATGCGGTCGAGCTCGCGGCCCGCGGGCACCACGTGACCATCGCCGACATCTCCGAGTCGGCTTTGGCTGATGCGCGTGCCCTCGCCGAGAAGCATGGCGTCGGCGACCGGATCAGCACACGACTACTCAGCGTCGACGAGCTGGCCCAGCAGTTCGCGCACAACGAGTTCGATGTCGTGCTCTGCCACAACCTGCTCCAGTACGTGCCCGATCCGAAAACGCTGATCGCCGTGCTGGCCTCGATGGTGGCCTCGGGCGGGGTGGTGTCGGTCATCGCGCCGAACGCCGACGCCGATCCTCTACTCACCGCGGTGCGCAACCTCGACCTCGACGTAGCGCTGCGCCAGCTTGACAGCCCGACTCGCCACACCGTCACCTACGGCACCGAAACCCGTGCCTGCTACGCCGGTTCGGTCACCCACGACCTCGCCGAGGCAGGACTGCATCTGCGGGCGCACTGCGGAATCCGCAGCGTCTGCGACCTGCTCGTCGACGACGCTGTCAAGAACGACCCGCGGTTCTTCGTCCAACTCGAACGACTCGAACTGGCGATGGCCACCCGCGCGCCCTACATCCACACCGCGAGGTTCTTCCAACTCATCGCCACACCGAAGACCTGAGTCAGCGAAAGCGGGGCAGTGGTCGCCGAGGCCGTGTCCGAGGTGAACTGGCTACTTTCCGACAGCGCAGTCCTGATGCTAACCGACCGCGTGTCACCGCTGAACTGCAACGATGACACGTCCCCTCGCTCCGGAACACAGCCGGGGAATGACCATTAGCGGACTCAGCGGCACGCCAGATATCGTCACCCTCATGACCACCGATCCCACGCAGACCCAGGCCCCGACGGGCCAGGACGCGCTGGGTGGATCCACCGATCTTCTGGGACCTGAATTCGCCGCGCGACTGGGCGCTCAACTCGCCGACGACGACGACTTCCAGGCCCTGCTGGCCACCAACAATCACAACATCCTGCAATCGGTCCTCGGCGACATCTGCCCCGCGCCGGAGTGGATGGGCAACATCACCGCGCAGTTCGCGCCCGCACCGAACTACGCAGCCCACTGGAACGTCCCGACCATCCCCCTCGCCCAACGGTGGGCCACCCTGCCCACCGAACTGCTCGCTGGCACCGCGGCTCGGTCCAACCATGGTCTGGTCCCGGCCTTCGTCACCGCCAACACGTCCTCGGTTCGGTGGATGTCCTCGGCGAGGATGCTCGGGCTCGAGGGAGTCGTGGACGAAATCTCCTCCTGGGCAAAACGGATAGTCGCGATCAAACGCAATCGAGACCAGATCCGTGCGCTGATACTCCTCGCGCTCGAACTCGAACGCGCAGCACAGCGCACCATCAGAGCCGGGATCCAGATCTACGGTCTGACCGAACTACTCAGGAGCACCCGCAACCGGCTACGCGAAGCCCTCCTGAGATCCAGCGCCACCGCACGCCAACGCCACCATCACAATCACCATCACGGCGACACCGACCCACCCGGGCACATCGTCGCCGCCCGCCCGCGTCTCAGCCGCGGACCCAACACCTGCAGGTCGATCGCCACCCCTCGATCACCTGCAGGACTCACCCACGTCTGACCAGCTCCCCCTCGGTCGGTCACGTCGGGCGATCCTGCACAACTCCGCAGGAGAACCCTTGAACGCCACCGTCATCGATGTGCTCGCACCCCTCGTCGCGGCGCCGCGCGTCGTCCTCGTCACCGCTCTGATCGCGGTGCCGGTGACGATCATCTCGCTGCTGCTTCTGCTGGTCGTACCAGTCGCCTTGTTCGCCGACACCGCGCGCAGTCGCCGCGCCGAGCAGACACTGCAGTCTCTGATCACCGCACTCGCCGCTCTGGCACGGTTTGTCGCCGGGAAGCACCGGTGACCGGCCTGAGGCCGGTCGGGCGCCCGCCACAATGCTCGCCCGAGGTCGTCGACCGCGTCCTGGCCCTGCGCGACGACCACTCGAAGAGCCTGCGCCAGATCGCCGAGACGCTCAACAGCGAACGGATCCCTCCGCCCGGCGGTGGAGTCCGCTGGCAGCATCCCCACATCAGCCGGCTCCTCAAGACCAGACACCTTCAACACCGACGCCGCCTACGGTCGATCGCCGCCGTGAACAGCAGAAACGACACGTCCCCCATCGCACTGTCCTACCCCGACGAGGGCGAACGGTCACCGCGGTCGCGGCACTCGGCCCCGGTCGAGTCCGGGAGCGCCAGCGGGCCGAAAGCTGACCAGCCACCCTCGCGCATGGGCCATGATGGCGGACATGACCGAGGAGACCGGGGCGCAGCTGGTGGTCCTGCGCGGCAACTCAGGATCGGGGAAGTCCGCTGCCGCCCGGCAGGTGCAAGAACGGGTCGGGAAAGGCCGGTGCGCCGTGGTCGGCCAAGACGTCGTGCGCCGCACCATCCTCCGCGAACCCGATGCTCCAGGCGCGTTCAACGTGACGCTGATCGAGACCATCGCCACGGCCTGCCTGGAGCGCGGCCTGACCGTCGTGGTCGAAGGCATCCTCCACGCCGATCGCTACGCGGCGATGCTCGAGCGGCTGCGCCACCACGCGACACAGTCACACTTCTATGCGTGGGATCTGTCGTTCGCCGAAACCGGACGCCGTCATCAGATGCGGCCACAAGCCACCGAGTTCGGGCTCGACAGCATGCGGTCGTGGTTCCACTGCTGGAATCCACTGCCCTTCGTCGACGAAACGCGTTTCGACGAGACCTGGACCTTGGCCTCCGCCGTCGGTCGCATCTGCTCGGATCTTTGCCTAGCCCGCACCGTGCAGACTCAACGTTCGACAAACGCAGGGTCAGACCAGTATTCGGGGTTCCTGCCATAGTTGGGGGTCGTGTACGCGCGATCCCAGGGTGCGCCTGGCCGGATCAGTTCCCGCCAACCGTCGACCTCGACATAGATCACCCGCATCGCATTGAGAGACGCGAAGTGCAGGTCGGGTCCGTCGGTGCTGACCGCGTCTTCGGCGACCGCGACAGAGAAGTTGTGCTCGAGTCCCGCTCGAACTGTCGCTTCGATGCACACGTTGGTCTGCAGGCCCGCGACGATCAACCGCTGCACGCGCAGACTCCGCAGCACCGGCGACAGCTCGGTATAGGCGAAGAAGCTGTGCCGCGTCTTGGCCAGTACGACATCGCCGGTCTGGGGTGCCACCGCATCCATGATCTCGGCGTTCCACTGGCGCTCGGCAGCGGTCAACGCCGGTACGCCCGAATCACGCAGCCGGTGATGTTGGGCAGCCCTGGGGTTCGCTGCGAGTTCCCCGGCAGGACTGGGCGATTGCTGCGAGTACACCACCGGTATGCCGCTCTCGCGCGCGGCAGCCAGCAGTTGGGCGCACTCATCGACGATGTCCGGAAGCCGCCAGATCGGCGGCCACCCCAGCGGATCTCGCAGGTCTTGTCGCAAGTACCCGTTCTGCATATCGACCATCAGCAGTGCGGTGTTGTCAGACACAGCAGTCCCCTCCCCCATTCGGGCGCGTCACCGGCCAGCGCGCTGTCACCGATGTTCGTCAGTCACCACGCTATGCCCAAATGGGCTGATGCAGAACAGAATTGGGTGATCATCACTGCTGACCTATGGTGATGACACGTCCCTCGTCCTGTGATCCCACCGGGCTACCATCCGTTGGCGCCTGCTCGGTGAGCGGCAAACCGAAGAACGCGTTGTGGGTGCGGGCCGCGGACCCGGCAGCGCCCCGCCGGGCGGCCAGTTCCCGCGCGACGCCATCCCAGAGCGAGGCGTACTCCGGCGCCAGCCCACGCGCACGGGTGAGGCTGGGATAGTCCTGCGGGTCGAACGCCAGATGCCCTGGGGCGCACGATGGCAGCGGCACGTCCGGCCACCGCCGGGCCGGGACTGCGGAAGCGGAGTCGTCGACGAACATGATGTGCGCCTGCCCGTCGACGATCTTCCACACAGCGCGAGCGGCGGCGTTACGGGTAACGGGCATGCAGTCCTCCGGTGGCAAGGTCGTCGAATGCTCGAATATTCGGTGCCTTCAACATCTTTCGATGCGAACAAGTGCAAGACACCAGCTACATCCCCGCGAGGCCGGGCACCCCGATCCCCCACACCAGCGTCCCACAACCGGCACCCGCGTGAGCTCGGAACTCGGCACGCCGACCACCTCGAAGGCGTCCACCCTGATGCGATCCCGGTTCTGGCTGCGACCGCCGTTGTCGCGAAATAGGTTGAGCCGATGACCCCTCTGAAAGTGCATGCGACGGCGTCGACTTTCGTGTTCGGCCGCTTCACTACCGGGTGGCGCCTGGGATTGATACAGCACCCGCGGCTGAAGCGCACGATGATCGCCGGCGGCCATGTCGAGGAATTCGAAGTACCCGCCGAAGCGGCGGTGCGCGAGGTACTCGAGGAGACCGGGTTGCGGGTCCGGCTGTTGCGTCGACCGACTGTGCCACTACCGCAGGGATATCCACTGCACGTGGTGACCGACGAGCCGTGGTGGACCACCCTGACCGACGTGCCCGGCGACAACCATCTCGCGGAGCCCCATCGGCACCTCGACCACCAGTACGTGGCCATCGCCGACTCCGTCGAGCACGTCAGGACTCCGGAACACCCCTTCGGCTGGTTCGGGCCCGACGACCTCGACGAGCTGGAGATGTTCGACGACACCGTGTGCTTGGCTGCCTGGATCTTTCCCCACATCGATCAGCTTGCCGACCAGGGGCTCGGCCACACCTGGTCGTTGTCGCATGCCGAACCCGAGTCGGCCGACCTCGAGAACCGCAGTGCATCTGCGGAATCGAAGTAGCCGCGCTGGTTCGAGGAATTCGCCAGCGAACTGGCTAACACCCGAACTACGCTGGGTTAACTCGCGTTGCGGCTTCAACAGCAACGAGACAGTTAGGGGTAGAGCATGCTCGACGAACTCGGCCGGTTCTGGCGCGGCGACGACATCACGATCGTTTTGATCGGCGCACTCTTCGTCGGAAATCTCCTCCTGGGCACCGCATGGGCGTCCGCGCGTTCGCGCCCGTTCCGATCGGCCTGCGCCATCACCGGCACCACCGTGCTTGCCTGGGCCGCGGTTACACAGCCCCACGGCGCCGTCTCTATCGTCCTCGCCACCGCATGCATCGTGCTCTTCTTCGCCGGCATCGTCACGTTGGCCAATTTCGATGCGCGCCGCGATGGACTAGAACCCTTGAGTTGGCGCGGTGGATTCCTTCGGCGTCTGCCGCGCGCGCCGCGCCGAGATCGCAAGCAGGCCCGCCGAGCCCACTTCATTCGCACGTCGCGGCTGGCTACCGCGCTCGGCATGGAGATCGCGCTGCTGCGCATCAACGCCGGCCTGAACCGTATGACCATCGCCGACCAGCTCGGCATCCCCGGCGGCCGCTACGGCGACATCGAGGAAGCCAGCCAGCACGACACCTGCGCCAGCATCGCCGATCTCGAAGCCATCGCCGCGCTGCACGACACCACCATCACCGCCCTCTACGACGCCGCCTGCGCCCGTATCGCCCGCGGCGATCTGCCCACCGGCGCCGAGCGCGGGGCCAGAATGTTCGCACTGGCACTCGGCACTGACATCGACCGCTACTTCACCGACCATGCATCGAAACCCTGACCAGCACCGATGACACGTCCCCTCATCTCATCAGCTCTTGAGCCAGCGGCCGGCGAATCGTTCACCGCCCCGCAGACACTGAGCGAGCAGCTCGTCTGACGACGTTCACCACCTCGGTCCCTGACACAGTTCGCCGATCGCGCAGATCACGTGGTCGTTGCGGGGATCAACCCACACAGGTGTCCCGTCAACCTGTCGGGGCTTGAGCAGGTGGCGGCCTCGACACGGCCACTGGACGAACTCGTATCCGGCCAACTCGGTCTGAGCGGTGTCCGCGACCCACACCGCGGCGGCGCAGAACGCGGCGTCCATCGGCATGCCCTCGCCCACCGTGAATCCGCCCAGACCCCGGGAGGTCTTCCAGCCGAGGGTCACCGTGTACTCGGCGCCGATGCCCAGCTCCCACACCAGAGGATTCAGCTCGACCTCGCGGCCGTAGCGCAAGCAACCCTGGTCGCGCGCGACCGCGACGACCGCGTCCACCCACGCAGGTGGGGCCTCGATGCCCGGGCCCGGGACCTCGTCGAACACGGGCTTGTCGCTGGCCACGTGGAAGCTCCACACCAAGCGGTCCTGGCTCCCCGGAACGACATATGCCATGGCCCCACTGTGACAGCCAGGATCGCGCTACTGCCTCGACGACACGGCTGACCGTGCTGCACTGTGAACTCGGCAGCCGGGAACCATGATTCAGCCGCCGCCGAGTGGAGAAGCATGACGCTCGCACAGCACGTTCCCGTCGAGGACAACCCGCATCGGCCCGTTCCGCACCCTCGACACCGTCTCCATCTCGATGGTCAACGTGTCGGTGACGCCGTCCCCACGAAGCTGTGTGTTTACGCAGGGCCAGCCCTCGGCGTCGGTGAGCATGGCGGTCGACCCCACCAGCGCACGACCGTCGTACTGGTCGGAGGAGTCCGGTTGCGTGACCTCTTCTTCGACGCCGAGCCTGACCAGCAACTCCAGCACCGCGTCGAGGGTGGCCGGACGTTGGGATGCCAGCGCGGCGAACAGGCCGGGGAACTCTGAGAACGCGCGGTATCCCTCATCGGCCACGTACAGGTCAGTGCCTGACCCGGCGCGCGAGGCGGTGTAGAGCTGGCGAATTTTCACCTCCCACCGAATCCCTGCCGGCTCTTCGGCGAACACGATGACCGCGGGCCCCGCATCGACCGGACGCCACCACCGCCACCACACGCGCAACGGCGCAACCGCTCCCGACTCCTGCGTCTGCGGATCCCGCATCAACACCTCCAAGATTCATGTCCCCGGGCTCTGCTTCCCGGATTGCTGGCGAAGACCCAGCCCTTGTGGATCAGAGCTGTCCGGATTTCGCATCGGTCCCCGCTGAGGGCGTCCTGAACAGCGACTCGAACCGCCGATCGACGCGCGCCTTTTCCAACACCGCGGTGAGCTCGCGCCGCCCGTCGTCGGTGACGGTGTAGTACCGGCGCAGTGGCCGGTCGCCGTCGGCGTCGGCGACAGGTTCGTCGGTGACCGTGAGCCATCCAGCCTCGGCCATGCGCCCCAAGATCGGATACAGCACACCCGTAGCCAGCCCCGTCTGGCGCCGCAACGCGTACCCGTAGTGCTGCGCGGCGGGTGCGTCCATCACCGAGACCGCCACCTGCACCATCGAGAACGTCATCCGCATCGCCGCCATAGGTAGTAATCTACATATCTAGGTAGTAATCTACTTAGCACCGCCTGCCGGCGACAACACCAGCAGGCACACCTTCTCGAGGAAGACGGCCACCATGAACGCCACCACCCTCACCCGCAGCGCCGCCCGCGCCTGGGCCCGACTGCGCCGCCGCCCGACCAACCCGATCTCTCCGGCCTACGCCGACTTCTCCTCCCTGCCACCGCGACCCGCGCCGATCTCGCTGGATCCCGCCGACCTTCCCGCCATCAACTGCCCCTGCTGTGGCCACCCCCCGATCTCCGGCACCGAACAACCACGCACGCTGCCCACCGCCTCACGGCGCTTCAACCTGACCTGCGGCGGCTGCGCCACCACCTACGTCGAGACCGAGCCGCGCCCGATCACCTACATGCCCGACGACTACGACCAGTGCCCCAGCTGCGGCAATCCTCCGACCTCGGGCACCATCGCCTTCCGCGGGGAAGGCTTCTCCGAGCTGTTCGTGCGCCGCTACGACTGCACCCCCTGCGGTCGGAAATACGTCCGTACCACCGACGGCAGCTAGGCGGAATCGCAGCGGCTGCAATCGATGCAACTCGATCCAATTGGATCGAGTTGGATGTCGAAACACACCTCGACCTGCACCGATGACACGTCCCCTGTGCCAATGCGACCCGGCCGACAATCAGTCGTGGCGCAGCCGGAACCGAAGGAAAAATGACGATCCGTGCCAGCTTGAGCGAACCTTCAGCGCCAATCGAGCTGGCTCTCGGGCACACCGACCGCCCGGCCATGCTCAGCGGCCCGCGCACGGCCGTCGACATCGCCGCGAGCGTAGGTGAACACACGCCCGGCGAAGGCCACGAAAGTCGTTTCCGCGCTGTGGAAATCGACATACCAAGGGCCTGGACGTAGCGACCAGGCAAACAGATCTGCCAGCCTCTCACCAGCTGAATCGGCTGCCTCGAAATCGAACAATGTCCAGATTTTCGGCTGGTCAGGAGCTGGGGTGTCGACCTCAGTCCGCTTGATCGACTTCACCACGATGTCCAGATCCGGCAACGCCGCGTCCGGACGGAAGCCTTCGACAATGAACACACCCCGCACGCGGCCATCATCAACATCATCAACCATGTCGACCAGCATGCAGCACGTGTTGCGAATTCCGTTGCAGCTCAGGGCATACTCCACGTGGCACCTGTGGGCGGAGCGCAACCGAGAGGTCTTCCTCTGCCTGCCTGTGCCACGTCGCCGAGTCTCGTCGCCCAAAGCAATCGTGGGCCGCGAACAGCCCACGTGAAGGAAACACAGCCATGCCTGAGCGGTCACTGCCGGACCTTGCTGAAGACGCAGGGATCGAACTCGCCCTTCGCCTCCGCATGCCGTGCGACATCCTCGATGTCCATCGAGTGAACAAGTCAAGCGCACCGATCTATACGAGCCTTCGCTATGGCGCGTTCCTCTTGGCCTATGCGCCGATCGAGAACTTCTTCACCCAACTCACCGGATACTCGACCCGCACGAACGGCAGAGCACTACCGCTCAATCTCGACAAGATCCAGCGAGAGCTCGACGTGCGCTGGCCGGCCCAACGGTTCCGGACGAATCTCTGGGAGGGCCGTGCTCGCCAACAATCAACCGGGCCTGGGAACCGGTCGGAATGGGCCTTTCTCCGCGGCCAACGCCTCAAGTTCTACCTCTCCGACATGAAGAGTCTCCGCGATCTCCTCAGCCACGGAAGCGATCCGCGCGGTGCCACGAACACCAGCGAAACACTGTGGAAAGTCCAGGACGGCTGGTCGATGCGGCTGATGGGCGTCGAAGGTTTCGTCCAGTTCGTAGAGGACCTGGCAGAGCAAGCAATGTTGGAGTCGGGCGTTCATCCGACGAATATCCCTAGCTGGCCGCAACCACAGCGCACCGGAATCTCGCGGAGCGCCCCTCCTTCTCTGCCTCGCCGCGACCAGCTCGCCGCTCAGCACGACGCAGACCTCGGCGAGTAAGCCGGTTCCGGCGCGGGCGGTCGCGCGGCACGGTGGTGATCACCGGATCCGGAACTCGGTTCGCGAGATGGTGAACTGGCTTCCGCCACGTTCGCGGCACGAGATCGCCCCCGCCTCGACCCGTTTGCAGGAGAACTTGCCCGAGGTCATCGACTCACCCGTCGGCAACGCCGTCGCCAGCAGGAAATCCTGCGCGCACACATAAGTCGGTTCCTGGCCCGTTCGTAGGACGACCGTGTGGCCGAAATCCTGCGGCGCACAGCCACTCGGCAACGCGGGGACCGGGTAGTTGAAGTCCGCGACGTCGCAGCGCGCGAAATCTCCCTGGCCGTCGGTGCCGATCACGCAACCGATATTGCCGTCGACGGTCATCATCGACACCGGGGCCAGCGGAACTTGTGCCGTGCTCGACGGGAACACCCCCGCCACCGCATTGCCGAACACGAAAAGCACCCCGCCCAGCACGCCGGCGCCCAGGAGAAACACCGCCACCGCCCCGACGACGTTGCTGATCCTGGCCCAGACCCACCCGATCAGCCAGCCCAACAACCAGAACGGTCCACGGAGCCGGAACCGACGGCGCGGCCGCGGCGAGCGTGTAGATCGCCGGGGTAGCCGAATTCGTTGCCACCACTTGTGCCGTGTCGGACCTTCGTCGGGCACAACAGGATCTGGCTCGGCGGCGGGGGCTGGTTCCTCGATGCCCCAGTCTGCTGGTGTGGAGAAGTCCCATTCGTCGACTGTCTGGCTGCCGACGACAGGTTCGGCTTCGGTCGGCGCAAGCGCCGGCGCGACGGTGGCCGTCGACATTTCGTCGGCGAGACTGGTTGTCCGAAGCGCATTCCCGGCTGCCACCGGTGCGGTCCGCGCTGCATGGGCGACCTTGGTGCGGGGAGTAGGTCGGCCAGGTCGTGCGCTGTGCGGCACGGTAGTTCGGCGCCTCGGCGACCGAGACGGCGTGGGCGGGTCGGGCTCGGCAGGGAACCCGTCGGCGAGCAAAGCGGCCTCGTCGATCTCGGCGCCGATGTTCAGTGCCCGCAATGCCTGCACGACCTGTCCCGCCGACCAGCACGCACGGCCTTTCGACAACCCCGTCACCGCGGCGGCCAGCGCCGAACCGTCCTCGTCGGAGGCGATCACCAGCTGGGTGCCCTTCAGTGGCTCGTTCACCTCGACGCGCACCTCGTGCCCGGTGCGGGCCACCAGCACGACCAGGCCGTTGACGAACTCCTCCCGGTCCATTCGCCACCCCAGCGCGCCCGACAAGGATATTGCCTGGGCATGAACCTGCTGGAAGGCGTTGGGGTGGGACTTGAGGCGATGCACCGGCGCCGGTGTGCCGTCGAGTTTCCAGGGACCGTTCGATGTCGCCGTCAGCGCGCCACCGCGCGGCTCGGTGAAGCCTTTCACCTCGATCGCCACGCATCGCTGGGGTGTCCACAGCACCGCGTCGATCTGTACCGGGTCCATATTCTGCTTCTTGTGGGCCAAGACGTTGAACACCACGACCGCCGGGCCGTCGATCTCCTTCAGCCGCCGAAACACCGCCCGCTCAGCGCCTGAACCGAATTCGCCCTCCACCACGGCCCGCACGTTGACCCCTTATTCGACGATGAGCTCCCCTGACCTGACCAGGGTAGGGGTGCCCACCGACACGAAGCCGAAGTCCGCCAACAACAGTACGGACACCAACGCGGGAACCACCGGCCGCCGCTGATCAGGCGAGCTCGTCGGATCGGTGCCACCTCGACGACGAAAACGTCGGGCGCACAACGAAATGCCCGATCGGGACGTGTCATCCTCCCTGGTCATCACCCCTTTCCGGCTTCGGCTATCCGATCGGGGGCGCGGTGACGCTCGTCAGATCCTTGTCGAATCTCAGGCCTCGCCACGATGGGTGGCGCAACCCTGCGACAGTGCGCTCGCGGTAGTGGACGTCGCCGACAAGCCGTGGGGTCACCCACGACGCGGTCGTCGCGATCGTTCGAGGGACCGGGCCCTGGAGTGGGGACTCGTCGATGGCGAGCTCGTCGAGTTGACGTTGCAGCGCGCGGCGGGCGTCGCGACTGAATCCTGAACCGACGGCCCCCAGCAGGATCAAGTCACCGTCGGGATCGTGGGCGGCGACGAGAAGAGATCCGAATTCCGCACCGCCCCTGCTGTTTCGCAGCCATCCGACGATGATCACCTCGGTCGACTTACGCAGCGGAACCTTCCGCCACAGCGCCGATCTACCAGCCTTGTATGAAGAATCCAGCCTTTTGACGACCACACCTTCGACCCCGTTCTGGGCGGCGACCTCGAGCATGGTCGCCACCGGCACATCGGTGTAGTACGGCGGGACGACGATCACCTCGGAGTTCGCGTCCAGGTCGAGCTGAGCCAGTAGCTCGCGCCGCTTCTGATAGGCCAGCCCGCGCAGATCTTCGCCGTCCAGGCCGAGCAGGTCAAAGACATACAGGCGAGTCGGGACCTCGGCCATCAGCGAGCGGCTCGGCCGCACCACACCCAGTCGACGACTCAGCCGGCCGAAGTTCGGCGCCCCGGTCTCGGGGTCGGGGGCGACGAGCTCGCCGTCGACGATGATCTCGCGTCCCGCGGCCGCGGTGACCACCGCGCGGGCGATCTCCGGAAAGGCCGAGTGCAATGCGTTCGCGTTGCGGCTCATCATCGTGGCGACTCCCCCGGACGCCCGTGCTGTGCACCGGGCACCATCCCACTTCCACTCCACCGCCCAGCGCGGGCCGTCCGTTGGGGCCGGCCCGGATGACGCCAACATCGGCGGCGGCATCTGCACAAACCACAGCATATAGTTAGCAATCCAGTGTTCGCGCGAAGGAAAATGTCTCTGAACTGCCAATATGACATGTCCACCATGCCCTGAAGTGTGGACTACATAAGGATGGTTACCGATCGTAGCCGTCGTCTGAGCGGTCGATTGCCGCGGCGAAGGCGTTCCCCGTGGAGTGTCGCGCCAGCGCGCTGGTCGACCTCGGAGCCGGATCAAGGATCGTCGGATGCTGCGCGGCGTGTTGTGCGCGCTCGGCCGCTGCGCGAGCCACATCGGCCGCGATTTTTGTCCGAGGAGACAACGTTGTGCGCAGCAGCTCGGCGTCGAGCTCTTTGCGCCGACGCGTGAACTCTTCGAGTACCTCGATCGACGGCGCCGACGGTGCGTGTTTGATGTCGTCGATCAACGCCTGCAGACGACTCCGCAAATCAGCCACTGGACCCCCCTCGTCGATGAACTCCCATCGTCGCACGCGCCACCGACACCTCACCACTGATCACCGTCACGACCTGCGCCGATGACACGTCCCTCGCATTCCCTGAGTCGACGAAGCCGGCTCCTTAGAGCAGGTGCGCGTGGGTACGGATCGTCTCCAGGCATTGATGCAGCGATGGTTGCGCGCCGTAGACCAGCTGCATCGCACGGCGATATCCCGCAGTCAGCGCCGGGCTGTGCGCGGCTGTGTCCAGCAGGGGGCTGTGCCCGAATCCGTCCGCGGGTCGTGGTGTGTAGCTGAAGCCGGCGCTTTCGCTGTGCTCGTCGACATCGGCGCACAACCGCGCGATGCCGTCGGGCCCCAGGTCCTCGAGCGCGGCGACCACCTCGGCGTTGGCGAGCAGGCAGTGGATGTCGTAGAGGTGGCGTGCGTTGCGCTGCAGCGCAGCGATGGCCTTCTCGTCCGGGGCACGCGAAGCACCATCGTGCAGGGCGGCCAGCTTTTCGAACAGCGTGCGCTCCGGTGCGAGGACCTCGACCGCGAACGGCGCGAACTCCTCCCACGTGTCCGGAGTGTCACCGAAGACCTCGATCGCGAAATCGGCGATCAGGGAACGAATCTCGCGCCGGTGCGTGGGAAAAGTGCCCCCGCGCGTGCCCATCTCCAGAAGTACACCCTCAGTGATGGCCCGCTCGGCCGCTGCCGAGGGCATCACGCGTGCCGGATAGCGGTAGCGCACATTCCTCTTGACGCCGGCTGTCGACTCCTTGGCCTCGGTCGCGTCCTTGCCGATCCCGAGGTGTTCGGTGACCCCGTCACGGACACGCTTGAGCGCCTTGTCACGGGTGCCGGCACCAGCACCGACATCGGGGAAGATGACGAGCAGGTCGACGTCCTCGGAGAACCGTTCGATCAGCCTGTAGACGCGAGACAGCGACGTTCCGCCTTTGAAGATGACTGTCAGCTCACCGCTGCCGGTTTGACCGACCACCTCCACCGGGAAGGTCGTCGCCCGCAGGACTTCCATGGCCCAAAAGTCTTTTTCCAAAAACGACTGGTCTAGACCTAACTGCTCAGCCGAGGCGGCGATCAGCGCGGCCAGGTCATCAGGGTGCTCACGCAGCGCAGGCATCAGGCAAGCATGCCCGATACCCGCAAGTCCTCACCCAGTCGGATCAAGTTGTCCCGCAACGTCGGAGAGCGCTCCCCCTCGGCTGCGGACGAGAGCGCACGCCAACGCAGCTTGCCAGCGGCTACCGCCTTGCCCACGGCGGCGCTCAGTGCGGTCCAGCCTTCGTCCACGGTGGTCTCCCAGTCGCCGCGCAACAGTTCGAGGACCGCGATCTCGAGCGGGCGCAGAGTCGCTCGGCGCAAATTGTTGCGCTTGGACACCTCCACTCCTGGGATCGACGTCGGAACGGCGCCGGTCACCACCATGGTCGGTTTGGCCGGGACCTGCGTGGTCAGCCCGAGCGCGCGGGCCGCGGAAAACCCAGTCGGTCCCGCGCCGGTCTTGCCCAACACCTCGGCGGCGACAGCCTCGGCAGTAGGGCGCGTCAATCCGTAGCGAGTCGGGACACCCTTGAAGTACAGACCTCGGCGGATTGGGACCAGCTCACCGCGCTGGTGCGCGCGTTTGATCGCCGACGCGGCGGCAGCAGTGGTCCCCGGCAGGCGACTCGTGTGAACGAAGCTCCCGGCCGGGTAGGACTCCAACGCCTTGGCGGCGGCACCTACTGCTGACCTCATGACAACAAAGCGTACCGAAAAGATGTCACGAATACGAGTCGAGCGATCCGTATCAACCATCACAATCATGCTATGAGCTGCCAGAATAGTCAGAACGCACTTAACAAAGTATCGGACTCACAGTCACAGTTCACCACGACAGTGTTGCCAGGCCATCGCTCGTTATACCGCTGGCACGCCTCGCAACGGGTCGAGGAGCAGCGTGATGGTCACGCACTCCCACGCCTTTCCGCATTCCCGGCACGGGGCTGCCGTAGCCGGCTTCGGGCACGTGGGCTGCGAACAGTCGCTCATCTTCACGATGGTGCGGTTCGAAGTCGGGCCGCCTATTCCACTTCGCCGCGGCGCCGACGAGGCGGATCCGAACCCGATCGCGAACCGAGATTGTCCGTGCGTCGAAAATGTCACCGCAGGTAGTCATATTTGCAGCCTATGACTTCGCACCGACATCGACGCAGCGGCTCTTCGCGTCGACCGAAATGTTCGCCGCCACCCGACTTGACCAGCCGAAACGGCATGTCCCCACACTGCAGGATCGGTCGGTTACTGGTCGCGCAGATCCCCACCCTCGGGTACTCGGCCGCATTCCGTCACCGCCTCGATGTCCAGCCGAGGTCGTACGGTGCCAGTAGCGCCAGCAGCCGGGCACGGTCGGCCTCGGTGGCCGGCTCGTACAGATCCGACAGCGGGAGCAGCATGACTTCTGTTCTCGCGGAGTGGTCGACTTCGATCTGGAATTTCACGCAGCCGAGCACATCCCCCGACTGGGTAGTGACCAGTTCGATGAGCTCACCAGGCACTGGATCCAATTTTGCCCCGAGTGCCTTTTTCCACATCGCGAGCCCGGCTGCCCATCGCAATTTTGCTGGTGGCCAGATCCGGGCGGGAAAGACGCGGAGACCGACCGGCGGCGCAACTGGCTGTACCGCGGTGTGCTCGGGGGTGTTCCAGTGAGACATCGCCATCAGCCCGCCCGCGTCGACAGGCCGATGACCTCAGCTGAGGGCTCCACCCATTCCCAGTCCATGCGCCCTCCGGGCCGAGGCCCCTTGCGGAAGTCGCCGGACCTGGTTCTTCCGTCGCGCCCGGTCGCTTCGATGCGAAAGGTCTGGGCGGTGATGCGGCCACGTCCAGGTCCTAGACCCTCCAAGCCGACACAGGACGCGGACAAGCGCAGATCGACGCCGCCGATCCTGTGTTCGGGACCGAGCAGGACGAGAGTGCATCGGCGGCTTGCCGCTCTGGCGAACAGGATCTTCGCTCTAGACGGCGGAAGCAGCCGCGGATGTAGTTCGCTGACCACCAAGGACACGCCGTCCATGAGGTTGTGCAGGACCGTGATCAACCGGTCGTCGTCGGTGGGGCAGTTCACGGCGAACAACCTGCTGAGCGCTCCCCCGAGTTCATAGAAGGCATGCAGAGATCGGACTGCTCCATGGCGGTCCGGGGTGTTGATCAAGGCGGTGTACTCGCCAGCGGCGGTAGCGGCCGCGAGCATGCCGAGCAGCGGCGAGGAAGAGCCTGCGTAGGACACCACGGCGCCTCGGTCCAGCCCGCCGCCGGGAAGCACGCGGTTCAGCGCGTCGATCGTGGGCAGCTTCGGTCGCGACTGGTCCTCTTCTGGCTCCGCGGCTGTCCGGCGGCGAACGAAGGCGGCGGCCTGTTCCCGGGAGAGCCCGGCCAGGTCGGCGACCTCCACCTTGATCATGTCCACCATTTTCGCACATACGTTCGACTGCGGGCCTCACCCGCCGCGGCTCGGTCCAAATCAACCGGTAGACGGCGAGTTCAGACCGTCCACATGTTGCATTATATCGCCTATAGGCGATATAGTTATCGGGCTGCAGCAGTCCAACATCGGCCAGGCCAGCCACAACGACGTGTGCAAGTGGGAATCATCGCGGATTCTCGCGCACCGGCCCCCTCTCTCAATTCAGGAGTACCAAATGCAGACTGCACTGACGCTCCCACTCAGCGCCGTCGCGCGCGGATACACCTGGCTCACCCAGCAACTGCGGGGTACCGCAGCTGACCGGAATCCCACTTCGCCGCTAGCTGACAGAGCAGCGGGCGCTCTTCTCGGTACCGCGGTGGGCGACGCCCTCGGCGCAGGCTACGAGTTCACTCACCCCACTCCCCGGACCAAGATCGACATGGTCGGTGGCGGAGTCTTCAAATGGGCACCAGGCGAATGGACCGACGACACCTCGATGATGGTCGCCGTTGCGCTCGCCGCCGACGAGTTCGGCAACCTTCATGACATCCAGGCGCTCAATGGTGTTGCGGCGCAGTTCATCACCTGGTGGGACTCCAAACCACGAGACATCGGTCGACAAACCCGCCAAGTCCTGAGCGCACGCAGTAAGAGCGCTGGGCAGATGTGGGCGCGCGCAGGCAAGATCAGCGGCCGCAAGGGCGGCAACGGCTCTTTGATGCGCACCGCACCCATCGGCCTGGTCTACCTCGATGATGCTGAAACTTGTGCGGCCGCCGCCGTACTGGTCAGCAGCCTTACGCACGACGATGAGCGCGCCGCCGAAGCATGCACGATATGGTCGCTCGCGATCCGGCATGCGGTGCTGCACGGCAACTTCGACGGCGTCGGTGACGCGCTCTCAGTTGTCGACGCGAACTACTGGGAGCCGCTGTTGGATCAGGCCGAGACCGCCGAGTGCGCCTCCGCTTTTCCCCGCAACGGCTGGGTCGTCCACGCACTCCAGACTGCGTGGTGGGCGATCACCCACGCCGACACCCTGCCCGGCGCTTTGGAGCTGGCGGTCCGAGCCGGTGGCGACACCGACACAACCGCTGCGATCGCAGGTGCACTACTCGGGGCGCGGTATGGGGCGTCGGCGGTGCCAGCGCGCTGGCGCAGGATCGTTCACGGGTATCCGGGGCTATGCGGTGACGACCTGGCCGCCTTGGGAGTGCGCCTTGTGCACCGTCAGGTACGACAGCCGGGATGAATAGATCATGGCCATTGGCCTGGCCCTTCAGCCTGCGACGCCGTACAGGGATCGAATATCAGGCCGCGCCGATGCCGAAACCGATAGCGATGTTGTTCGGCCACAGTGAGCTCACGGAACCCTGACCTCTTGTAGTGCATGGCGACCGCATCGACCGAGGTCAGGGCGAGCAGCACCGTGGCGTGCTCTCGTGCGAGGGAGAGTAGATCGTTTCCGAGCTCGACCGCGTGATCATGTGTGCAGCCGCGGTAGGGCCAGCGCACGTAGTCCATTACCAGCACCGCCCCATGATGCGGCGCCAGCGCCAGGAAGGCGCCACCATCGCGATCACCACGCCACATCGTGTATCGAAACAGCTGCATGAGCACAAGGGCTATTCCGGCGAAACCGAGTGCGGCCAGCAGCCATCGGGCATCGCCATCGACCAGCACTGTGCCCACCGATGCGGTCACCGCGCAGGCAAGAATCTTCGCGATGGCGACCCGCTCGGTCGCGCTCGGTAACCGTGTCGCATCTTGCGCCAACGCATTGCGTGTGTCCGGTCGGCTGGCCTTGATCGCACGCTGACGTGCACTCCATCGATGCAGGAACGGCCCGACTTTGCCTAGATGTTTGGCGCGATGTGCCCGGACCTCGCTGAAGAAGCCGCGGTGATCGACTGGTCGAGGGGCCAGGTCATCCATGCCAGCGAGCATCTCACGTATGGCTCATGGCGATTCAGCCGTGGGCTGCGGCCCAGGTGCGACCGACTCCGACTGTCACATCAAGCGGGACAGCGAATTTCGCTGCTCGCGGCATGACTTCGCGCAGGAGGGCACTGAGCCTGTCGACTTCGTCTGCGGGCACCTCAAACAACAGTTCGTCGTGGATCTGCAGGATCATCCGCGCGCGCAGCCCTGCCGACCGGATCGCGGTCTCGACGGTGGTCATCGCAGTTTTGATGATGTCGGCGGCAGTGCCCTGGATCGGGGCATTCAGCGCGGCACGCTCGGCGGCGTCGGTGGCGCGAGGGTTGTCGCCGTTGAGATCTGGTAGGTAGCGGCGACGCCCGAACAAAGTCTCGGTGTATCCAGTACGTCGCGCTTTCTCGACGAGAGCATCGAGGTAGTCGCGCACGGCGCCGAAGCGGGCGAAGTAGGCAATGTAGTGCTCTCGAGCCTCAGCGATCGGGATGTTCAGTTCGGTGGCGAGGCCGCGTACTTGCTGACCGTAGGCAAGGCCGTAGGAGATGGCTTTGGCGCGGCTTCGTTGGGTATCGGTGACCTCGTCGAGGGGGATGCCGAAGGCGAGGGCAGCGGTGAAGCGGTGCATGTCCTCGCCACTGGTGAATGCGTCGATCAGGTGCTGGTCGCCGGATGCGTGGGCCATGATCCGCATCTCGATCTGGCTGTAGTCGGCAGCGAGGAGGTAATCGAATCCGGGCCCAGGGACGAAGGCTTCGCGGATTCGCAGGCCTGCAGCACTGCGGATCGGGATGTTCTGCAGGTTCGGGGAGAGGGAGGACAGGCGCCCGGTTTCCACGGTGGTCTGCGACAGGGTGGTGTGGATCCGGCCGTCGGTCTCGATGTGCTTGAGCAGGCCGTCGATGATGGCGCCGAGTTTGGCCGCGGCGCGGTGGTCAAGGACCTTCTGCAGGAACGGGTGCTCGGTCGTGTCGAGCAGTTTGGTCAGCTCGTCAGCGGCTGTGCTGTACCCGCTTCTGATCTTGCGGGTGCGCGGCAGTCCTAGGTCGGTGAACAGCGCCTGCTGGAGTTGCGGTGTCGAGCCGAGGTTGATCGGGCGGCCCAGGATCTCGACCGCGGCGGCGGTGGCGGCGGCCGCGGCGGCGGCGAACTCGGCGCGAAGCACGATCAGGTGAGGCCGATCGACCGCGATGCCGCGGTGTTCGATGTCGGAGAGAATCGCGGCAACGGGCAGTTCGATGGTGGCCGCGAGCTCGGCCATCCCCCGATGTGCGAGCTCGGCCAGCAGCGTGTCGGCGAGTCTCGCAGTCACCTGGGCGGCGGCCGCGGCGGGGGATCCGCCCTGGGGCGGGCTGAACAGGTTATCGGTGGTGTTCAGGGTCGAGGGGTTGACGTCTTCGAGGTGGCGAGCGGCGGCCGCGCCGAGGGTGTAGTCGGCGGCGTTGGGCGCGAGAAGGTACGCAGCGAGCGCGGTGTCGATCTGTACGCCGTCGATGGGCCAGCTTTCAGCGCGGAGGGCGTGGATCATGGATTTGAGGTCATGTACGGCCTTGGTGACGGCGGTGTCGCAAAGCCAGGCGGCGAGCGCATCGCGGTCTCCGGCGCTGGCCTGGGCCAGGTCGAAGTAGCCGGTTGTGCCGGTGGGCGTGGTGATGGCGACGGCCTCCCCGACGGGAGCTGCCTGGATCGCAAAGCTGTGGCGACCGCGGCTGCGCGCGTGGTCGGTGAGCCATGACGTGAGGTGGTCGGCGGGAATGCGGTGGGTGCTCGGCGAGTCCGTGTCCGAGCCGGCGAAGGCTTTCAGTGCGGCTGCGCCCTGGGATGGCATGGCCAGCTCGTCGAAGCGTTGCACGATTTCCTGACGCGCCGTAGTGGGCGGGGCCAGGCGCAGGTCATTGGAGCCGTGTCCGGCCAGCGTGGGGTCCAGGCGCAGCACCTGGCGGTAGGTGAGCAGTTTGGTGGCGTGGTTACGCAGATCCAGGCCGCCACGGCGGGGCTGGTCCTCAGCGAGAAGTGCGTCGAGGGTCCCCGCGCCGGACAGCCAGGTCTTCGCGGAGCGCTCCCCTACGCCCGGGACTGGCGCGAGACCTCGCGGTTTGTCTCCGCGCAGCGCCAGGTAGTCGACAACACTGCCGGCATCGATCCCGAGCCGGATATGAACCTCGGTCGGGGTCAACCGTTCGGGGTCACGGTCCAGTCTCGGGCGGATGAGAGTGATTGTGTCGGTGACGCATTGAAGGATTCGTTCATCGGTGCTGAGGATGAGCACGGGGCTCTGCGCTGCTCCTGCGAGGGAGGCGATCAGGTCCGCCGCTTCATACCCGGGGGGTGCCTCGAGCACGGGCACATTCAGCAGTTGAAGCAGTTCACGCAGGATCTGTTGCTGAGCTGCCAGATCGGCGGGCGCGAGGTGCGGGCGGTAGGACGGAACCTGTGTAGCTCGTCGGCTGGATCCCGGCCCGTCGAGAACAACGGCGGCGTGGGTCGGGCGCTCGATGTTGATCAGATCAACGATGGCGGAGAGGAATCCGGAGATGGCGTTGGTCGGTTGGCCGGTAGCGGTGGTGGCTCCTGTCAGCGGCATGCTGCGGTAGGCGAAGCTCAGGACAGTGGGCACGTCGACAAGCAGCGTGCTGGTTGTTCGTGTGGGCGCGGTGGTCATCGCACATCCAGGTCGACTGCGAGTGCGGACAGGTTCAGCTCGGGTGCGTCGGCAGTCCATACCTGGCCGCGGCCGACCGCGAGCTGCGCTTTGGATGGGCGTATCGCCCAGGGTGCTTGGCGTTGCATCGCGGCGTGGATGAGGACATCGCCAGCGAACTTGTTGGGCACCGCGGTCTGGTCGAGGACCTCGCCGCGGCGGCGGGCTTGGTCTGCGGCGTTGCCCTGCTTGGTGAGGATCAGTTGATGCCAGGGACGCCCGTGGAGGTGGACGAGCAATACGAAGTGGGTATCGAGCCAGCCTTGGTCCCGCCATTGCTGTTTGATGCCACGCTCTTTCGGCAGCGCGATCGCGGCGAGGGCTTCGCGGGCGTACGCGGCTTTGCCGTCGGCTTCGCGTTCGGTTCGGGCTCCCCCTGTGGTGAGGGTGCGGAGCCGGTCGGCAGGGATTGCTGCAAGGGCAGCATCGGCGCCGTGCATCCATTTGCGAACCGTGCGGGGCGTCACGCCGAAGTCGGCTGCGACGGCTTTGGTGTCGACTGCGCCGCGGGGGGTGCGGCCGTAGCAGTCGGCGAGCGCAGCGACCAGGCGGGCGCGAGTCCAGGTCGAGTTGGTGCTCATTTCGCCTTCTCGTCGAGGGCAACGTGGTCGAAGCTGAAGACGTTCCAGTCGTCGAGGTTTGAGTAGTTGTCGGTGTTGGCGTAGTCGGCCATGAAGTCGGCCAGCCCGACGTCGCCGCCCTTCTCGAAGGCCTTCATCGCATCCTCGGCGAGATCTGGCGGGAGGTCCCAGGTGACTGTACGGTCCCGCTCGTAGCCTTCGCGGCCTTGGATCCCGGACACGATGAGGCGTGCGCCGTATTTCTTCATTTTCGCGCCGGCCGGTGTGGCGAGGCGTGCGTTGACCACTGTGGTGCGGCCCGACTTGGTCGATGCGGCCTTGCGTGCGGCGGCGAGCAGGTGGTTGAGGTTGTCTGGTTTGGGTTCGGCCTTTCCTGCGATCCACCGCTTGATGGTCGATGCCGACTTTCCTTCGCCTTTCGCTGCCACGGCCACATTGACCAGACCGCCTCGAGGTCCTGGCCCGTAGGCGGCGAGCAGGGCTGCGCGGATGTCAGAGCCCGTCTTGCCGGTGGCGTCGGCGGCTTCGCGCCCGGAGAGCCCTTTGAAGACGGCCGATACGCCCTCGACCTTGAGGTCTTTAACCGCTGCTTTCACCGCTTTTTGCGAGACGTCGGCCCCCTCGGCGACAGCCTTGATGTCGACGGTGCCGCGCACTGCCGAGCCGCCACCCAAACGGACAATTTTCATCGGCGAGATGGTCATCTCAGATCTCCCCTTCGTCGCTAGTGGCGTTCCAGTCTGCGTAGCGGGTCAGCTTGCGCTTGCCTTTGTAGGGGCCGCCGTCGAAGAATTTGAGCTGGTCAGCGAGGAGGCCGGATGCTTCAGGCTTCCACTGTCCGAAGGCACGGCCCAATGTTGCACGGTGTTTCGGGTTCTCGGCTGCGGCGGCGGTGTCGATCTCTGCCATCGGCCAGGCTATGAGCGGGTTCGGATCGTTCGAGGCGAAGACGATGGTGTCCTTGGTGATGGCAAGCGGCGCTTCGCCGGTCTGTTCGAGGATGTTGTTGAGCGCGTAGACGATGTTCGCGGTGGTCTTGGAGACTCCCATGAGCCACTTCTCGCGGCTGTAGGGCGAGCGCGGCTTCCCGTCGTCTCCGATGAGCTGCTGGCTTCCGATCATCCCGTACCCGCGCACGCGGATCATCTTGGCGTGCTTGCGCACTGCTTGATCATCGGCGTCGTCAGTATCGAGTTCTTTCGCGGCTCGGGAGAACCTGTTCGCCCAGTCACGCAGGATGCGACCGTGCTCGGGCCACACCCAGGCTTCGTAGATCGGCAGCTCATAGCCTAGGGCGAGGGCACGTTCGAACTGCGGGGTGCACACCCATTGCGGGCTGTCGCCGAAGTCGCGACCGGACGGGCTGAGCACGTGCGGGAGCAGCCAGGTCTGCGCGGGCGGAATGCGGGTCAAGATGTAGGCCGGCACTCGCGGATCGAACTCCCACTCGTCGTGGTGGACCGGTGCTCCGATCGGCAGTTCCAGCCCGGGAAGGCCCGCGGTGTAGGAACCGCCGCGATCGTAGGCGTGGACCCAGCGCCTCGTCGACTCTTCCGGAGTGGGGGTCCGAGTCCATTCGATGTCGTTGGCGATCATCCCCGCGCCTGCGGGCGGATCGAATGTGGAAGGTGCCCAGATCTTCTCGCGCCATTCCTTCGGACCATAGGTGCTCGGTCGAGCTTCGAAGACGAGGTCCATGCCGGTGGTCGGCCCGGAGATCTTGTACGGGTAGCCGAGGGTATCGGCGAGCCGCTTGAGGCGACGGGCCAGTACGGCTGGTTCGGGGTTACCTTCCAGGACAGGCATATCCGGGTCGTCGGTGTCGGGGTCGTCGGTCAACCCGGCCAGGAACACAACCCAGACCGTCGGCACGTCGTCGTGCCACACGCGGGTCCAGCCGCTCAGTCCTGAAGTTGCGTCATCGCGCTGACCGCCGAACTTCCAACCCGCTTCCCTGGCGCCGGTGAAGAACGGCAGGTCGGCGGTGAGCTTGCGCAGGTCGTCAGCGCGCGTGCGTCGGGCACCGACTGCATCAACGTCAATTCCGAACTGTTCTGCCAGTTCGTTTGTGATCCAGATCTGCCCGGATTCTGTGAATGTGGGTGAGATACGGTGCCCGAGGCGCAGCGTCTGCGCAAACCGCGCCAGGTCCCCGACATGCGCGATCTCAGCGGGGAGGTCGATACGGGTTCCGTCGCCGAGCCACGCACCGTCGACATCGAGGACGGCAGCTGGACCGGAGCAGCACTCCGCATCCGCAGGTTCCGGGCGGCGCATCGTCTTCACCGGCCGGGCCGATGCCGACTCGGCTGCCCCTCCAGTTCCCGGAACCGGTTCCGCAGCTGCGATATCCGGTTCGACCGAACTAGAAACCGCCTCTGACATGGCCTGATGACATGTCCCCTTGTCGTCTGAGACCGTCTCGGTCGCCGCGGGAGATGTGGACTCATCGAGCTGAGGCTCGGGCCTAGCGGCTGAGTGAGTTGGCGCGGGCGTGGGGCTCGGATCGTCGTGGCCGAGCAATGCGGTGATGACCGTGTCGGTCCGGTCTTCGGCGAGGAACAATTCCATGATTGTTTCGTCGGGCAGGTCGACTCGGACCGTCATGTTCAGCTTGCCGAGTCGGCCCGCTGGCTCGGAGAGGTCCTGTCCGGGCGCGACGGCATACACCAACGTGGTGGCGACGTCGTCAACCATCAATGGCCACACCCGGTAGCGGTCGGCGATTCCCATCGCCGCGCGGCGTCCGCGGAATCGCGTTTCCTCCACGATCGCGGCGAGCCAAACCGGCTGCAGGTGCTGCATCCCGCCCTTGTCGTGCCAGCACTCCCGGTAAGCCAGGTGGGCGAGATACCCACTCCAGGTCGCATCAACGAAGTCGAGAAGCGCGACGTCATCGACCCACGCGTGGCGGGCGTCGCGCAGTTCGTCGGTCCATGCGGCCAGCGCCCGGCCCTGCTCCGGCCAGGTCACCGCGGCGTTGATGCCCAGCTGAGCGATGTCCAGGCCGGTCCCGCCATCGGAGATCCGGCTGGAAAGCCCAATCAGTCCTGACGTGGTGACCCAGACCGTGACGGGTTCGTCGGCACGCATGCGTGGGTCGGGCAGCGGAAGCTTCTCGGGAAGCTGCAAGCCATTGGCTGGAGGCAAGGTGATCTGCCACAACGCTGCTGGGAGTTTGCGGCCGGCCGCGAGCTCACGGGCATGATCGGCCGATACCACCGTCGGATCCCCAGCAGGGAGGGCGAGCATTCCCGCGGAGGCCAGCGGTCCGGCAAGCTGGTTGAGCTCGACCAGGAACTCAGCCCCTGGATCGTCGATGTCCTCCACGAGAAGAGGCCGCGACCACGCGGGCCCGGCACCTGTGGCCAGATCGCCCACGATGGAAGGCACGGCACCGGGATCGCGCACCACCAACCCCTTGGTCTTGGCTCGGCGGATGCGGTTCTCGATCGCCGCGCCGCACTCGGCCCCGTCCATACCGGGCAGGACACCGAATCGCGCTGCCCACTGCGACAAGATGCGGCCAACTTCGCCCGCCGAGGCTTCAGGCGGCATGAGAACGTCAGCGAAAGGAGCGATGATGACATCGAACTCACCGATGTCCTTGTGCGCGAGTCGGACTCGCGATCCCGCACCAGACAATGCCCATCCACGCTCGATGAGGGCGGCAGCAGAGGCCGCGACCCGCCGCGTTAGGTCGGTACGGGACAAGGGCGCGTTTTCGCCAGCTGGTGCCCAATCGAGGGCAGCGCACGCCTCGACGTCGAGGATCCATACCTGAGGAAGCTGGGTGCCAATGGGCTGGAGGCCGCCCCGGCGGCGCACCCAGGCGATGAGCTCGCCGAGCTTCTCCGCGCTGTCTACCGGTCCAGTAAGGCGACATCCCGATGGGGTGAGCGACTGATCCGCAGCAACCAGGACAGCATGCTGGTCGGCGTCTGCGTGGTGCGGAGTGGTCATCGTCCAGTCCGATTCGGTCGAGGGGATCTTTGGTCAGATGCGCTGCTACGGAGAACCTATCGGCCTACGCCGACACTGCCGGCAAGCGGAGCATCTACGGGCAACACTACATCAAATTCAAAACACATGTTAAGTATTTAGGTAGCGTGTTGTGGGGGCCAGTGTCGAACCCGCCCCACCTTTCCGCTGCCGGGGCAACCCGGTCATGTGTACTTATACGACCCCACCAGTCCACGTCCGTCAGACGCTGAAGATCACCTCGATCCAGAATTCGGAGAGTCGATGACCGAGCCCGAGAGCACATCACCTGCACCGGAGGCCTGGATCCCACTCAGCCGCGCGGGTCTCGCGCGTCGCTACAACGTCTCCCGGGCCGCGATCACCCTTGCCCTACAGGCAGCCAAGAAGGCACACGATGAGAACCCGGAAGGCTTCGATCCGCCGCCTACGCCGTTGAATCCCGGCGACATCGCGGAAGTCTTCGACCCTCACACCTTCGACAGATTCTGGGCCAATCGGCCGCCGGTAGGTCGGCCGCCTGGGACATAGGCACCAACGCACTTGCGGTCTTCACCTGTCGAAGCCGAGCACTACATCGCGACCACCCGAGCGGTGCTCGACGACCTCGACCAGACCGGGGAAGATCTCGGCTACTCGGTACATGGCGGCACGGGCTTCATCGGGCGACATGCTTGCGGTGATCCGTATGCCCTCAGCTAACTGGTGCTCGAGCTGTTGCGCCTCGATCAGGCTGCGGATCACGTCGATGGCGATCCGCCGACGGCGGGGTGAGAGCTTGTCGGCTTCGCTGGGGATCTCGGCACGGAAGGCGAGCGTGTCGGGTGCTGGCTGATCGGCCGCTGCGAACGCGACCAGGTCGGGCACACCGGCCAGGTGGGCGATGGCACGGATCGTGGAGTCTGACGGCTTGGACTTGTACTTGCCGGACAGGATCTGTGAGGCGGTACCTCGGTTGAGCCGCATGCGTGTGCCGGATGTCGTCGCTACCCGTTCAACGGCAGCTTCCATGGCTC
This sequence comes from Nocardia sp., assembly GCA_014360565.1. Classification (GTDB taxonomy): domain Bacteria; phylum Actinomycetota; class Actinomycetes; order Mycobacteriales; family Mycobacteriaceae; genus Nocardia. The sequence continues at coordinate 98,401 of JACIXH010000002.1, forward strand.
GGGTGGACAAGCCGCGGTCTGCGGCGCGTTGGAGCAATTCGCGCAAGGTTGTCACGCGCTGAGTCTCCTTCACCCGCGAACCGGCGACGAACACAGGTATTGAGAGCGCACGCGTCGACGACGCAGGGTTACCCCGGAGCTCAAGGCCTCGCCGATAGCCGCTTCCTGCGATGGATCGTCGATGACCCCGGATCCGAGCAGCCAGGCTTGCACCTTCTCCGTTGCCAGGTACCGATTCCGGCACGCGAGCGCACCTATCCCGCCGGCGCCACGATCCGCATCACAACCCGCGAAAGAAGCCGACCTTCGCATCCGAAGCCGACGCTGCAGTCCCCTGCATACGCGGATCATGCCCTGAACAGCGCAGATGCCACGTCCCCCCTGCCCGATTCGATGGGCGAAGGTATGCACGAAGGGTCTACGTGCTGAGTGAACGGATCAGTACGTCGAAGGTCGGCGAATTCGGCCAGTGAGGGGTCAGCGTGCCGACCTTGCGCCACCCCCACGACCTGTACGCCGCGTACGGGCCAGAGTTGTTGGGGTCGACCAGGAGCGTGCCACGTGGCTCGGTGCGGTTGACCAGCAGCTCGTTGTGCAGGGATCTCCCGATGCCGCGGCGGGCGTATGCGGTGTCGACCATGATCTCGCTGAGGGCGAAGGTTCGGCGCCAATTCTCCGCGACGAACGCATCATGGTCGCCGGCGGCAGCGTTGTCGAGTTGCAGGCCCTCCCACCACCGTGTTGTCGGGCCCAGTGGCCATCCCCAGGTCTGGCCGACTGCCTTTCCGTCGTGTGTGGCGATGATCAGATCGAATCCTGCTGCGTTGTCGCCTGAGGTGTACGCGTCGAATCGAGCCATGAACGCGTCCGGGTCTTCGAATGCCACCTCGGCGGCGATCTCGGCGCTGTAGCTGCGGCGGAAAATGTCCTCGACGAGGTCACGGTGTGCTCGGGCGCCAGCCGCGTCGTAGCGCTGGAACTGCAACTCGGCCAAGTCGATATTGGTGGCAGCATTTCCGGCCAGGGCCGCGGCTACAGCTTCGGCAGCGGTGGTGGCGACCGCGCCGAGGTCGACAGGCTTTCCGTCTTCGAGGACTTCCCAGCCCCCTAGCTGGACGACCGGTATTCCGCCGCGACGGTTGGCCAGGGCGAGTTCGGACAGTGTCCCCGGGGAGCCACCGATGACGATTACTGCGTCGGCGGACTCGATGATGATCGAGTTTCGAGCCTCGCCCATACCCGTCCAGATCACCACCGACAGCCCGTCGCAGATCGCTTCGCGGTCGGTGTCGGGTCGGATGCCGACCACAACGCCTCCTGCGGCAGTGGCACCACTGGCCACCGCCGCCATCACGCCGCGGCCGCCGCCGCACAGCACGGTCACACCCGCTTCCGCGAGGAGGCGACCGACTTCTTCGGCGCGCTCGGCGTCGATGTCCTTGCAATCGCGCGGTCCGCAGACCGCCACTTGCCTCGCGACCACCCTCGCCACTCCTCGCCTGCTGATCCCTCGCCGCGGTCAACGGCCCGCTCCTGCTCGGCCGCCAGAGGCCACGGTAATCGGCGCAGCGTGAGCACGCGGTGTTTCAAATCTGCGCAAGCAGCTTTACCGCCGCAGATCCGAACTCGATGTCAGATAGAGAGGCGGGCGAAAGTTGTTGGGCCGGTGGTGTTCCAGTAGCTGACGCAACGCTAGCGTCGACTGCGAATCAGTCGCCGCGCTGAGCTCCAGAACCCGACGGGTGGTCAATGCATCGATGCCCCGGTTCACTGCGGCTGCCGCATAGAGATCCAGATGGGCGATGGCTTCCGCGCCTGGATGCTGCGGCTGACTGCGGGTATGGAGTCGGCGGCGTTCGATGTCGATGTCGCTGAACCCGCGGAGCCGTCGCACCGCCTGTTCTGCGCTGTCGAGACTGGTTGTGTCGGTCAGGCTCTTCGCGATGGAGTTGCTGGTGAGGCGGGCGGGGTCCACGCGGAATACCGCGGTGCACTGGGAGTCGACGGAGATCGTGGTCTCGCGTTGGGACTCGACTCGTCCCCGCCAACCCGATGCAGCCAGCGCCAGCAAGGCATTCGCCTCCGATGGATGCCAGGCCCAAATACTCTCCAGGCCAACCACTTCCCTGGGACCCAGCGAACTCAGTTCGTGTGCGTCGAGGTCGACAAGCCGCTGATCGAGCTCGGCGACGGTCAGTTCTCCGTCGAGCCCCAACCCAGTGACCAATACATGGGTCGGCAGCGTCGACCTCACCGCTGCGGCCAGCGCCAGCGAATCAGCCAGTGGACTGCGGAGGCCAGGTTCGTCACCGGCCGCCAAGATGTCGCCGCCGGCATCGACCACCACGATCAAGTCGGCGCTGAACACGTCGGCCGCCCTTTGGAGTTGTCGGCTGAGTCCGAATGCGCCGGCCCGAGGATCAGCCAACAGCAGCGGCATTGGGTCCAGGTGGCTTGCGAGCCGTGGGAGGGTGGACTCTCCGCCTGTGGTCAACGTCGCGGTGGACGGAACTTGGTGGAGTCCATCGCCATGGGCGATCAGCCCGTGGAAGTCGTCGGCGCTGCGCGGGCCCGGCAGCGGGTCGACCAGCAGCCGGTCCCATGACCAGCTCATGATCGCCGTGACGGTGATCTCGCTGGATAACGCGCGGGCCAGCATGGTGGCGGTGACAGCGTCGCCACCTCCCCCGGCTGCGAACATCACCGCGGTTCTCATCTATCGCCTGCTGTCCTTCGCCTTGAAAGTGGCTAATGTGGCTAGTGGCCTATGCCTACGATCCGGGACATAGGCTACTTGAACGACCGAGGAGACGAGCCCAGTGTCGAAGATCAAGCAGCAGCCGCCGCCGTACCAGCAGATCGCCAACGATCTGCGCGATCAGATAGTGCGCGGTGACCTGCGTCCGGGCGACAAGATTCCCTCCGAACGGGAACTAGCCAAACACTGGGGAGTCTCGCGCCCGACAGCATCGAGCGCGGTCACCGTTCTCCGCCGCCAGCAACTCGTCGAATCCCGGGTGGGCTCAGGGACGGTCGTTCGCGATGTCTCGGCGGCGCCCCGCGCGCGTGAGCGCTACGACCGCGCGGCAGCGCTCGGCACGATGTACAGCGATGCAGAGACCGTCGAGTTCCCATTCGTCGGAGTGGTGGAAGCGCCCGAAGATGTCGCCCTTGCACTCGGTGTCGAGCCGGGCTCTGCGGTCGTGCGCCGGTGCCGGGTCATCACCAACGAGCACCGTGGACCGATCGAGTTCTCCACGAGCTGGTTTCCGGCCGATCTGGCGGAGAAAGCCCCATCGCTGCTGGTGGCCGAACGCCTCCGCGGCGGGACGCTGCGCTACCTAGCCGAAACCCTCGATCTGCGCGCCAGTTTCGCCCGCGACCAGGTCAGTGCCCGGCTTGCGACCGAGACCGAGTGCGCAGACCTGGAGCTGGATGCAGGCTCGGCGGTGCTGGTGTACTGGCTGGTGGCCTATGGGCCTGGCGAGACGCCTTTACAAGTTGACGAGGCGATCTATCCGCCGGGGACCTGGGCGTTCCGGCAGGAATACCCGATCACCCTCCGACCGAACTCCTGAAAAATTTCCACACTTCTCGCAAGTGGCCTATGCCACTAGCCTTTCAAGTGGCATAGTCCACTAGGAGGCGCCCTGCTGGACGTCTTGTCGGTACCCAGACGCTCCGGAGGGGCCAGTGCGTATGAATCCGATTCCCGGGCGGTCGCGATGACCGCCGTCATGGGCAACAGCCGAAGTGCAGCCCTCAGTCCGGCCGCCGCGAGCGGCCGAATGGCCGAGTGCGCGGCCGATCCGGACCAACTCACCTGGCACTCGGCCCGCGCGCTGTTGCGACGCCACGTTGCCCACGCGTACGGGTGCGTCGCGTTCGTCGCCGCCAGCGCTTATCTCTCGGCGACCGAGGACGGCGACGATGACTGAACCCGTCTATGGCTACATCCAAATTGCCCGGACCGCAGGAGAAATGGCCGCAATCGAGGCCCGGATGCGCGAGGTCGCCGCGATCTACGACACGACCATCGCCAACCGCATCTACTACGAGCGGCCGTCTCCGGTCGGCTACCTGTGGTCGTTGATCGACAAGGCCGCTCGCCACTGCGGCCTGGATCTCGTCGCGCTGATCCGGTCGATCGCGCGGCACAACCGGATCGACCTCCAGCAGATCCTCACGATGCCGCCCCCGAGCGTTGCGCTGTGGCGGCTCATCGCGGCGGTGCGCACGACACCGAACTCGAAGGTCCTGGTCCATTCCCTCGACCACTTCGACGGCCTGGGCATCGAACCCGAAACCGTCGTGCAACTGCTGTCGACCCTCGGCGCACGGGTGATGTGGCTCGACACCGGTGGCCAGGACGCCGGGCACCGATTTCGACACCATCCGGTGGCACCATCCGGCCTGCAGACCGGACTCCTCCTCGAGCACAAGGTCACCCCGTTCGGACTCGCCACCGTCCCCGCACAACACGCGGCCACCGAAGCACTGCGCCGCGCAGAACTCCATGCCTTGATCGAGATCGTCACCACCGTACTGGCCGAGGTCGTCGGCGACGTCGAACAATACTGGCGCGGCAACACCGAAACCCTCTCCGAGCGTGCACTTATCCGGCTGATCGTTCCACCGGGCGCTGCCGTGCTCCTCGTCGAGGTCGAGGAGACCCGCGACATCAGCACGGTGCCGATCAGCGAGGCGCTGCGCGCGGCCTGCGGCGAACACTCCCATTCCCTCACGCGCGAGCCCGCCGCATCCGGAACCGGCACCCTCACCCGCTGCGAACTGGCTCTAGGCCCCAGCCACAGCACACACGACGACCGCCTTGGCGCGGCCGTGCGCCAGTACTACGACATGAGCGTGGGGCAGCGGTGATGGAAGCGACCGAGCTACACCTAGCCGTGGCCTTCGACGGCTTCCCTGTGCTGGATTACCGCGCACCCGCCGCCGCAGCAAGGGAATTCGCTGACGAAGCCAACCGAGCCCGCCTGGCGGTCGTCGTCGTCGACGACCACGTCCACGCCGACCAGAAGACACTTCCCTGCCTAGGACTGTTCCTGTGACCTCGACGGCCCTCGGCACCAACTCGACCACCACGCCGTCCGCGCCCTACGCACTGCTGCCGCCGGCGGCCGACGTCATCGAGTCCTTCCAAGGCGCTGCCGGGTATCACCGCGGTGATCACCTGATCTGCCAGTGGGCAAGCCAGACGATGACCTTGCATCGGCAAGCCGTCATCACCCCGGACCGGCTCCCGGCGATCACCGTCCGCCGCGCCGAGCTGGTCCGTGCGATCGACGACTGGACCGAACTCCACGTCCTCGACGGTCCGCTCGCCGCAGCAGGCCTCCGATCTCCCGGCGAATCCATCGACGCGCTCGCCGCCGCGTACTTGCGCGCCGAGCACCTGTCTCTGCCAGCCGATCACCGAATAGCACCTGCCACCCCGGCCACCGACGCAGAGAAGCGCTCAGCGTGGGCCGAAGTCGATGCCGCAGCGGTCAGTTGGGCCGAGCTTGTCCGAACTGTCAACGGTCGATAGTTCCGCAACCGCTGTCCAACACGCTGCCCCGCCGCCCACGCATCGCGGGACATTTCGGTTTCCGCTCACGCCGACCAGCGAGATCCTCTACGCATCAATGTCCAGCGTCCAGGACCCACATCCCATGTCCCACTGGACAACCGCTGACGTGGTCTCGGCAGTAGCGTCGCTCTCGCTACCCCGGGTGATCACTTTGAGACGGCCGAGCATCCCAGTGGCACGGTGGGCGCCTGTTCCTGCGGGCGCCCACCGACAACAAGTCAGGCGTACTGGCTCCATATTCCGCACTCATCACCGGACAGGATGCCTTCGACCCGCTGCCGAAGCCTCGCGGCATGCTCTGGAGACGCACCAGCGCGACGGAGAGGGCCGCTCACTTGAACGAGGTCACGCATCCGGCGCAGGGCTCGGAAGCCGCGGCCGAATTCGGTGAGGTCGTATCCGTACTCGTCGACGAAAGCCTCAACCCATTCACGGTCGCGACCGAATCGAATGGCTGCGTGCCACGTGGGGATCAAGTCGACTTCGAGGGGACCGATGCTAGCCCAGTCCCAGTCGCCCAGAATCGGATTGAGCGCAGCTCCGGTGTTGTGCCACAGCAGGTTTCCTGCCCAGGCATCGCCGTGGATCATGCCCTCGCCCAGTGGCCAATCGATGCTCGCGATGTCGAGACGAACTTCCTCGACCATTTCGAGCAGTCGTTGACGCTCGCACGCGCGAAGGTGTTCGGAATAGGTCCGCGGATCGGTCAAGGCGGCATGCAGCGACTCCAGAGGTACCCAGCGCGGAAGTTCGATCTGAGTGGGCACAGCGAGGGAATGAAGTCGGCGAAGTAGCCTGCCTAGCTCTCGTGACGTCGGCGCCGGTGCCGCCGTCGGCTGGGCGTAGAAGTTCCAGAAGCTGACATCGTGGTCATCGACGACAAGCGGCTCGGCCTCGGGAAGCGGTGCCGTGGCGCCGAATCCACGCTGGGACAACGTCTCAGTGAGCCCACGAGTTCGCACGGCCCTCGGAAGGTCCGCGGCTCCTGTCGAGATTCGAGCCACCGCTTGGTGTTCGGGCAGGACGAAGACAGCGTTGCTGGAGTGGTGGATGAGGTGCGCGCCGACCGGGCTAAGGCCTCGCGCGGTGCAGGCGGCGTGAAGGGTTGAGTGAAGGTTCGCGGGTGCGGTCATCATCCGATCGGCACCATCACCTCGGCGAACTGCTTTTCCACCTGCTGCACCAGGTCTCGCGATGAATGGGGGGCGAGCTGGCGGCGCACGGTGTTGATCGCGTCGAGTCCACGGCTGCTCACCACCGTGCTGGCGGCGGGTATTGCTTCGATGAGGATCTGCGCGGCGTGGTCGGCGTCGCTGTTGCAGGGGTCGGCCATGTGCGAACTGGCTAAGGCTGATGAGGCGAGGACGTAGCGCCGTTCCATATCGCCAGTGGCGGCCAGGACCAGGGGCGCATGGTGCTGGACAAGGTCGAATTGTCCTGCGTCGCTCGCGACGTACATGGCTTCGGCGGCTAGTTGCTCGACGCCGAAGAACCGGATCCACGCGGGTTCTTCGGCAGGTTGCGCGCGGTCTAGCTGGTGTTCTGCCTCGGCCAAGGCCCGTGCTGCCGCCGCACGGTCACCGGCAAGGGCGTGGGCGCGCGCGAGCAATGCACTGCTGCGCGCAACAGTGGAGGGAGAACCGGACTGCCGTGCAGTACTCACGGCTGTCTCGGCGAGCGTGACCGCGTCGGATCGGCGGCCTGTGTGGTGCGCCTGCATGGCCATGTCGGCGAATATATGTGCCCCGAGCGCCACGTTGCCAGCGGCCCTGGCCAGTACGAGACCCGTGCCGAACCATTTGCGGGCTGCGGTCTGTCGTGCCGTATCGAAAGCCATGAAGCCTGCGAGGTCGGCCAGGCGGGCGCTGACGGTGTGCAATTCGGTTGCGATCGATGCGTCGTATGTGCCGTGTAGTGCGGGAGCGACTGTGCTGCGCAGGAATGCTGTGAGGGTGTCGCGGGCGTAGCCGCCGCCGAGATGTCGATCGGCGGCGGTGAGCGCGTTGCACATCGTCCACATGATGTCGATGTCGGCCTGGCCGATGCGTCGTCTGTTGGTGCCGCTCTGGCCGATGTCGGGGACGTCGCTGGCCTGCCATTCGCGCAGCAGCTCGGGCACCGGCAGCGTGGCCCATGGGTTGTTCGGCAGCAACTCCTCGGCGGCATCGGCGGTGTCGGTGCTTGGATTGGCGGCGGCCTGTTCCATGCGTCGCCACATGCGTTCGAGTGCCCCGCCGGTGTTGAGTGCCGAGTCCATCCGCTGCGCGAATGGCAGGTTGCCGACTCGATCGGCCTTCTCGACCTTGCCGATAAGTGCGCCGCTGTCGGAGGTAATCGCCCCGAGCGCTGCCTGGGAGAGGCCGCGCAAAGTGCGCCAGTGCCGGAGTTCGGCGCCGAACACCTGGTGCGGTGTTTCGACGGTCAGCTGGCGCATCTGCTGTGGCATCGCTTGATCCCCTTTGGGATTCGGTGATCGATGCGGACAGATTTATGTCCGCATCGAAGCTCTACGGCCAGCGTAGAGCGCCCCGCAGACTGATTTGAAGCGACGAGCCGAAAAGTTACCCGGATCGGATAACGCGAAGCACGAATTTCGCGGCGTCGCTGCCGAATCGACTGAAGTAAGGGGGCTCCGATGGACCATCAAGTACAGACCAGCGCCGCCGAGCAGAGTTCCCGGTTCTACCGCCTGACATGCGGAATGCCGGTGGCACTGGACTCGGCAACGGAACGGATCTTGCTGACGACCGGTCGGATCGTGGGCATCACGATGCCGGGCGATCGAGGCCAAGCCGTCGCCAACGACATGAAAGACCACGGCTTTGCCCTCGGTCCGATCGTGGGCAATCAGCGATCAGGCCGATGGACGTTTCTCGTACGAGCCGATCTGCCCAATGAGGACGTCCCGCCGCTTTTCACTGAACTGTTCCGGCTCAATGTCTCGGTGGTGCGCAACGGAGCGGAAATCGCGCTTCCTGCATCACGGCTCGACCAATTTCGGCATTGGGTCGAAGAACCGCGCGACACATTCAGACCCTCGGGATTAGTGGTCGTAGATTCCGTCCGTCGAACCACCAAACGTGGCGACACGTCTCCGAATTCCGGCGGTGTACACAATGTCAGCTGACCACAGCGCTGGTGTACTACCGGACTGGCACGAGCTCCACATCGCCGCCGTGGGCGGCGGCGCCGCACTCGAACATCCGCTCACTCGACTGGCTCGCGCGCTGGCGAAACTTCACCGCAAGCGGTGGCCTTCGCGAAAACAGGCGGTCGCGGCACGACGGCGTCGCGTCTTGGTCGACGCTATCGATCTGTGGGTGGCGGCAAATGTCGGTGTAGCCGTCGCGGAGACCGCCTCGGTGGGCGCGCTCATCGACGAACTGACTCGCGCCGGCGCCTGCGCGCGCCGGTTGCTGGCTACGACAGATCCGGCAGGGGATGCAGTCCACGCAGCATGGACAGCAGTCGCCGTACTAGCCGATGAGTGGTCTGACCTGGTCACCCACACACCGATCCACTACGAACGCTTCAACGCTGGGACTCGATGATGACCCGATCCGACACGCGCCCAATTCTGCCGAGCCCGAAAACAGTTCTGGAAGCCCTCGCAACTCCACATGCTGTGCTCCCCCATCGGCACCCCGAGTTGATCATCGCCCTGCAGCAGTTGCACGCCCAGCATCGTGCCTACCGTGCTGCCGCGACAGACCTTGCTACCGAGGGCCTACCACCGGCGGTGCTGACCGTCGCCGCCGCGACAGTCACCGCGGTCGCCTCTGATGTCGAGCACACCATCTTCCAGATCGACTGTGAGATAGCTCGGCGGATCGAGTCCGGCAGCGTCGCGGTCGGTTCGTCCGCCCCCCACCACACAGAATCCGTCGGTGCAGTCCTCTCGCGCGTGGTTCTGCTGTGGATCGAGATCGACACGCACCGTGATGGAACCACCGAACTACCCGAAGCACTCGAACTTTTCCAACTGCTCGGCGCCTACGACGCCCTGCGCGAAGAAGTCGCAACTGGAGCGCGTCGACTACCTACGCCTCGTCGCCCGCTGTCCTGAACCTCCCCGATCCCAGTTCCCAAGCCTGTTGCGCGCCAACGCAGCTCGCTTCTCCCCAACCACCCAACGACGAGATTCGACAGTCCACATGATCCGAAAGTTTGCACTCTGGGCATCGCTGACCGTTGCCGTCGCCGCAGGCGTCCTCCTGACCTCCGCGTCTATACATCGGCGCTGGAGCGCCGACTTTGATGCGCTGACGGAGTTCGCTGAGCACGGCCGTGTGATGCCGCCGGCGGGTGACACCCTGACCTGGGCCAGAATTCCGCTGGCACTGACACCGTCGGTGTCGGTGAGTTCGGTTAGAAGCGCCGCCTCATGAGGGCGATAGCGATTGTCCGCCAGGATTTCTCGGGCCAGGGCGTCCAGGCCGAGGTGGACAGCGTGCGCGCCTTGGCACGACGGATGAAGCTGGACCTGTCTGCCCGCGACACCCACGTCGTGACCGACCTGGTCGTCTTGCTGGCCCATCTGAACTCCACCAGGACTGATGTGGTTCTGGTGCCGTCGGAGCGACACCTGCGGGGCTGGATGGACACCGTGCGACGAACGGTCGAAGTCTGGACGGTGGATCCGCCGTTGTGCTGGCCGCGTGGGGGCGGTCGGCCGCACTCCATCATCCGGCCCGATCGACATCTGCAGGACGCTGTTCACCAGCGGATGCGTAGCGGAACGCGCGGCGAACGGCGCGTTCGATGAATCTCACGGTCGGCCGAGCAAACCTCTCCGGACTGCCTGACTCGGTCCTCCTCGAACACGCGTGCCGGGGACTGCCGATGGTCTGCACTGGTGTCGCAACGTGTGATTCGGCGATCGAGCTGGCCTCGGAATTGACTGAGCTGCACCGCGATCGGCTGATGCTAATCAACGTCGCCGGGGTCGATCAGCGACGGCGGATGTGCGCATTAGCGCTGGACGCACTCGCCTTGGCCACGCTTCCGAAGCCTCGAATGGCCGCACCGGCGTATGCGGAATCGGTCGGCGGGATCGTCGATCGACTGGCGAGCTGGTGCCTGCTCCTGGGGGACCGGACTCCCATCCGGCCGAGCAGCAGCGAACTCGCGCTCGCCAGCGAGCAGGTGAATGAACTAGGTCGTGCCTACGACCTCCTACTCGAACAGGCCACCGAGGGTGCTTGGCGGATCCCCACCACAACGACCCTCACGCCATCGGTGCTGACCGGACCAGACCTGATCCACCGCAGATCACGCTGAATGGGTGCAGCCGCCCTTCCCTACCCCGAACCCGGTGGCCGGACCTCCAAACAATCGGAAGCCCGCGCCCGCAATCCGCGGTTGACCAAGACGAAGTAACCGGTCGCCGATATCTCGTTGCCGACGGGCCTAGATTCGACTCATGACCTGGGAAATCCGACGTGTCCAGACCGGTGACGGTGAGCGGTTGCGCGCGGTCCGGTTGGCTGCCCTACGCGAGTACCCGAGTGCCTTCGGCGAGACCGCCGAGCAGGCAGCAACACTTCACCCGGCGGACTGGGAAGCGCGCATTGCACGCAGCTGCGCGCCCGGCCGCCAGATTCTTGCCGTGGCCACCGATAGCGAACAGGGCGAGTTTGTGGGGATGCTGGGCGGCTTCATCGACTCCGAACGTGACCGGCCAGAGCTTCTGGTACCGGTGCCTGATGGTGCCCGATGGGCGATGGTCTGGGGTGCGTATGTCCGGCGCCGTGCGCGCGGCTCGGGCCTGGCTGATCAGCTGCTTGCGACCGTTCACCGCTGGGCAGTCGATGAGGCGCGAGTCGATTGGATCGGCCTCGATGTCGTAGAGACCAACACCCGCGCCGTGCGGTTTTACCAGCGCAACGGCTATACCCGGACGGCGCAGCGCCGACCCTACGCGAACAACTCCGCGCTAACTGAGGTCGTGATGATGCGGCGGCTCGATCCGGGCTCGGTGCAATCGAGCGAACTTCTGGCCGACCGGTGACACCACCGACAATGGGGCACAACGGGTCTGCGACATAGGCGCCGCGCCTATCCAGGACACTTCGGGCGTTCTTTAGTCGGCGAGGTTGTCAGATGCCGCGCCGTCGTGGTCGCGGGTGATGAGCAGGTCCGCGAGCAGGCGGCGTTCGGCGATGTAGTCGGCGACGGTCCTACGCAGCAACTCGTCGCCGTGTTCGGATAGGTGGACCCCGTCGCTCCACACACTCACAGCACCGGGAGCAGGCGCGGCCGGATTGTTCGGGTGCCACCCGTAACAGGTTGCGGCGTCGACGATCTGGTCCCACAAGTCGATGTAGTGTGCGCCAGCGAACTCCGCGGAGCGGCGGGCGGCGGCGTTGTATGTGAGCAGTTCGGTATTGGCAGCGGGGACGTTGATGCCTGGTTCCCAGCCCATCGGCGGTTCCCCGATCACCAGGACCTGACGTGCCCGCTCACCGAGCAGTGCCAGCAGGGTGGCCAGGTTCGCCTCGTATTCGTCGAGGTCAACGGCTTCACTGAGTCGGCCTTGGTGGTGGCGCCACACGATCTATAGCCCCGCGGTCTCTGTTATCTGTTGTAGTGGTTGCCGTGAGCGCCGTAGAGGTGGGAGTCGCCCGGAGTCGTGCCGACGTGTGGCGGGTGTATCGGTATGAGCTGCAACGCCATTGGGGTCCATTGCCGGATCTAGTCGCTGGCTTGGTGCCGGATCTGGATTCGTGGGTGGCTGCGAATGGGGGACGGGAGGGCGTGCGATTTCTACTCGGTCCGGACGGCTTCCCGGATCTCCGGGTGAACGCCTTCTTCGCATCGGCCAAGATGCGCAATCGGTCGGAGCTGACCAACCGCGATTATGCCCGCGGTGTCTGCCTGTGGCTCAACTTCCTCACCGTCCACGGGCGGCACTGGTGGGAGGCGTGCGAAGACGACGTCGAGGAATTTCAGTTCTGGCGAATGACTGATCCAGCGAACGCTGGACGGGTCCAGGCCACCACGTTCTCCAAGGATCTGGCAGCCTGCAAGAAGTTCCACAAGTGGGCCGCGACCCGCTATCAGGTGACCGACCCGTTCGCTGACGCCGAGCCGCCACGTGCGAAAAGACATGCGTCGGTGAAGTGGTTGGATCCGGCCGGCTTCGCTCGCTGGCGCGACCTCGGCTTGCGCGGATACGACCTGACAGCGGCGGCTGATCCGGCGTGGAAAGGTCGAAACGAACAACGCAACGCTGCCTTTGCAGACGGCCTGCTCGGCACCGGTCTACGCCTGTCGGAGTGGGCCAGCGTGATCGTTCCGGAACTGCCCCAGAACACCGCTGGCCGTGCGTATTTCACCTGCCGACTCGCCGACAGCTGCGGCAAGGGCGGCTACGGCCACAAGTACTGGATGCCCCGCAACATCCTCACCGCCACTCTCGCCTACATCGAGGGGGCACGCGCCAGAGCGATCCGGCGCGCCCAGGCAGCGGGTCGCTATGACACGATCCTCGCACGCCAGATCGTGACAGTCGACACGACGCGGGGCGGATCCGTCCGATCGACTGACAGGACCGTACAGGCGAACCGGACGGCGTTCAACGACCTCGGCCCCGCTGCCCGACGTCGACTGTTCGTCGAAACCGGGCACGGCATAGCGCCACTTTCGTTATGGCTTAACGAAGATGGGCTCCCCAGGGACGCTCACGGCTGGCACCACACCTTCACCGACGCCAATGAGCGGATCCACGCGATGGGGTTGGGTGGGTTCACGTGTTCGCCGCATATGGCCAGGCACTCGTTCGCGCTTCGGTGGTATTCGATTGGCAAGCTCGCCACCGCCGGCCGTCTCCACGACCTGACCGAGGACGAAGCTCGCGATTTTCGCGAACAGTTCGGCGACACATGGCATTTGGTGCAAACCATGCTTGGTCATCGATCGGTGGAGACCACGAAAAACGTGTACCTGGAACCGTTTCGCTCGCTCGATGTCGAACTGCT
>JACIXH010000020.1 GCA_014360565.1 Nocardia sp.
CTGCCGAGGGCGTTGGGACAGTTGGCTTTACAGGTTCGAGGAACGAATTCGCTCGGTCGGGGGGTCGAACGGGCGACCCGCGGTGGAACCCGCGCTCATGAAGCCGAGAACGGCGCCGCCGATGAGGAAGAGCGCGGCGAGGATGCCGAGGATGATCGGCAGGGTCTTGCCGAACAGGTCGAGCTTGTCCAGGCTCTCCTGGGTCACGGCCATCTGGGCCTCGATGGTGGGCTCGTCGAAGACGATGTGCGACTTCAGTGCGGTGACGTCGACCTGCTCGGCGCTGCGGCCGTAGTACAGGTGGATCTTCTCGCCGCCCTTGAGGACCGCGCCGGTCTTCGGCTCGACCCACACGTCGCGGGTGTTGGTGTAGAAGCGGGTCATGGTGACCGGCTCTTCACCCGGCAGGCCCCACTTGGCGGCGGGCAGGGTGAGCTTGTTGGTGGCGGCGGGGACGACGTCCCACATGTTCGTCACCGGGATGGTCTGCTGGAAGTGGTAGACCGGGACGCCGTTGATCTCCGACTCCTCGACGAAGTCGATGTCGTAGGTGGCGCGGGCATTGAGGTCGAAGTACGGGTAGGCCTTCTGCTCGGTGCCGATCGGGAAGCGGTACTGCAGACCACGGCGCTGCGACTCGTCGGCCACCGAGGCGCCCGACTTGTCGACGTTGACGGCGATGGAACCGTTGGGCGAGGCGTCGATCGGCTCGCCGGTGACCCGGTCGAGGGTGACGCGGTCGATCGAGGCGGTGAGCAGCCCGCTGTCACCGTCACGGTCGTCGCGACGCAGTGTCTGTCCTGCCTGGACCGTCATCTCGTCGGCGCCGGAGGGCTCCTCGACGGTCAGGAAGCGCTGCGAGACGATCGGCACGTTGGTGTCGATCTTGGCCGAGCCCTCGGGCGCGGTGAGCGACTTCGAGTCCAGCACAAGGCTTTCCTCGCCGGGCACGCTCTTGGCGATCGTGGTGATGCGCAGATCGAGCGGGGTCTTGGCGACCTTGCCGACCGTGTAGGTGGGGATCATGACCGCGGCCGCGAGCAGCAGCGCGCCGAGACCGACGAGGATGCAGGCGATGAGCCTGCGCACGTTGCTCATCGCGAGCCGTACTGGACGTTGCCCAGCAGCGACGAGCCCGGGTCACCGGACTCCTCGGGCGACGGGATCGAATTCTGTTGCGCGCCCGCGGTGATGCCGAGAACGGCAATCACCCCGAGGACCGCGCCGGCCAGTCCGCTGACCAGACCGGGGACGACAAACTTCATAGATCGAACTCCAATTGCGTGGTGCGAGACTCAGCCGACGGAGAAGAACCCGAGGGTCGGGGCGAACGAGCAGGTGCGATCACCGTCGGCGGTGGCCGTGGTGAGCGAGCCGGTGATCACGGCGGCGACCCGGCCGGGGCCGGTGTCGGCGATGGCGGACAGGGTGGCCGGACCATCGGGGTTGATGCCCGCCGCGGTCGTGAGCGGCTGGGTGCCGGTGCGACGATTGTCGAGGTTGACCCACTGCACCGTCATCGGCGGATTCTGCACGACCGTCGCGGTTTTCGTGCCGAGCGCGGTGAAGACGAATCCGGTCTGGCCTGCGGCCGGTCCGGGCGGCGGCAGCTCGGCGGGGCCGGGGACGGCCAGCGCGGTGCCGACGGAGTCCGACGTCGGGCCGATGCAGCCCTTGCCGATGGTCGGGTAGAGGAACTGCGCGATGCGCGGGCCGTCCGAAGGCGGCAATTCGGGACCGCCGCCGCCACTGCCGTCGAGGAAGGTGATGACCTTCTCGAGCGTGGCCTTGACCTGCGCGGGGATACCGGGCGTTGCCAGCAGCACGCGCGCCTGAGCCAGGATCGCGGCCTGTCCGCCGTCGGCGATGGGGCTGGGGGCGGAGATGGCGCTTACGATCGTCGGTGCCAGCGCTTCGAGCGTCCCCGAGGGGACGTTCTCGGCGATGGCGGGGACGCTCGGCTGCGTCGCGGCAGACTGCGGGGCAGCCATCGTTGGCGTTGGCGCCACGAGTGCCGCACCCGCCGCTAGTACGAGGGCGGACAATGCGGTCCGCGATGCTCGGGTGCTCAGCACTGGTCGGCCGTCCTTTGTTCGGTGGATAGATGAAGCGACCCGGAAAGGTCAGTGTTATCCCGGGTGTCAGATACTTTGGAGAGGTGACTACAGCGGACAGGCGGTATGGGGGTCGTACGGTCGTCGCGCGTAAAGCCGAACGGCGACTGCGATTCCTGGAAGCAGCGACGCGAATTTTCGCCGAACGCGGGTACGCCACGTGCTCGCTCGCCGAGGTGTGCGCGGCGGCGGGCCTGTCCAAGCGGCAGTTCTACGAGGAGTTCGAGACCCGCGAAGACGTACTGCTCGCGGCCTACGACCGGATCCAGGACGACGCGGCGGCCGCGGTGGGCACCGCACTGGTCGCGCTCGGCTCCACCGATCCGCGGCTCGCGCTGCGGGCCGGTTTCGGCGCGTACCTGGAGTCGCTCGGTTCGGACCCGTATCGCGCGCAGGTGGCGCTGATCGAGGTGGTCGGGGTGAGCGATCGGATGGAGACCCATCGCCGCACCCGCAGGCACTCCTGGTCGGCGCTGATCGAGGGGGCCCTGGCCCAGGTCGGCGTGCGATTGCGCGGCGATGCCGAGCTGACCACCGCGCTGATCACGGGCGCGGTCACCGGCGTGGCGCACGAATGGCTGCTGCGCGAGTCGCGTCCGCCCGTCGACGAGCTGGTCGATCTGCTCACCGGCGCGGCACTGGCCCTGGTCACTTTCGACTGAACCCAGGGCAGCCGTCGGGAGGGTGGCAACTACGCTCACCTGCCGCCTGCTCAATCGACTCCCTTTCCGGACATTGTGAGACCGAACGGCTTCACAGTGTGGGCGAGAGTTTGGCATATTAGTGACCCAGATCGCAACGCCAGAATTTCTGAGACCGGTGTCACCTGGAGCAACGCAACAGGCATGGTCATCACTCAGCATGCCTGCTGCGGCATGACGACGGCGATCATTCCTGGACAATTGACCGGATGAGCCCGCCCCTGGGCGCGCGTCGGCTATCCAACGGCAACCTGTTCCAGTTCGGTGGGAGAGCATCGTCAGCCTTTGCGCAGGGAGCCGGCGATAGTGCCGCCGAGGTAGCCGGGAGTTCGGTAGGCGAGCGCGCCGTCGGACCGCATGGTGACCGTCGAGGTCGCTCCCTGGTCGACGCATCCGCTGCCCGCGGTGAGCCGCGCGCGGAAGGTGAGACGGTCGGCGGTGGCCTCGGTGAGGGTCTCCGCGCGCTCGCAGCGATCGCGGGAGAACGTGCCGGTGTTGGCCGAGGTGGCCAGTTCCTCACCCACCGCGCCCGCGGCGATGGTGAGCTCGATGTCGAACTGGACGGGGCCGTCGGCCGCGCGGCCCTTCCAGGTGCCGACGAACTCGGCGGGCACGGTGGTCGAGGCGGCGGCGGTCGAGGTGGTGGTCGGGTCGGCGGCGGTCGAGCCCATCACGATGCTCGCTCCACCGGCGGACTCCGCGTTCAGCTGGGTGCCGATCAGGTAGGCACCGCCCGCGACCGCCACCGCGACCGTCGCGGCTGCGGCGATCAGCAGGGTGCGGGTAGTTCTCGACGCGCGAGCGGGCTGCGGCAGGCCGGGGTGCTTGTGCGCTGCCACAAGGGGCCGTGGCGTGAATTCATTGTTCGGCGCGGACGGATAGGTGACAGCTCGCCGGGCTGCGCGGGTCGGATCGAACGTGAATTCGCCGGGCTGTTCATAGGAAGCAGGGCCCGTGGCGCTCGGCCCGTTCGATGCGGCATCGCCGGTCGGAGAGTTCCGCGTCGCGGGCGCGGTGGACGGGTTCGGCGCCGAACTGTCCGCCGGTGAGGTCGCGGTGCTGCCGGAATACGGCGGGTCGTCGCCGCCGGAATCCAGGTCCAGCAGGCGGATGGCGGCCGCGCTGATGTGCGCTGCAACTTGTGGCGGTAGCCAACCGGCTCGTTCGGGGGAACCGATGCGCGACAGTTCCGAAAGGATCTGTGGTGGTGTGGGTCTGGCGGCGGGGTCCTTGGCCAGACAGGCGGAGACCAACGGTCGCAGCGACGCGGGCAGCGCGTCCAGCCGGGGTTGTTCGTAGACGATGCGCCAGAGCATCTGCATCACCTCGGCGGTGCCGAACGGGCCGTGACCCGCCGCGGCGAAGGTGAGGACACCGCCGAGGGCGAAGACATCGCCCGCGGGACCGAGGGTTTCGCCGCTCACCTGCTCGGGAGACATGAAACCCGGTGAGCCGAGGAACTTTCCGGTGGTGGTGAGTGCGGGATCCGCGATCACTCGGGCGATGCCGAAATCGATCACCTTGGGTCCGTCGATCGTGAGCATCACATTGGACGGTTTCAGGTCGCGGTGCACGATGCCTGCCGCGTGCACCGCGACGAGCGCTTCGGCGAGTCCGTACGCCAGGGCCGACAAAGCCGGCTCGGTGAACGGTCCGAATTCGGTCACCGCTTCGGTCAAGGAGATGCCTGCGACATAGCCGGTCGCCAACCACGGCGCCTCGGCGTCGACATCGGCGTCGAGAACCGGTGCGGTGTAGGCGCCGCCGACCCTGTGCGCGGCCGCGACCTCCCTGCGAAACCTCGCACGGAACTCGGGATCGATCAGATCGGGCCGGATCACTTTCACCGCGACGGTGCGACCACCGGAATTCCGCCCCAGATATACCTTGCCCATGCCACCCGCACCGAGCACACCCAGCAGTCGGTAGTCACCGATTCGCCGAGGATCGTTCGGGTCGAGCGGTTGCATAGCGGGTGGTTCCTCCTCCGCCGAGAACAACATCACACGGCCCGGTCACTGTAGCTTTTCGCGACCGTCGGCGGGCGGTCTCGACCGACCGGCGATCGGGTCAGCGGGCGATTCTGGGGATCGCGGTTCGGTTCGGGAGGCAGAGCTTGGCGAGGATGTTGCGGACGTGGGTTTCCACCGTGCGTTCGGACAGGACAAGGCGAGTCGCGATATCGCGATTGGTCATGCCGGTGGCGACCAGATCGTGGACTTCGCGTTCGCGCGGCGTGAGGGGGTCGGCGCAGCGGGTCGCCGTGACGATCTCGGTGAGCAGGGCGTCGGCGGCTCGCAGCCGATGCAACATTGCGAGGCGGCGGAAGGCCGTGGCTGCCTGCTCGGCGGCGGTGCGGGCGGCGGGCAGATCGCCGAGGGCGAGGAGGGCGCGGGCCAGACCGAGGTGGCCGAGGGCGACGAAGGGACGGGCGCCGATCTCGGTGTCCATGGCCAGGCCACGGCGGTAGAGATCGACAGCCGCATCGAGATGGCCTGCGACACGGGCATTGTCGGCGCGGACACGGGCGATCGAGCCCACGCAGATCAGAGCGCCGGTCCCGTCGGCCGCATAGTGGTGTTCGCGGCCGCGGAAAGCGCGATAGACCCGATCGGCTGTTTCGGTGTCGGCGAGAAGCTCGGCGATCACGCCCACCGAGTACACGGTGCCGGACCAGCGTGGGCCGATCTCGAGCGTGTCCGGGAGCAGGCGGAACGGCTCGAACAGTGCCCTCGCCTCGTCGAGATCGCCGGCCAGGGCATGCATCATCGGGGCGAACAGCTGGGCGATCGTGATCTTCGGGGCGAAAGCCAGCGAGGCGAGGCCCGCGGTGAGCACGTCGGCGTCGATGTGGCCGACGATCACGGCGTACATGCCGCGGAAAGCGTGGTGCAGGCCGGCGAGCGAGTAATCGCCGATACCGACAGCCAATTGATAGGCGGCACTGTCGAACTCGAGGGCTGCGGGCAGGCCGCCGACCAAAACGGCGCGGGTAGCGCGCAGACGGAGCAGGTGCCAGCGCGCGATCGGGAGCTTGCGGCGGTCGGCGAGTAGCTCGATCTGGTCGAGGGCATCGTCGAAGGCGGTCAGGTCACCGCGTTGCAGGGCCGCGTCAGCTGTCCACACGTGTCCCCAGAGTTGGGCGAGCGGCTGTTGGGCATCGTCGGCGATCTCGATCGCCCTGGCCGCGAGCGCCATTCGCTCGTCCAGGAAGTCGACGGCGGCGAGGGCGAGGTGACGGGCATGGATCACATCGAGGATCACATCGGGGTCGGTCGACCGGTGCGCGGCGAGCATGGCCTGGTCGGAGAGCTGCCTGGCCTCTGCACCCGAGCCGCGGTCGGCGGCCGACAGCGCTCGGTGCGCGAGGATCCGGGCGATCAGATCGGGGTGCTCCTCGGGCACGAGTAGTCGTAATGCCTTGCCGCAGAGTAGATCCAACTGTGTCATCACAGTCGGCGTGGTGACGCCGTGGACGACAAGACCCGCTGCGGCGAGTAGGTCTGGGCGGTCGGCCGCCTCGGCAAGAGCGCCCGCTTCGACACAGTGGTCCAGACTGGTGGCCACCCAGCCCGCGGCGAACTCGTCACGAGCGAGTTCGATCAGCAGCTCGGCCCGTTCGGCGTCGGATGCGGTGCTACCCGCGGCATCGATCGCCCATTGGCCGAATCGAATCGCCTCGGCGTACGCGGCGCTCGCGCGGGCCGAACGCGCGGCGCGACGCGACCACCGGCGACCGCCTGGCGAGTCCGCGCAACCTGTCGCCAGACGCCAGTGCGTGGCGATCGCGCCTGCGACAGCCGAATCCGGGCCGCCGCGCGCACTCAATTCCTCGGCGGCCGCCCGGTGAATGTCAGCCCGGCGAGAGGGCGCCAGATCGGCACAGATCGCATCGCGGATCAGCGCATGGGCGAAGCCGGTTGTCCCGTCGTCGAATTCGCGCACAATGTCTGTCCGGCTCGCCGCATCGATCGCTGCCGATACCTGATCGCGCGCCCTCTTATATTCCGCCCCCGGCGACGCACCGGGCGCGCGGACGGCGCTCAGCTCGGTCGCAACGACGTGTTCGATCATCGAACCACCTTGGCCTGCCGCCACTTTCGGCGGCGCGCCCGTCGCTGTGCCAGGCCGCTGCGCCGATTCGGGAGCGGATAGCCACCGAGTGTCCGATGCTCGCGCGGAATCCGGCGCAGGCACCGCCGCACACACCCGCGCCAGCAAGTCGGCGTCGATCCGTTCACCGAGACAGCTCGCGGCGCCGAGAACATCGATCTGATCACTCGGCAAGCGATCGAGCCGGGCCAGGATCAGGCGGCGAATACCAGGGACCGAGAGTAGGGGATCGTCGCCGATATCGGTGCCCGATTCGACGACCAGGCGCACGAGCAGGGGAGTGCCGTCGGTGCGCTCGTGCACTCGGTGCGCCAGATCGGGTGTGCGGCCCTGTTGTTCGAGCCAGTAGCGCACCTCCTGCTCGGAAAGCCCTGGTACCGGCAAGGATTGGAAGTGCGGCAGGCGCAACCAGTCGGGCTGGGCGGTCAGCAGGGCATCGCCCATCGGTTCGCGGGCGGTGACCACGATCAGCACCTTGGTGCGCGGCGTCTCGCTGGCGACGTGGGTGAGCAGGGCGAGCGAGGTGAGATCGGACCAGTGCAGATCCTCGAGGACGAGCAGCAGGCCCGACGGCGCGGCAACCGCGGTGAGGACGTCGGCGACCTCGGTGAACATGCGGAAACGCTGGGCCGCCGGTCCACCGCCGGGCTCGGTGACGGTGTCGAGGGCGGGGCCGAGTTCGGGTAGCTCGCGGGCGGCACGGCGCCACGGCCACAGCGGCGGCATGCCCGCGTCGTCGAGGGCGTTCCCGCGGGCGACCCGCAATCCCGCCTCGGCGGCGAGCGCGGCGGCACGCTCGGCCAGCCAGGATTTGCCGATCCCCGCCGCGCCGCTGACCAGCACGAACCGGCCCGCACCCGAGGCCGCGGCCGCCACGGCGGCGCGCAGGCGGGCGATCTCGGAGTGCCGTCCGACGGCCGGAGTCCGCACTGCACAAGTATCGCGCGTTCGGGCCGAGTTCAGTACTGCGAATACGTACCGGCACTGATCCGCGCGCAGCTCCTCGGCGCCACCATTGACCTAGAACATTCCCCCAGGTCAGGAGCTGAAATCATGTACGCACATCTCGTCTGGTTCGACCAGCCACGCAACGGCACCGAACTCGCCGCCGCCGATTTCGCCGGCGCCAACCGCATCGGCCCCGCTGTCGCGAGCGTGCCCGGTCTGCTCGACTACTACGAACTGCGCCGCGCCGACGGTTCCGGCCTGGTGATCGGTATCGCCGAGACCGAGCAGGCGCTGCACGAGGTGCGCGCGGCGATCCTGGCCACCGAACTGCTGCCGGGGGAGGACCCGGCGCTGCTGCCCGGTCCCGACCGGGTGGAGATCTGCCCGGTGCTCACCCATCACGACCGCGCCGCGATCTACGCGCAGGGGGTGCCGTCATGAACTTGCTCGTGCTCGGCGGGCGAATGCCGGTCGGCCGGTGCGTCGGACTGGCCGTACAAGCCTTGCTCCGGCCACCGGTTCCCGTCCGCGAGCGGACGTGGCGCTACAGGTCGGCCAGCGCGATGCCGGTGAGCGCGCTGCCGATCCTGACCAGGTCGGTATCGGTGCCGACGCCGACGTGGACCAGGCGGATCGTGCCGCCGAGGTCGCTCACATAGAAGCGGGAATCGAACCCGGTCACGCCGATCGCCTCGTGGTAGCCGGTGGAGATGATCTCCGGGGTGCCCACTTCCGGTTGGACCTCGGCCCTGTACAGGGCGTTGCCGTGGGGGGCGGCGCCGCGATCGGTCCAGACGAGCTCACCGACGCCGTGCAATGCGACGTCGATCGGCTCGGGCAGGTTCTCCCAGAGCAGTTCGATGTCGGTGCGGGCGGCGGGATCCGCGCCCGGTGGCAGGTCGAGGGGAGCGCGGAAGATCCGGCCGTCGCCCGCCTTGGCCGCGCCCTTCTGCGTCCAGTACACGAGGCGGCGGTCGAGGTCGAGACAGATGCCGACGCACCAGTTGCGCTCGATAGAGGTTTCCTCGCCGCTGCCGGTCACCACGAGGGCGTGCAGGTCGTCGCCGTTCAGATCGCAGGTGAGGATCTGCATGCCCTCGCGATCACACCAATACAGCCTGCCCCGTTCGAAATCGGCGGCCAACTGCTTGCCGGTGGTGAAGGCGCCGATCGAGACGATCGTGGTGCGGTTGCCGCCGTCGAGGTCGACGCGTTCGATGGAACCGTTGCGGGAGAAGAACTCCGGCTCGACGCCGGACACCGCGCGCGCGTCGGGTGTGCCCATGTTGGTCCAGTAGATATGGCCACGCAGCTTGTCGACGACGACACCGTCGGGACACCGGTCGAGACCGTCGACGACGGTGCGCACCCGGTTGCCGTCGAGCGAAACAGCGTGCATCACACCGGCTTCGAGGTCGAGGGCCACTATTTCGGTCATGGGCTCAGCCCTGCTTCGGCTTCGGGTAGTCGTCGTAGAAACCCTCGCCGGACTTCACCCCGAGCTTGCCCGCGTCGACATACTTCTTCAGCAGCTCGACCGGCCCCTTCGGCAAATTCGGGTTCTCCCGCTCGTAGTGCTGCTCGATATCGAGCACCACATCGAGGCCCACCTGGTCCATCATTCGGAACGGGCCCGCGACGGTGCCGAAATTCTGCATGAACATCGCATCGATATCGCGTGGAATCGACACACCTTCGTAGACGACCTCCAGTGATTCGCGCTTGATGGCGGCCCAGATGCGGTTGAAGATGAAACCGGTGGACTCCCGGCGCACCAGGAACGGATGTAATCCGTACTGCGGGAACGTCTCCAGGACGAAATCGAGGATATCTTGCGATGTGTCGCCGTTCGACATCACGTCGAGCGCTGTCGTCTGCGGCGGCATGTAGAAGTGGGTGTTGAGCATCCGGTCGCTGGTCTTCAAATCCTCGGTGAACAACCGGCTCGCGTACGACGACGAATTCGAGGCGACGATCGCATCGGCATCGGTTTCGCTGTCGAGCTGGGCGAAGACCTTCTTCTTCAAATCCAGGACCTCCGGCACCGCCTCGACCACCAGCCACGCGCCCTTCACGCCGATGGCCTGATCGGGCACGTACTCGGCGGTGCCCGGCGTACCGTTCGGCACCGCAGCGGCCATATCGGGTAGCTGCTTCTCCACGAAGGCCACGGCCGCGTTGCCCACCTCGCCGTCGGGATCGATGATGCGGACCTCACCACCCCTGGTGGCGAACATCAGGGCGATCCGTCTGCCCAGCGTCCCCGCGCCGATCACGGCGACCGGACGCTGGAAATGGTTCTTCGGAACAATGCTCACAGTGACTCCCTTTGCACAGGCGGCGGGAAGAACTCGGTGATGCAATCGACAGCCCTGCCAGCTTAATGCGCAAGGCCGACGCGCCGGCCGCCGGCCGCATCCGACTTGGTGGACACCCCGTCACGACCGGCGCGGATGTGGTTGCCTTATTCTCACGTTCTGCACATTCTTCGCGCGTCAGCACTAGGGGGCTCCTCGATGACCACACTGGCCTCCGGATTGTTCATCGATTGGGAAGAGCTGACGGGGCAGTCGAAATTCGTCGTCGAGCTGGTCAGTTTCCCGATCTTCAGCGCGCTCGCCGGGTGGCTGACCAACTGGACCGGCGTGCTCATGCTGTTCTGGCCGCTGTACTTCAAAGGCTTCCGGGTCCCGATGCTGCACGTGCTGTACCCGTATCTGCCGCGCCGGGTGCAGGTCCTGCCCACCTTTTCCGGGGACGGGCGCAAGCTCGGCTTTCAGGGGTTCATCCCGGCTCGCTCCGAGAAGATGGCCAGCATCTGTGTGGACAAGGCGCTGATGCGGATCGGCAGCCCGCGCGACTTCATCTCCGAGCTGGACCTCGACGGGATCGGCGACTACCTCGCCGAACGGGCGCGCGATCAGGTGCAGCCGATCGTCGACGAGATCATGCACCGGGAGAACCCGGACCTGTGGCGCTCCTTGCCGCGGCCGGTGAAACAGGCCATCTACCAGCGAGTGGACCGGCAGCTGCCCGCGCTGTGCCGACGCGCGTTCGAGAGCCTGGGCGACAATATCGACCAGCTGCTCGACGTGAAGAACTTCGTGATCAGGTACCTGGAGAAGAACCCGTCCATCCTCAAGGACCTCACCACCACCATCGCCGCGCCCGAGCTCAAGTTCATGGCGCGCATCGGTCTGCTCGGTGCGCCGTTCGGCCTGATCCTGGCGCTGTACCTGCACATCCACTCGCAGATTCCGTACTGGGGCGCGATTCCCGCGTGGGTGATCGTGCTGTTCGCCTCGGCGATGATCGGTGTGACGGTGAACGTCATCGCGATCAAGATGGTGTTCGAGCCGGGCGACCCGCAGCCGCGCTACAAGTACCTGTGGCGCCAGGCGCTGCTGGCCAAGCGCCAGCCCCAGGCCGCCACCGACCTCTCCCACATCCTGGCCTATCAGGTGCTGACCGTGGAGAACCTGTCCATCGAGCTGCTGGAAGGGCCCAACGGGGACAAGACCCGCCAGCTCATCGAACGGGTGGTGGCGGAGGAGATCCACAAGCAGCTCGGCGCTACCGCATTCATGGTGCGGGCCGCGATGGGCAAGAAGCAGTTCGAGAACCTGGCGGTCTCCGGCGCCGGCGCCGGGCTGATCTCGGCGCGCACGATGATCTCCGACGAGCAGTTCGTCCTGGAACAGGCGAAGAAGATCGACGACTTCGCCGCGCGCAAGCTGCGGACGCTGACGCCCGGCGAGTTCATGGAGATGTTCTACGCGTCGGTCGAACAGGATGCGTGGCTGCTGTACCTGCACGGTGGGGCGCTCGGCATCGCCGTCGGCGCACTCCACCTGCTGACCTTCGGCTGGTAACACGAATAACAAGCACGCGTGCTTGCATTTTTTGACGACCGCTGCGACCCTTGTCACGACGGCGCACCGATACCGGGTCGCGCCATGATGGGCAAGGGAACTCCATGGCTGACCTCGCAGCGCTGCTCGACGATTTCGCCGCCGAATGCGCGGATCTGGAAACCCTGGTCGCACCACTGACCCCCGAACAGTGGCAAACGCCGACGCCCGCCCCACGCTGGGACATCGCCACCCAGATCGCCCACCTGACCTGGACCGACGAGGTATCGGTGACCGCCGCCACCGATGCCGAGGCGTTCGCCGCGTTCGTGGCCGAGGCCGCGCCGCGCGTGCTGACCATCGTCGACGAAGGCGCCGAGGAAATCGCCAAGACCCCGCCCGCCGACCTGCTGGTTCGCTGGCGATCCGGTCGTGAACAACTGGCTGCCGCGCTGGCCGCCGTCCCCGCAGGCACCAAACTGCCGTGGTTCGGGCCGCCGATGAGCGCCGCGTCGATGATCTCGGCTCGCATCATGGAAACCTGGGCCCACGGTCAGGACGTCGCCGACGCGCTCGGCGTCACCCGCGTCCCCACCGCCCGCCTGCGCACCGTCGCCCACATCAGCGTCCGCGCCAGGAACTACGCCTATCTGGTCAACGGCGAATCGGGCCCGCCGGACGAATTCCGCGTAGAACTCACCGCCCCCGACGGCTCGCTGTGGACCTGGGGTCCGGAAGACGCCCCCCAGCGCGTCACCGGCTCCGCCGTCGACTTCTGCCTGATCACCACCCAGCGTCGCCATCGCGCCGACACCACACTGAGCACCGAAGGACCCGACGCCGATCATTGGCTCGGCATCGCCCAGGCTTTCGCGGGCCCTCCCGGCGCCGGTCGCGCCGCGGGCCAGTTCGCCTGAGGATCGGAATACGAACAGGCGAGCGCCAGTCTCGGAGCGCCATTCGTGCCGACTGCCCCGGACTTCGTTGGCCGGGGGTGACCTCCGTGGCAGTCGTGAACAACGCTCGCCTGCTCTCCTGGGATACCCGTTGCGTGGTGTGAGAAACACTTGCGCGCGCGAAAACCCGCTCCGACTAGTAGTGATACGGCAGCGTTTCGGATGTGGCTCTGATCTCAGCCGCCGGAGGCGGTCACGGCGCGCGCGAGCACGTACCGTGGAAATCAGCACGTGGCTTTCAACGATGCGGGCCCGCTCAACTCGGGTATACCCACAGCCACAGGAGGGAACCGCATCGTGAACGCTCATCGACCTGCTCAGATCGTGCGCTTGTCCGCGATCGTCTTCTCCGGCGCCGCCAGTCTCTGCCTCACCGTGGCCGCAGGCGCCTACATCGTCAATCACATGCCCGAACTCGCGCCGCCGCGCGCGCAGGAGTACGCGGGACCCGCTGCGACACCGCACCCCGGTGTGCACCGACCCTTCTCTACTCAGGACTCCGCACCACGCGCCGAGGTCGAGCTGGCCATGTCCTTCGAGACAACTGCGCTGTCGACCGAACGGGCGGAAAGCGCCGCCACGCGCATGCCGATCACCGCGAAGCAGTCCGGCGCCGGTGCGCGACCGGGCAATTCGCCGCTGACCGGACGGGTCGGGATCGGCGGCACCTACCTCGGCGCGCAAGTGGTTCCGGCGCGTAGCGACACCGTCGCGGTCACCGTGGACACGAACCTGGTGACGGTGGCGGCGAAATACCTCGGGATGACCGTCGATCCGGCCGCGGTGACCGCACTGCACACCGAATTCGACGCGCGCCGCGGCGAATTGATGTTCGTGTTGTCCGATCCCGGCCTCGGCAGCCACACGCTGCGGGTCGAGCGCGTCGAAGCGCCGGCGGGCGCCGAACCGTCCGCGACTCCTGGCAGCGAGACTCCCAGCGCCGAACCGGCGTCCGTAGATCCGGCGCCCGGCGATGTCGAGACGCCGCGGTCGTCGATCGAGAAGCCGCCGACTACCGTCGCCGTGTGACTCCTCGCGGCACCTCCCACGGTGCATACGACTTCTGTGTAGTCGGCGGCGGCATTGTCGGCGTTGCCACCGCGCACCGCCTGCTCACCGAGTACCCCGGGGCAAGCCTGGTGCTCGTCGAGAAAGAGGCCACCCTCGGCGCGCATCAGACCGGGCACAACAGCGGCGTCATCCACTCCGGGATCTATTATCCCCCGGACAGTTTGAAGGCACGGCTGTGCCGGGCGGGGGCGCAGTGGACGAAGGAATTTGCCGCAGCCCATGACATTCCGTTCCGGGAATGCGGAAAGTTGCTGGTAGCAACCGATTCCGCCGAACACGAGCGAATGCTCGCGCTCTACGAACGCTCGATCGCCAACGGGGTAGCGGTCGAGGCGATCGACGCAGCCGAGCTGAAACGCCGCGAACCCCGGATCTGCGGTGTCGGTGCGCTTTTCGTACCCGCCACCGGCATCATCGACTACGCGACGATCACCGCCGTGCTCGCCGAGCAGATCCGGTCCATGGGCGGGGTGATTCTGCTCGGCACCGCCGTCGACGCGATCACCGAGAATGTCTCGGCTGTCACAGTTTCGGGTTCGAGCGGCGCCGTCACCGCGAAGACGCTGATCGTGTGCGCGGGCTTGCAGGCGGATCGGCTGGCCCGGAAAGCCGGGCTGGACACCGACTTCCGAATCGTCCCGTTCCGGGGTGAGTACTACCGGCTGCCCGCCGAGCGGTCGGACCTGGTGCGCACCTTGATCTATCCGGTGCCCGATCCCGCGTTGCCCTTTCTCGGCGTCCATCTGAGCCCGACCATCGACGGTGACATCACCGTCGGACCGAACGCGGTGCTCGGGCTGTCGAGGGAGGGCTACCGCAAGGGCAGCGTGAATCGGCGCGACGCCATCGACGTGCTGGGCTTCGCCGGCGTGCGGCGGGTCGCCCGCGACCATTTCGGCACCGGCGTGCGCGAGCTACGAAATTCGGTGTTCAAACGCGGCTACCTGGCCGAATGCCGCAAGTACTGCCCCGAACTCGGCATCGGCGACCTGCTCGCGCACCGGGCGGGAATCAGGGCCCAGGCGGTGCTGCGCGACGGCACGCTGGTGCACGATTTCCTCATCGAACGCACGCCGCGCTCGATCCACGTGCTGAACGCGCCCTCGCCGGCCGCGACCTCGGCGATGCCGATCGCGCGATACCTGGTCGAACAACTCGATTCCGCCAAATAAAGAGGACATTTGTAGTACTTTTGGTTCATCCGGATCAGGGAGGGCCGATGGGCCACATCAGGTTTGCGAGTGACGTCGGCGCGCCGGTCGACGCCGCCTTCGCCTATGCCCAGGATTTCCGCCACGGCTCGCAGTGGATGTTCGGTGTCGCCGATGTCGAGCCGCAGGGCGAACCGGATCAGGGCTTGGGCGCCGCGTTCGCGGTGAAAGTCCGGTTGTTCGGGGCGATTCCGCTGAGATCATCGGTGGAGATCACCGAATACCGGCGCAATGCCGTGATCGGGTATACCCTGCGTGGGCGGGTATACGGAACCGTTACCCTGCGATTCGATCCACTCGGCTACGAACGGTCCGTGTTGACCTGCGAAGCCGACTATCCACCACCACGCGGCATGTTCGGCCGCCTGTGCCACGGCCTCGGCCTCGCTGATGCGGCCGCGAAATCGGCACTGCGCCGAACGGAATCGCGGTTGCGAAGGGAGATAGAGGCATTCCACGGTACCGATCTTGTCGGCCGCATCGCCTAGGGTGGCGGTCATGATCATCGTGAGCACCGACGGGTCCTGCCTGCGCAATCCCGGTGGTGCCATCGGCTGGGCATGGGTGAATCACGCAGGTCCCGCCGACAGTGGTGGCGCGGCCAGCGGCACCAATCAGATCGCCGAGCTCCGGGGAGTACTGGAAGCCATCCTCGCTCACCCCGGCACCGAACCGATGCTGATCGAGAGCGACTCCCAGTACGCCATCAAGTGCGCGTCGGAATGGATCACCAGCTGGCGCCGCAACGGGTGGCGCACCTCCACCGGCGGCGCGGTGAAGAACGTCGAGATCATCAAGCAGATCGACCGAGCCATCACCGCGCGCGAAGGACCGGTGCGGTTCCGTTGGGTGCGCGGCCATGTGGGCAACTACTTCAACGAACAGGCCGACAAGCTGGCAGGCGAGGCCGCACGCGCGGTCCGCGACAACCCAGCTCTCGGCCGCGACGAGACCGCGCCCGCCGAGCGGGAGCCATCGAGGCCGCAGGGCCGAGAACCCGCGACGGCGGCCGCCAAGATCACGATCTCCACAGGGAAGTCGGTCGCGCCTTCCGCGCCTACCGCAGGGACTCTCACCCTGTTCTAGGCGCTGCGCGACCGGAGTGGGACCGAAAAACGAAACGCCGCGGGCACAGCAATATGCCCGCGGCGTTTCGGTGTCTCAGTTGCCCGAGTGGATCAGTTCCCCGGGGCCGGGGCGGGCGCGGGGACCGGCGCCGGTTCGGGAGCAGGCTGACCGGGCGCGGGTGCCGCGCCGCCGGTGGCATCGCCACCACCGTTCTTCAGCAGCGGCGAGTCGAGCTTGCTGACCAGCCACTTGTCGCCGGAGCGCTCGAGGCTCATCTCGATCGCGAACATCATCCGGTCGGGCTGGGTCTGGGTGAAGTTGGTGCGGTACTGGGTCATGGTGACCATGGCCTTGACGTCGTCGGTGCTGCCCGACATGTACGCGCACTGCACGTCTTCGCCCGTCGACTTGACCTGGGCTTGCACCATGGCGCCCTTGAGCGCCTCGCTGGCATCGCTGAACTCCTTGAGGTAGTCGCCGGTGGCGCCCGCCTTCATCGACGCGATGTAACCGTCGAGATCCTTGGAGTAGTCGTAGTTGGCCAGAATGGCGCCGTAATCGCAGGCGGCCTTCGTGGACTCGGCGATGGCGTCGAGTTTGTCGGCCTTGTTGTTGTTCTGCAGGAAGAACACCACGCCTGCGGTGATCGCGCCGACAGCGACCACACCGGCCACACCTGCGGCGATCCAGCCCGTCGAGCTCGATGTCGCGCCCGGTGCAGCGGCCGCAGTCGGCGCCGCGGCCGCGGTCTTCGCCTCGACAGTCGGCTGATCGACCTCCGGAGTCGCCGCCGCACCCTTCACGGTGTCGCCGGCCTTGGCCAGATCGGGCTTGTCTGCCGCGGCAGCATCGGACTTGCTCTGGGCATCGTCGCTGGTCATCGAATCAATCCTGCTCTTTCCCGGCGCACATATCGCACCGATTTCCTGTGTGTGGTCCGTGAGCCGGGCCACACGCGTTCCCCGCGAGTATGCCCGGTCAAGCTGTGAACAGCCTGGCCGGGCATCACCTCACTTGGCGGGAATGGGCGTGCGCTCGTTCGGGTCGACACCGGGCGGCATCTGCGCGCCGTTGTTGGGCACGTTCGGGCGCGGGGCGTTGGCCGAACCACGGATCTGCAGGTCAGAAGTCGGGTTCGTGCAGTAGTTCCATCTCGGAATGCTGCCGTCCTGGACCTCTTCGTTGCGCCGGTACTCGGTGTCGTAGTTACACGTCGGACGCGGCCAGATATCGAGGATGGTGTGGAACTCGCCGTCGTGCGCCGGGGCGCCGATCGACCCGAGACCCAGCGCCAGCGACGGGAACAGCACCCGCATCGCAGGCGTACGCAACTGCGCCGCCTTGGTGATGGCCACGAAGTTGGCCGCCAGCGAGCTGATCGGATCGGCCGTCTTGTCCAGCACCGCGCCGAGGGACTCGAACTGGCCCGGCGCGTTGTCGAGCACGCCCTGCAGCTCGGCGTTGGCATTGTTGAACTGCGTGAGCAGCGTGCCCGAGTTGTTCGTGAGCGTCTGCAGATCCGGCTGGGCGTTCGAGGTGGTCTCGGCGATCACCCGCAGGTTGGCGATGAGGTTCACCGTCTGCGGCAGCAGGTTGTCCAGACCGGCGACGACCAGGCTGACGCCATTGATCATGCCGCGCAGCTGGTCGGGACCGGCACCGAGCGCGATGTCGAGCTCGTCGAGGATGACGCTGAACTGCTTCGGATCCACCGAGCCGATCAGCGCGCTCGTATCGTCGAGCACCGCCCACACTGGAACCGGCGTCTGGATCTGCTCCGGGCTGTACTTGATCACCGCACCGTCACTGAGGAACGGGCCGACATCGCTCTTCGGACGGAAGTCGATGTACTGCTCGCCCGCCGCCGACAGCGCCGCCACCTGGATCATGGTGTCGACAGGGATCTTGAAGTCCTTGTCGATCCGGGTCTTGGCGGCGATCGCCTCGCCGTCGTCGATCAGATCGATCGAGGTGACCTTACCGATCCGGAAGCCACGCATGGTCACGTCGTTGCCCGGCTGCAGACCGCCGGAGCGGTCGAGGTTGACGGTGACGTCGTACTCGGACCGCAGCGGATTGACCCGCATCACGTTGACCAGCAGATACGTCCCGCCGAGCAACAGTACGAGTACGAGCGCGCTGTTCGCCAGCAGGATCTTGCTGCTCGCGAACTTCTTCAGCCTGCTCATCGGTGGCCTCCCACTCGGCCCTGAACGATCTGCAGCACCTGGATGAAGCTGCCGACGAAATCGTTCACGTCTTTCATGTCCCAGAGCTTGCTGTTCGCCGGGTCGGTCAGCAGGCCCACATCGAGGTTGGTCAGCGTCGCGTACGGCGCCAGACCCTTGCCCTTGAACGTCTGGTTGGCACCGGGGCGGATCGCGTGCAGCTGATCCATCACGTAACCGAAGTCGTCGCCGGTCGCGGCCAGCGCGTTCATCAGGTTGTCGAGATTGGTGAGCAGTTCCGAGAGCTGGTCACCGGTGGTGTTGGAGTAGTCGCCGATGGCGCCGGTGGCGGTGGCCAGCTTGGTGAGCAGGTCGCCGATCGCGCGGTTGTTCTCGGCGATCGCGCCGATGGCCTGGGGCAGCGTGTCGGCCACCTGGCCGAGCTGAGCCTTGTTGACCTCGATCGTGTTGGCGAGGGTGTTGAACTCCGTCAGCACCGAGTCGACCTTGGCGCTGTTGGCGTTCAATTCGCCGATGACGCCGGTCATCTCGTAGATCAGATGCCCCAGCTCACCGCCGTGCCCGTTGAGGATCGAGCCGAGTTCGGTGCCGAGCCTGCTCAGGCTGGCGACACCGCCGCCGTTGAACAGCATCGACACCGAGATCAGCAGCTCTTCCACCGTGGCGCCCGCCGAGGTGGAATCCAAGCCAAGCGTCGCGCCCTCGGGCAAGGTCTCCGCGCTCGTGATGTTCTTCGGCTGGTTCAGCGCGATGAAGACGTCGCCGAGGGGAGTGGCCTGGCGCAACTCCGCGGTGCTGCCCTTCGGCAGCTTGAAATCGGTGTTGATCTCCATGTCGACCAGGGCCTCGAAGTCCTTGGTCTTGATCGAGGACACCACGCCGACATCCGAACCACCGACCTTCACCTTGGCCTGGTCGGGCAGGTTCAGCGCATTCTCGAACTTCGCGTGCAGCGTGTAGGTCTCGCCGCCGGTGCCCGGCTTGGGCAGCGGCAGATCCTCCACGGTGAAACCACAGCCGGTCGTGATCGCGACCGTGGTCAGTGCGGCCGCGGACAACATCGCGCGGCGGGCCTTCGTTGTCATACGTAGGGTCATTTCGTCAGTCCGAGCAGTGCGGCGGTGAGCCCGTAGTCGGGGCCGAAATCCTGGACGTTTCCAGTGCGGCAACCATCGGCCCGCATCTGGACCCGCTCACAGAACACGCTGACGATCTCGCCCGAGAGTGCGGTACCGATCAGCGCGTGCAGGCGGACGAAGCCCTTTTCCTTGTTGATGGCCCCGTCGATGTTCTGCATGAGCATCGGCACCACGTCGACGATCTCGACCATCGCGCCCGAGTTGGCACGCAGCTGGTTGGTCACATTGGTGAGGCCGGCCAGGGAGGCGGCCAGTTCGTCCTGGTGCCCGGCGAAGGTCGTCGAGGTGTTGGCCAGGAACTGGTTGAGCTGGTCGAGGGTGGCCTGCAGGCCGGGCGCCTGCTCCGCGAGCAGCCCCGACATCGCCGTCATCCGGTCGCTGAAATCGCGCACCGACTGGTCGTTGTCGGCCAGCATCGTCGTCAGCTCGTTGAGCTTGATGATGATGTTGGAGATGGCGTCCTTGTTGTCGACACCGACCTTCAACGCACCCGAGAGCGCGTCGAGGGTTTCCCTGATCTTCTGGCCGTTGCCGTTGAGCACCGGGTAGAGCACGCGCCCCGACAGCGGGCCGAGGCCCTCCTGACCGGGTTCGGGCTTGAGCGCCGCGGCGAACTGGTCGATGGTCTTGATCATCGTGTCCAGTTCGACCGGCGTCCTGGTGCGCGCCTTGGGCAGGTGATCGCCGGACTTCAGCGTCTCGCCGCCGGTGAAGGGCGGGCTGATATCGATGTGCCGGTTGGTGACGATCGACGGCGAGATGATCGCGGCGATCGCTTCCTTCGGGATCTTGGTGCCCGAATCGATGGTCATGTGGACCTCGACGTAGGTGCCCTTCGGCACGATCTTGTCGACCTTGCCCACCGCGAGGCCGAGGACCATCACCTCGTTGCCCTCGAACATGCCCGCGATGTTCTCGAAGTCGGCGGTGATCTTGGTCGAGCGGCCCAGCGCATCGTCGAACTGGCTCGGCAGCAGCGAGCAGCTACCGAGGGCCAGCGCGGTGGCGGCGATCATCATCGTCCGCGCGATACGGAGTTTGTTGGTCAGTTTCATCCTTGGCACCCCTGGATCACCTGAACGAAGCACAGCCAGTTGTCGGGGAACAACCACGGCAGCGACACCGAACCGTAGTTGCCGTTTCCGAGCGCGTTGTTGAAGTAGCGCGCCGTGGGCTGACCGATCTGCAGCAGCTTGTCGAGATTGTCCTTGTTCTTCTGCAGGCCCTCGGCCATGGTGTTGAGCTGGCCGATCGTGCCGCCGAACTGGTTACCGTTCTCGGCGCCGATCTCTTCCAGCTGACGGGTCAGCGTCGCGACATTGTCGAGCAGCTGGCGCAGCAGAGACTGCCGTTCCATCACCCGGTTGGCGATGGCCTCGCCCTGGGTGATGACGAGCAGGATCGAGTTGCGGTTGTCGGCGAGCAGCTGGGTGACCCGGTTGAGGTCCTTGATCAGGCTGTCGACCTCGCCCTTGCGCTGGTCGATCACCTTGGCCACCGCGCCGACGCTGTCGAGCGCCTGGGCGACCAGCTCCGGCGAATCGCCGAGCTGGGAGTTGATGGTATTGAGCGAGGCGGCGAGCTTCTTGGTGTCGAGCGCCTCGAACTTCGGCGTACCGACCTGCACCACATCGGCGATGTCGTAGGGGACGTCGGTGTTGCTGCGCGGGATCGTCTTGTCCTTCAGACCCGATCCGTCGCCGGGCTGCAGGTCGACGTAACGCGCGCCGAGCAGTGTCGCCATCTTGATCGCGGCGTGCGCGTCGGGACCGAGCTTCACCGAGCTGTCCACGTCGAGGGTGACCACCACGTGATCGCCCTCGATCTTGGCACCGGATACCGTGCCGACCTGCACACCCGAGACCGCGACCTTGTCACCGGTCCTGATGCCCGCGGCCTGCACGAATTCCGCGTCGATGGACTGCTTTCCGATTCCGATGAACTGGAAGATGCTCGAACCGACCAGCAGCAGCACGATGCACAGCGCACCGATCACACCCAGCCAGAAGTTGCGGTTACCGACGAAGGCTGACTTGATCTTGCTCATCTGCACACCTCGGAATGGCCGGTGCCACCGATCTGGCTGAACAGCCCGCGCGGGAAGAGCACCCCGTACAGCGAGACGTCCAGACCACACAGGTAGGCGTTGGCGTGGGTACCCTCCGACGTCATCCGGCCGAGGTCGGCGAGCATCGACGGCATGTCGATCGCGACCTGGTCGAGCTTGGCGCCGTTGGCCAGCAGCA
This sequence comes from Nocardia sp., assembly GCA_014360565.1. Lineage (GTDB taxonomy): Bacteria > Actinomycetota > Actinomycetes > Mycobacteriales > Mycobacteriaceae > Nocardia. Next base: position 21,608 of record JACIXH010000020.1, read on the forward strand.
GGTTCAGCGCCGCGGTGGAGGAGTTCTGGGCCATCGCCAGCTTGGGCTGGATCTTGCTCATCATCCCGACCAGCGCGGTGGTCGAATCGGCGAGAGTCGCCGTGGACGCCTGCAACGACTGCCCCTGGTCGTAGAGTCCGCCGATCAACGCCCGGGTCTGGGTAACCAGGGTCTCCAATTCATCCCCTCGCTTTGCCAACCCGGCCATCACACCGGACAGGTTGGTGATCACGTCCGACAGAATCGCGTCGCGACGCTGGAAATCGGTGGCCAGCTGAGCGGCCTGAATGATGAAGGCCGACAACGACACCCCGTCGCCCTGCAACGCCTGGATCAGCGTCTCCGACATCGCGTTGACCTCGGCGGGCTCGAGCGCCTGGAACAGCGGCTGGAAACCGTTGAGCAGGGCCGAGATGTCGAACGAGGGTTCGGTGCGATCGAGCGGAATGGTGGCGCCACTCTTCAGCGCCTCGGGACTGGGCGTAGCACCCGGGGTCAGCGCCACATAGCGCTGACCGATCAGGTTCTGGTACCTGACCAGCGCCTTGGTGTCGTTGAAGAGTGTCTGGTCGCTCTGCACGATGAACGACACCTTGGCGTCGTTCTTGCCGTCGAGCTCGATGTTCTCGACCTTGCCGACGCGCACGCCGGCCATCCGGACATCGTCGCCGGGCCGCAGCCCGAGGACATCGGTGAAGATCGCGGTGTACTTGCGGGTGTCACCGTCGACCGTGCGGGCGAGTGTGTTCCACACGACCACGGTGACGAGCAGTGAGACGAGCGCGAAGATACTGAACCCGATCAGCGGCTTGCGGATACTCATGCGCCACCCCCGTTTTCGGACACTTGCAGGGTTCCGCCCTTCAAAATCGGACCGAGCAGCAGATATTCGGACGCGTTCGGCTTGCGACCGAGCAGCTGAGTCATCGCCGCGTCACCGGTGTAGGAGATCGGTGTCGCGGCAGGGGTTGTCGCCGCAGCGGGCGCCGAGGCCGGTTCGGCCGCCGGTGCGGGCGCGCCGCCCAGCACCCCGGGCAGGCCCGGAATCTGGATCGGCGGGACGATGCCCTCGAGCGGCGTGCCCTGGAACGGCTTGATCTCGGTGCCGTTGGCGGTCTGCATCGGCGCGACACCGGGACTGGTCAGGCCCGGAATGTCGGGCATGCCCGGGATCGACACCAGCGGCGGCAGGCCTGCCGCGGAGTCGAGTTTGCGCGGACGCAGGTTCTCCGGCATCGGCGGCAGGGAAACCTCGGCCGGTGCGGTGAAGCAGCTCGGTCCGAGCAGGTCGCCGTAGCGCGGGCAGTCGGCGACGGTGTTGGGCTTGTAGGGCGTCAGCGTGAGGCCGGCGTTCCACACCATCTGCTTGCCGCTCGGGCCACCGTGGAAGGTGGTGTTGAGCTGGGCGAGCGAAGGACCGAAGACCCGGAACAACTCGGTGATCGAGGCCGGTTCGGCGGCCAGCGCACCCAGGGTGGCGTTCATGCCGACCGTAACTTCCTTGCCCACATCGGGATTCGTGGCGAACAGGTCGTTCACCCGATCCGTGGTGGCGCTCGCACCGGCCAGCAGCGCGATCAGCTGTTCGCGCTTGGTGGCGATGGTGTTCGCGGTCTGCACCGAGGAGCCGAGGACATCGAGCAGTTCCGGCGCGGACTGGTTGAGCGCGCGTGCGGAATTGGCGAAGTTGTCCAGCATGCCGCCCACGTTCGGGCCCGCATCGGCGACCGTGGTCAACCAGTGGTCGAGGCGCTGGATGGTCGAGCCGGGGACCCGGCCGCTGCCGTCGAGTGCCTGGGTGAGCGTGCCGAGCACGCGACCGAGCTGCACCGGATCGACCTCGTTGAGGATGTCGCGCACCGTGGTGAGCGTGTCCTGCAGCGCGATCGTGCCCTGGCTGCGGTCCTCGGGGATCTGCGAACCCTCTTCGAGGTGCTGGCTGTTCGCGCCGTTGTAGACCAGCTCCACGGAGGTGACCGCGAAGAGGTTGGAGGGAACGACGCGAGCGGTGACGGTTTTCGGAATGCCGTCGGCGAACTCGGGCTTGAGCTCGATGTTCACCTTCTGCTCGGCGCTCTTGCTGATCTCGACGTTCTTCACCACGCCGACCAGCAGGCCGCGGAACTTCACGTCGGCGTTGGACGGCAGGCCGTCACCGGTGGTCGACAGGTTCGCGACCACATTGACCTTCGGGACGAAATATCCCTGGTACCTGGCGGTGAGGAAGCCCAGGAGGATCGCGAAGACGATCAGGCCGGAGACACCCGCCACGTAGAGCTGTTTCATTGTGGGCCCGCGCCCACTCGGATCGATGATCATCGCGCCCTTACCCCGAGATCCTGATGCCGGGGTCGATGCCCCAGATCGCCAATGTCATGACGAGGTCGGCGAACACGACCAGGATGATGCACATCTTGATCGCGCGGCCGGCCGCGACGCCGACGCCTTCGGGACCACCCGAGGCGAAGAAGCCGTAGTAGCACTGGATGAAGGTCGTGATCATGACGAAGATGATCGCCTTGAGCATGGAGTAGAGCACGTCCGTCGGTACCAGGAACTGGAAGAAGTAGTGCGAGTAGGTGCCCGACGCGGTACCGCCGATCAACTGCACGGTGACCGAGCAGGAAAGGTATGCCATCGCCAAGCCGAGGCAGTACAGCGGCACGATGGCCATCACCGCGGCCATCATCCTGGTGCTGACCAGGTAGGGCAGCGGGCGGATGGCGATCGATTCCAGCGCGTCGATCTCCTCGGAGATGCGCATGGCGCCCAGCTGTGCGGTAAATCGGCAGCCTGCCTGGGTGGCGAAGGCCAGTGCCGCCAGCAGCGGGCCGATCTCACGGGTGGTGGCGAAGGCCGAGATCGCGCCCGTGATGGGGCTCAATCCGAGCAGGTTCAACGAGGTGTGGCCCTGGATGGCCACGAGCATGCCGCCGAAGGCACTGATGATCAGGATGACGCCGATGGTGCCGCCACCGACGATGATATTGCCGTTACCCCAGCTGACGTCGGAAAGCAGACGCCAGATCTCCTTCGGGTACTGCTTGAAGGCCAGCGGAATGGAGCCGACGGAACGCAGGAAGAAGAAGACCTGGTGGCCGAGGCGGGCGAGCATGTCGCCGGGCGCCTTGCTGGCTTTCTGCAGCGACCGGATCGGCCGCAGTAGCGGAGGTACGTATGTAGATGACATGGCTCAGACCACCTGTGGGGGGAAGACGACGGCGTAGATCTGGGTGATCACCACGTTGACACCGAGCAGCATGACGGTGGAGCTGACCACCGCGGAGTTCACCGCGTTGGCCACACCGCCGGGGCCACCGCGAGCGTTGAGGCCGCAGTCGCAGGCGATGATCGCGGCGATCAGACCGAAGATGACCGACTTCAGCAACGCCACCGCCAGGTCGCGGGTGACCGCGAACGAGGCGAAGGTGCTCATGTAGGAGCCGGGGGTACCGCCCTGGGCGAAGATGTTGAACATGTAGCCGGTCAGAAAGCCGACGAAGATGACGAAGCCGCAGAGCAGGAAGCTGACCAGCATCGCGGCGCCGAGGCGGGGAGCCACCAGGCGGCGCAGCGGGTCGACGCCCATGACCTTCATCGCGTCGATCTCTTCACGGATGGTGCGCGAGCCGAGATCGGCACAAATGGCCGAACCGACGGCGCCCGCGATCATCAGCGCGGTGACCAGTGGGGCGCCCTGCTGAATGATGCCGAGGCCGTTGGCCGCACCGATGAACGAGGTGGCGCCGACCTGTCCCGCGACCGCGCCGACCTGAATGGAAACGATCACTGCGATCGGGATAGCGACCAGCAGCGTGGGCGCCGCGGCGACACTGGACATGAACGCGGACTGCCGGACGAACTCATCGAAAGGAAAGCGCCGACGGAAGATTGCGACGAACAACTCCGTGATCGCTTCGATACCCATTGTGATCTGTCGGCCGAAGGTTTCCAGCGACTTCTTCGGGTGGTCGTCCCAAAGGCCCTTCGTCCAGTCGACAGCCTCGCTGACTCGTGAACGTGTGGGCGGACTCTCGGTCGACTGCACTGCATAACCCCTCTCGACGCCGGACCCTCAACGCCCCGGCGACTTGTTTGCTTGACGCACCTTACTACGGAGTAGCGCAGAACACATCACCGACATGTGAGCGCTGTCATAGATAGAGGTCACTGTCCAGAACTGCTATGAGACACGTCATCCGGGACCCTACAGCCCGCAATTCCCGAGTTCGAGGGATTACGCGCGAAGGTGTTTCCCACAGGGTTTCCCAGCCCCAGCCCTCGCGGCGACGGAATATTGCGGAAAATTGTCATTCATAACGAATCCCTCGTCGAATTATCCGAACACATCACGTGTGAAACACGAACGACGCGCCGCGACACGATTTCAATAGGGAATCGCTATGACAACCAGCTCGTCTGGCAAGCTCCGATTCAACGCAAAACGGGACCGTCCAAGGGCGCGCCCGGAACCGAATACAGGCACGATAGACAGACCGTATTGATATCGTGCGAGCTTCCGACATCTGGAGGGACATGTTCAGCAAACTCGCCAAGGTGGCCAACGCCGCCTTCGCCCTCGCCCTCGGTGCAGCACTGCTCGGCACCGGTGCGGCCACCGCGCAAGCAGGCCCCCCGGTGATCGGCGGCGGCTCCGGCATCGTGATCGACAACGCGTTCGAGTGCACCCTCACCACGGTCGGCCACGACAGCGCGGGCAGGCTGGTCGGGCTCACCGCCGGCCACTGCGGCGACGCGGGCGCGCCGGTCAGCGCGGAGGTGGATCGGGGCTACGGCGAGATCGGCCGTTTCGCGTACAGCAATCACGAACTCGACTACGCGGTCATCGAATTCACGCCGGGCCGGATCATCCCGGTGAACCGGATCGGCAACGTCAGCATCACCGGCGTCGGCGGGCCTGCGCAGTTCCCCACGATCGTCTGTAAAGAAGGCCGGACCACCGGCAACACCTGCGGCATCACCTGGGGTGACGTCTTCCAGACCAACACCGAGACCTGGTCGCAGATGTGCGTGGTCGAAGGCGATTCCGGCGCGCCGGTCGTTGTCGGATCGACGTTGGTCGGCATGGTGAACGCCTACCTGGCCGTGGCCTGCTTCGGGCCCGAGGTCGGGACGAATATGAACTCGATCATGGACGACATCAACGCGCGCGGTGGTGTCGGCGCGGGATACCACCCGATCTAGGTTTCGTGCTGTCGAGCGGGTCGTGTGGATGTCCACGCGGCCCGCTATTCTTCTCTGACCTGCGACTTCCCGATGATGGGAGCGAGTGCGGGCCCATCGGCGCCCGCGCAGTGCGGCACACAATCGACGCGCTCGGGCTCTGGGGCCCGGCGCGGCACCCGCAGCAGGACCGCGGAGATGCCCGCACCGACGAGCAGCAGTACCGCGCACCAGCGCATCGCGGTGTCGAAGCCCGCGGTGAAGGCGACCGGATCGCCGAACGCGCCCGAGAGCCCGGCGAGCCCGGGCAGCGCCGCCACGGCCAGCAACTGTGCCGTACGCGCGACGGCGTTGTTCACCCCGGACGCGATGCCTGCCTCGCCCTCTCGCACCGCGCCGAGCACCGCGCCGGTCAACGGCGCGACCATCACCGACAGCCCCAACCCGAAGACGAACACCCCCGGCAGCACGTCGGTGAGATAGTTCGCGCCCGCCCCGATCCGCTGGAGCGCGAACACCCCACCCGCGGCCAGCAGCGGACCGAGCGTCATCGGAATCCGCGGCCCGTGCCGCTGCGCCCACCGCCCCGCGGGTGCCGAGAGCACCAGCATCAGCAGCGTGACCGGCAAACTGGCGGCGCCCGACGCCATCGGCGAATAGCCTGCGACCAGCTGCAATTGCAGCACCAGCAGGAAGAAGACGCCACCGAGCGCGGCATAGACGAGCAAGGTCACCAGGTTGGCCGCGGTGAACACCCGCGAGCGGAACAGCGCAGGCGGTACCAGCGGATTCGGGCTGCGCAGTTCCACCAGCACGAAAACCGCCAGCGCGACCGCTCCGAGGGCGACCAGCACGACGCTCCCGTCGATCAGCCCCAGGGTGAGCGCACCGAGCGCGATCGCGACGATCACCGCGCCCGGCACATCGATCCGCGTGGTCGCCATCGGGTCGCGGCTCTCGGGCACATGCTTCATCGCCACGACGCCGACGAGCAGCGCGAGCGGCACATTGAGCAGGAAGATCGCCCGCCAACCGACCAGATCGATCAGCCCACCGCCCAGCAGCGGCCCGAAGGCGCCTGCCACCCCACCGAGCCCGGACCACAGTCCGATCGCACTGCCCTGATCGCGACGATCGATCGACGCCGAGATCAGCGCCAGACTTCCCGGGGTGAGCAGCGCGCCTGCCACACCTTGCAGCAATCGCGCGACGACCAGCATCTCGATGTTCACCGCGGCCGCGCACAACAGCGACGTGATCGCGAATCCGACGATCCCCCAAACGAATACGCGACGACGGCCGAGCCGGTCACCGAGCGAACCGCCGAGCAGGATGAACGAGGCCAGAGTGAGGGTGTAGCCGTTGACGGTCCACTGCAGCCCGGCGACATCGGTGTGCAGCGACTCGCCGATGCGTGGCAGCGCGACCGAGACGACAGTGGCGTCCAGCGACGCCATCGACGAGCCGAGGATGGTGGCGAGCAGAATCCACCGGCCGGTCGCCGACTTCAGCTGAACCGTCTTGGGCACAACTCCAAGTTAACCGGCCGGGCAGACCTTTCGCCTGATTACAGGCTTTCCACGCAGACGACCATCTTGCGCTCGGAGTATTTGAAGCCGGAGTCGGCGACGTCGGGGCAGTCGTCGACGCTGTCGGAACTCTTGTTGATCGTGATCACCTTGACCGGTTCGGTCCCGCCCTCGCTGCACTCGATGCGCTTGGGTTCGTCGCCGCCCACGTCGATGCAGCCGCCGACGACCCAGTCGATGTCGAGGCACAGCGCGCCGGTCTCGATGCCGTTGAGCGTCTCGGCGTAGAAGTTGTCGCGGTCGCTCACACAGCCGCTGCTGGTCTTGGCCTTGGCGATGACCTTGTAGTTCGACGCACGGCTACCGCACGAGGCCTTCTCGATGGTCGCGTCGTCGACGGTGCCGCCGAGCGAGACACAGTCACCGATACTGGCTTGGAAGTCGGTCTTGCCGCCCTTGCTCGACGTCGGCGCGGGCTTGCTCGTGGTGGGTTTGCCGGTGGTCGACTTGCCCGGCTTGGTAGTGGTCGGCGTCGCGCCGCTGGTCGCGGGGACGACGTCGATCGCCGGCTGAGCGTAGCCGTCGATGGTGCCTCCGCAACCGGTCGAGACGAACGCGGTCACGGTGATGGCGATCGCGCCGACGAGCCGGCCGATTGGCAAATCTGCAAACACCCATTGTGAATACACCACTCGAGCCACCCCCGTCGACTCCAACCGGCGGGTCTGTTGCTGCGATACCCTTGGGATTTCGGTCGCCACGTGCGGCGCAGGGCCCCCGATCGCCGGTATCAGGAGGTATCCCGACCTTGTTTGCCAGCAGGACCCGTCACCGGCGGGCACGCACGCGGTGAGCAGCACACCGTCACCGGGGACACCGGCAGGCGATTTCGCGGCGCCACGGCAGATGGTGGTCGATCCGCGCTTCATCCGGCTCGCCGATCATTTCTTCGGCATGTTCGCCCAGCCGAGCAGAGGCGGCGGCGCGCTGGCCATCTATCTGGACGGCAGCCCGGTCGTCGATATCTGGGCGGGTTGGGCGGCCAAGGATCAGCGCTGGACCGGCGAGAACATCGCGCTCACCTTCTCCACCGGCAAGGGCGTCGCCGCCACGGTGCTGCATCGGGTGGCCGAGCGCGGGCTCATCGATTACGAAGCGCCCGTGGCCACCTACTGGCCGGAGTTCGCAGCGCACGGCAAGGACGACATCACCGTGCGTGACGTGCTGTCCCATCGCGCCGGCCTGCACCGCGTGCGCGGACTGGTGCCCGGTCGCGAAGGCATTCTCGACTACGGCGCGGTGGTGACCGCGCTCGCCGAGAGCCCCGCCGACCCACGTCGCATCCGCAGCTCGGGCTATCACGCGATCACCTTCGGCTGGCTGGTCGCCGAGATCGTGCAGCGGGTGACCGGCGATTCCTTCACCGACGTGCTGCGCCGAGAAGTGGCCCAGCCCTTGGGAATCGACGAGTTCTGGTTCCAGGTGCCGCCGGGCGAGCGGCACCGGATCGCGAAGATCTTTCCGCATCTCGCACCACCGGGTATCCGCTGGAACACCGCGTCGTCGGTGCTGTCGTGGGTGCGCCCCGCACGCGGGCTCGCCGAGGCCGGGATGCCGGAGAGTTTCGACGAGCTTGTCCGCGATCCGCGGGTGCACGATGCGGTGATGCCCGGGTGGAACGGGGTGTTCTCGGCGCGGGCGCTGGCCAGGATGTACGGCGCGCTCGCCAACGGCGGGCAGGTGGGCGATGTCGTGTTCCTGCGGCCGGAGACGATCGAGGCGATCAACCGAACCCAGCAGACCAGCAGCCGCGATTACGTCCTCGGCTTCCCGCTGCACTTCACCCTCGGCTATCACCGTCCGGTCCTGATGACCAAACATCAACCGCGAAATGCCTTCGGCCACTACGGCGTCGGCGGCTCCGGCGCCTACGCCGACCCCGACCTCGGCATGTCGATCGCATTCGTCACCAACCGGCTGGGCGGCGCGGTCACCGCACTCGGCGACGCCCGGTTGGCCAAACTGGCCGCAATGGCACAGACAACAGCGCGCCGCATCCACGGCCCACCTCCACCAACGAACTGACCGAGGCGGCGCGACAAAGGGGCCCCCGTACGCGGGGACCCAGAGTCAAACGCCCTGTTCTCGGCGCGCCTGGCGCCGATGGACTGACCGAAGGGTGCGACGAAGGAGTGCCCGTAGGGAGAGAAGAGGCGGAGTCAAGCGCCGAGAACCGCGGCGCCAGCCGCCGATAGACACCGTCGAACCTCTGGGTGCCGTGTGCCGTAGTAATAGGCATGAGTTCGCCCGCTCCTGCCACGCCACGCTTGTCGTTGCTGCACGGCTTGGCCGCGGGCCGCGATTTCGAGGGCTACCTGCGGCGACGCGGCGCCGGCAGTGAGCCGTTCGCCGTCGGGTTCCCGGGTTTTCCGCCGGTGCTGTTCACCGGAACGGCCGAGGGTGCGCGCGAACTGTTCCGGGCGCCCGTGGCGTTGCTGGAGCCGCCGCGGCCGAACCCGATCGAGCCGATGGTCGGGGCCGCGTCGCTGATTCTGAGCTCCGGAGCGCGGCATCGCGCGGATCGCGCACTGCTGGCGCCTGCGCTGCACGGTGCGCGGGTGCGGTTGCTCGGCAAGGTGATCCGCGAGGCGACGCTGAACGAGATCCACTGTGGTGCAGGTGGTTCCTGGAAACTCGGCAGCCGCATCAATGCGCTGACGGCCTCGCGCTCCATTACCCTGCGGGTGATTCTCGCCGCAGTGTTCGGTACAGCATCAGATCGCGAGGACGAATACGACGGCGTGATAACCGATTTCCTCGCGGCCTTCACCACCCCGCTGATGGTCGCGCCCGTATTACGCCGAGGCATAGGCGGTTTCGGGCCGTGGGCGCGGTTCGCGGCGGCACGTGAACGGCTGGACGACCTGCTCGCGGCCGACATCGCCGCGCGCCGCCGCCGCACCGGCCCGGCCGACGGCGACCTGCTCGACCTCCTGCTCGCCACCCGCTACGACGACGGCGCCGGACTCACCGACACCGAGCTGTGCGAACAACTGCGCACCCTGCTCGTCGCGGGCCACGAAACCACCGCGACCACCCTCACCTGGGCGCTCTACCACCTGCATCGCGAACCCGGCCTGCTGGCCCGCGTGCTGGCCGAGCTAGCCGCCGCGGGCGACGATCCCGCCGAACAGGCGCGACTGCCGCTGTTGGATGCCGTCTGCCAGGAGACTCTGCGACTGCACCCACCGGTACCGATCGTCTTGCGCAGCGTGAAAGAGCCGCTGCGCTGGCGCGGAGTCGACGTTGCGGCGGGCGCGACCATCGGTTTGGCCGTAGGCGTTCTGCACGCTCAGTCGTCGACCTGGCCTGCCCCACACTTGTTCCACCCGGATCGCTTCCTCGACCGCAAGCCGACCCCGTTCGAGTTCGCTCCGTTCGGCGGCGGTCACCGGCGCTGCATCGGGTCGACGCTGGCCGAGTACGAGCTACGGGTCGTGCTGGCAACCCTGCTGACCGAGGTCCGCTTGGCTCTCGACCCCGCGTCGGCCTTGAACGGGCGACCACGAGCCGTGCCGCGCAATATCGCGACCGCGCCGGATCGGGCGATCCACTTCACACGGACGGGGTGATCTGCCTCACGTGAGGTTTGGAAGTCACACCGATGTGCTTCACGGCTGTTCACCCGCACCGTTGTCGACTCGCCGCTGTGAGCGCGGCGTTTGACCGAAGCCGGTGGATCACAGCATGTTATGTGACCCACTGCACATAGTTGCGCGGCCGTTATCACCGCGCAACGCGGCTGGCACCAACTCAGCCGGTGCGGGTAGTAATAGGGGGTCAGGGTCGGGGATTCGTTACCTCGCGGAGACCCGTCGCGGCCTCTGCGTCAATGAGAACAAGCGTCACTGAGTAGATCTCGCGCCGCCACCCGCGGAACGAGAGATGGAATGGACGAGAAACCTATGCACTACGAGGCAAATATGCAGCAATCGCACTGGCTCCGCCGTGGCCTGCTGCTGTCGGCAGCGATCGCAGCGACCGGCGCGCTGGTCGTCGTGCCCGCGCAGGCTCAGCCGAATGTGCCGTTCTCCGGCGGTTCCAGCGAGCCCGCGGTGAACGAGCCCGCGCAGCAGGCACCCTTCGCGCCGCCGAACATCAACATCGCCGACGGCGAGACCGTCGGCGTCGCGCAGCCGATCGCCATCACGTTCAAGGAGCCGGTCGAGGACCGCGCGGCCGCCGAGCGGGCCATCAAGGTCACCTCGAGCACCAACGCGCCGGGATACTTCTACTGGACCTCCAGCAAGCAGGTCCGCTGGAAGCCCACCGAGTTCTGGCCGGCCAACACCAACGTGACCGTGGTCGCGGGCGGCACCACCAGCTCGTTCCACATCGGTGACGCGCTGGTCGCCACGGTCGACGACGCCACCAAGATGATCGTCGTGACGATCAACGGTGAGGTCGTGCGGGAAATGCCGACCTCGCTCGGCAAGCCCGGCTACGAGACCCCCAACGGCACCTACATCGTGGGTGAGCGGCTCGAGAAGATGACGATGGACTCCTCGACCTACGGCGTGCCGGTCACCGATCCCGAGGGCTACAAGCTCGAGGTCGAGTACGCGACCCGCCTGTCCAACAGCGGCATCTTCGTGCACGCCGCCCCGTGGTCGGTCGGCCAGCAGGGCTACTCCAACGCCAGCCACGGCTGCCTCAACGTGAGCACCGAGGACGGAAAGTGGTTCCTGGAGAACACCCGTCGCGGCGATGCCGTGATCATCACCGGCACCCAGGGTGGAACCCTCAGCGCCGGCGACGGTTTGGGCGACTGGAACTAGCCTGATCCGCCGCTGCGCGTATTCCGGCCGGACTCAGGCGAGTTGGCGGTCAGGTACGCGATAGGCGGTCGGATGGTTGCGGGTAGCCGGTTTTCGGCAAGTCACCCGTGATACTCGCTGAACAAGGCCGAACAATACGATCAAACGACGTCGTGTTGTTCGGCCTTTTGCTGTACTTGTCACTGTGTGCCCGATGTTCAGGAAGTCGGCGGGCAGGGTTAACCAACGGTTCGCCGTGCGCCGTAAAGCTGCCGCGGTGCGAAAGAGTCCAGAACGGGTGCTCCCCGGGAGAAGCCGTCGGTGGCAGGACTACGCACTGTTCGTCGTCCTCGTGGTGCCGAACCTGGCGCTGCTGACGCTGTTCGTTTACCGGCCGCTGGCCGACAACATCCGGCTGTCGTTCACCGACTGGAACATCGCCGAGCCGGTGGCCAATTCGGTCGGGTTCGCCAACTACATCGAATGGTGGGAGCGCGACGACTCATGGAAGGTCGTCAGCAATACGGTGATCTTCACCGTGGCCGCCGTTGTGGTGAGTATGGCGCTCGGTCTTGCGCTGGCCATGTTGCTCGATCGAAAACTGTTCGGGCGCAATGTTGTTCGGTCGGCCATTTTCGCGCCTTTCGTGATTTCGGGCGCGGCGATCGGGGTGGCTTTCCAATTCATCTTCGATCCGAGTTTCGGTCTGGTACAAGACGTACTGCACCGGCTCGGTGTCGACAATGTGCCCGATTTCTATCAGGACCCCGAATGGGCCCTGTTCATGGTGACGCTCACCTACATCTGGAAGAACCTCGGCTATGCCTTCGTGATCTATCTGGCCGCCCTCCAAGGGGTGCGCGCCGAATTGCTCGAAGCGGCGGAGATGGACGGCGCGAGCAGCTGGACCCGATTCACGAAAGTGCTTCTGCCACAACTTCGCCCGACGACATTCTTCTTGTCCATCACGGTGTTGCTCAACTCGCTCCAGGTCTTCGACATCATCAATGTGATGACGCGCGGCGGACCGCTCGGCAACGGCACGACGACGATGGTGTTCCAGGTGTACGAAGAGTCGTTCCGCAACTTCCGGGCTGGTTACGGCGCCACCGTCGCCACGATCATGTTCGTGGTGCTGCTGGTGGTCACGTTGATCCAGGTGCGTGTGATGGATCGAGGCGAACGATGAAACACATTGGCCCGCAGACCCTGTCGTACCGGCGACGCGAACGCGCTGTCACCCTGCTCGGCTACGCCGCGATGGTGTGCGTGCTGATCATCGTCGGGGTTCCGCTGTTCTGGATGCTGATCACCTCGCTCAAGGATCGCTCCGACATCTACACCCAGCCCGCGGTCTACTGGCCCAGCACCTGGCGCCCGGAGAACTACAGCCACGCCACCACGACGGTGCCGTTCTGGACGTTCCTGCGCAACTCGCTGATCGTCACCGGCGTGGTGTCGGTGGTGAAGTTCGCGCTCGGCGTGTTCAGCGCGTACGGGCTGGTGTTCCTGCGCTTCCCCGGCAAGAACATCGTGTTCCTGGTGATCATCGCGGCGCTCATGGTGCCCAACCAGATCACGGTGATCTCCAACTACGCCTTCATCGCCCAGCTCGGGTGGCGAAACACCTTTCAGGGCATCATCGTTCCGCTCTGCGGCGTCGCCTTCGGCACCTTCCTGATGCGCAACCACTTCCTGTCGTTGCCCGGCGAGGTGATCGAGGCGGCGCGGATGGACGGCGCCAACTGGTGGCGGCTGCTCACGCGCGTGGTGCTGCCCATGTCGGGGCCCACGATGGTGGCGTTCGCGGTGGTGACGCTGGTCAACGAGTGGAACGAGTACCTCTGGCCGTTCCTGATGGCCGATTCCGCCGACGTCGCCACGCTGCCGGTCGGCCTGACCCTGCTGCAGAACACCGAGAACCCCAGCGTCACCAACTGGGGACCGGTGATGGCGGGCACCGTGCTCACGATGCTGCCGATTCTCATCGTCTTCCTTGCCCTGCAACGTCACATGATCAAAGGCCTCACCTCCGGTGCGGTCAAGGGTTAAATCTCGAACAGGAGTTCGCCAGTGTCCAACTCACGATTTCCGGCGCTCAGTCGCCGTGGCTTCATCGGCCTGACCGGCGGCGTCGCCGCTGCCGCAGCCCTGACCGCATGCGCGGGCACCGGCGGTGGATCCGGTGATTCCGGTGACGCCAACACCATCACCTTCTGGTCCAACCACCCCGGCACCTCCAAGGAGCTGGAGCTGGAGCTGATCAACCGCTTCCAGGCGAAGAACCCCGGGCTGACGGTGAACCTGGTCGACGCGGGCAAGAACTACGAGGAGGTGGCGCAGAAGTTCAACGCGGCGCTCACCGGAGGCGAGCTGCCCGACGTTGTCGTGCTCTCCGATGTCTGGTGGTTCAACTACGCGCTGAGCAAGGCGATCGAGCCGCTCGACGCGCACTTCGGCGCAGCGGGTGTGCAGCTGGGTGATTACGTGGACTCCCTGGCCGCCGACTACCTGTTCGACGGCAAGCACTACGCGCTGCCCTACGCCCGCTCGACGCCGCTGTTCTACTACAACAAGGACGTCTGGTCGAAGGCCGGTCTGCCGGATCGCGGCCCGAACTCCTGGCAGGAATTCGACGAGTGGGGCCCCAAGCTCCAGTCGGTCGTCGGCGGCGACAAGTTCGCCCATGCCTGGGGTGACGCCAAGAACTACCTGGGCTGGACCTTCCAGGGCCCCAACTGGACCTTCGGTGGCGCCTACTCCGATCAGTGGAAGCTGAAGTTCACCGATCCCGGTTCCATCGCCGCGGCCACCTACCTGCGCGATTCGATCAACGTGAAGAAGTACGCCGCGATCCGCCCGCAGATCGCGGTCGACTTCGGCACCGGTGTCGCCGCCTCGACCATCGCCTCCACCGGCGACCTCAAGGGCATCCTGAAGAACTCGACCGGCAAGTTCGAGCTGGGCACTGCCTTCCTGCCGCACCCGAACGGCCCCGGCGTCACCACCGGCGGCGCCGGCCTGGCCGTGCCCTCGCGCATCTCCGACGAACGAAAGGTGAACGCACTCAAGTTCATCGAGTTCATCACCAATGGCGCCAACACCGCCTACTTCTCGCAGAACACCGGATACATGCCGGTGCGCAAGTCGGCGGTCACCGATCCCTCCGAGATCGATTTCCTGGCAAAGAACCCGAACTCGAAGGTCGCCATCGACCAGCTGGCCGTGACGAAGTCGCAGGACTACGCGCGCGTCTTCGTGCCCGGCGCCGACCAGATCATCGGCACCGGCTACGAGCAGATCGGCCTCCAGAACGCCGACCCGGCAACAGTTCTCGCGAAGGTCGCCGCCGACGTGCAGGCGATCATCGACCGGCAGATCACCCCCAAGCTGCCCAAGTAGTTCCCCCTCGGGCCGGTGGTTCATCGTGACCATCGGCCCGTTTCGCTTTCCCCGCTAGGAGAATTCGCCATGGCGACAGTGCAGTTCGACGGTGTGACCCACCGCTATCCCGGCGCCGACGCCCCCGCCGTCGACGCACTCGACATCGACATCGCCGACGGTGAATTCCTGGTACTGGTCGGGCCTTCCGGCTGCGGCAAGTCCACGAGCCTGCGCATGCTGGCCGGGCTGGAGTCCGTCGAGTCCGGCACGATCCGGATCGGCGAACGCGATGTCACCGATCTGCCGCCACGGGCGCGCGACGTGGCGATGGTGTTCCAGAGCTACGCGCTGTACCCGAACATGACCGTCGCCGAGAACATGGGCTTCGCGTTGCGGAATGCGGGAATGTCGAAGTCCGACACCCTGGTTCGGGTGCGCGAGGCGGCCGCGATGCTCGAGCTGGAGCAACTGCTCGACCGCAAGCCCGCCAAGCTCTCCGGCGGTCAGCGCCAGCGCGTGGCCATGGGTCGCGCCATCGTGCGCCGCCCGCAGGTGTTCTGCATGGACGAGCCGCTGTCCAACCTGGACGCGAAACTCCGCGTGAGCACCCGCTCCCAGATCGCCGCCTTGCAGCAGCGTCTCGGCACGACCACGGTCTATGTCACCCACGACCAGGTCGAGGCGATGACGATGGGCCACCGTGTCGCGGTGCTCCGCGACGGCGCGCTGCAGCAGATCGCCGCTCCGCGTGAGCTCTACGACAACCCGCTCAACACCTTCGTCGCCGGGTTCATCGGCTCGCCGGGCATGAACCTGCTCGAAGCACCCGTGGTCGATGGTGAGGCCGTTCTCGACGGGCTGCGCATTCCGTTGCCCCGCAGTACTTCCGGCGCGCGCGTGGTGCTCGGCATCCGGCCCGAATCGTGGGAGGTCACCACCGACCCCGCAGGCATCACGGTCGTCGCCGAGCTGCTGGAGGAACTGGGCGCCGAATCGTTCGTCTACACCCACGGAGCGGGCACCGACTGGTCCACCCGTTCCGGCAAGATCGTGGTTCGAGTGGATCGTCGCTTCCAGACCACCCTCGGCGAAACGCTGCACCTGCGCCCGAAGACCGAAGAAGTCTTCTTCTTCGACGCGGAAACAGACCTGCGGATTCGTTAGGACAGAGCCTCGGTCGGGCGCCGATCGATAGCGGCGCTGAGCGAGGTCGAGCGGGCGATTGCGTCAGATCAGTTCGAACGCGGCGCGGATTGCCGCGGTGAGATCGGGCTCGGCATCGGTGGGTAGGTAGCCGATGATCCGACCGAGGGCTGCGGTCTGTGCGCCACCTGCCAGCGCAGATCTCCGACGCTGTGCGGTTCGGCGTCGGGATTTTCCGTCGCACCGCGCCCGCGGCGACGTGATCGAGAGCGGCGAGCAGCGCGAAGTCCTGGCGAAACACGTTCTCCCGCAACGATACCGTTGCCCGGCCTTCGACAGTCGGCGGCAACATAGCTCCGGAGTCAGGACAGACCCGCCGCGGTGCGTCGTCCGATCGCGGCATTGAGAGCGCCGAGTTCGGCGAGGATGTCGGTGGCGGCCCAGATTCGGTTGCGTTTGGAGTCGGACACGACTTCGAGGATGCCCGCGTCGGTGAGTCGGTCCAGGGCTCGGTAGGTAGCCGAGTCCGAGGCCGCGGTGATGGCGTTCGCGCCGGCGATCGTGAGGATCGGGTGCTCGAGCAGGTTCGCCAGGAGAGCCTCGTCGGCCGAGCCTGCCCGGGGACGGGCCCGGTCGCGCCAGCCGTCGGGAAGCGCGGTGAGTGCGCGGGCCGAGTCGATCGAGGCCTCGCTCGCATACACGGCGGCGAGCGCCAGGTACACGACGAATTCCTCGGCGGCGCCGGTTCGGTAGGCGGCCAGTTGGGCGAAGTAGCGGGACGTGTCGGCGAGCATCACCGAGGAGAAGGGGACGGTCACCCGCTCGGTCAGGCCGCGGCGGCGCAGGATGGCGGTCACCAGGGCGCGACCGATCCGGCCGTTGCCACTGACGAAGGGGTGGATCGACACGAACTGCGCGTGCGCGAGCGCGGCCTGTACGAGGATCGGCAGGTCGCCGCGTGCGACGAAGGCCAGCAGGTCGGCCACCAGTTCTGGCACGAGTTCTGGTGGGGGCGGCACATACAGCGCGTTGAGTGGCGTGTAGTCACTGCCGCCGATCCAGGTTTGGACAGTGCGGAAGCGCCCGGCCTTCTCCCACTCCGGGGCGATCAGCACCCGATGAGCGCTGAGCAGACTCGCCTCGCTGATCTGGCCGCCCGCCGCGGTGTCGGCCAGGCCGGCCAGCGCCCGCACCGCGGCCACCTGCGACGCGGCTTCGGGGCCTGCCGTCGCGCCGCCGAAGGCTTTGCTGAATGCTCGCCAGCCCGCGTCGATGTGCTCGATTCGCGACGACGCGACCGCCTCGCTGCGCAGCAGGAACTCGCGAAGGGGAGCCAGGCCACCATGGCCGGCTTCGAGATGGGTCACCGCGATCGCCGCTGCCTCGCTAGCCGATGTCGTTCGCCTGGTAGCGAAATCGAGCCGGGCGATGCGTGGGGGAATCGATACAGCGACCTGCTCTGGCATGGGACCCACCCGCGAACCGCGCCCGCCGCGTGCCGTCCATGGTCGCTGTTCGACGTGGTGCGCTGGCCAATTCATCAGTTCTTGCAATACTTTCGCTATCGGAAACGCCACTAGCTTGCGAATTACTCGCGTTTTTGGGAGGTAACGACAGTAACCAGCTCACTACTCCCGCTGGGTCGTCACGTGAGACTGGTCCTCACGTGGGCACGCGCTCGGGTGACGGCTTCGCCGATGCCCTCGGCGAAGGGGTCGCCGTGGCCGGGCAGAACCAGATCAGCGGACAGCGCTTCGAGGGCTCCGAGAGCCTGCACCGTATCCGGAGTCGAGTGGTTGAAGAAGTTGGGGAGTACCTGGGGGCCTTGACGTTTCGAGGTCGGGTGAGCGGTAACCAGAGTGTCGCCGGTGGCCACCGCACCCGCGGCCGGGATGTGGAAGGCGGAGTGTCCTGAGGTGTGCCCGGGGGTGGGAATCGGGGCCGGACGGCCGGGGAGATCCAGTGGGCCTGCGGTGGGGAAGGGCTGGATGTGGGGGACCGGGTTCTTCCGGAGGCCGCCGGCGCGGGTGATCCGCAGGGCCCAGCCACAGGTGGAGATATCGGTGAGGCGTTTGATGACGTCGAGCGGCGTGGCCGACTCGTGGATCTCACCTTTGGCGTGGGCCACCTCGAGCGCGCTGGTGTAGGCGGGGATGCCGTATTTCGCCTGCAGGTGATTGAGGGCGCCGACGTGGTCCAGGTGGGCGTGGGTAAGCAGGACCGCTCGGATGTCCTCGGGGCGGTGGCCGAGGGCTTCGATGGTGCCCTCGATCAGGCCGGCGTCGCCGTACCAGCCTGCGTCGATCAGCGTCAGGTCACGGCCTTCGCGGAGCAGGACCATGTTCACATCTGTGCCTGCGATGGTGAAGACCTCGTCGGCTACTTGCTGATAACGCACTGGTAGAACCCCTTCTCGAGCAACGGTTCTCGACCCTACCGGCGGTTCGCCCGCCGGTAGGGCCGAGCACGTCACCAGATCGGCACGCGCTGCGCGGGGTCGAGGTACAGCGCATCGGCGGGGGTCACGTCGAAGGCTTCGTAGAAACTGTCGATGTTGCGGATCACCGCGTTGCAGCGGAACTCCGGCGGGGAGTGCGGGTCGACGGCGAGGCGGCGGATGGCTTCTTCCTGCCGAGCCTTGGTGCGCCACACCTGGGCCCAGCCGTAAAACACGCGCTGCAGGCCGGTGAGGCCGTCGATGACCGGGGCTTCCTTACCGTCGAGCGAAATCTTGTAGGCGGCCAGGGCAATGGAGAGCCCGCCCAGGTCGCCGATGTTCTCGCCGATGGTGAACTCGCCGTTCACGGTGTGCTCGTTGTCCAGGTCGGCGGGGGAGAGCACGTTGTACTGGTCGATCAACGCTTTTGTGCGCTTGCCGAATTCGGCACGATCCTCGTCGGTCCACCAGTCCTGCATATTGCCGTCACCGTCGTACTTGGCGCCCTGGTCATCGAAACCGTGACCGATCTCGTGGCCGATCACCGCGCCGATCCCGCCGTAGTTGGCGGCGTCGTCGGCGTTCATGGCGAAGAACGGCGGGTGCAGAATCGCGGCGGGGAACACGATCTCGTTCATGCCGGGGTTGTAGTAGGCGTTCACGGTCTGCGGAGTCATGAACCA
>JACIXH010000200.1 GCA_014360565.1 Nocardia sp.
CTCGCCGGACCGATGGCCCGCGCCCGTCGGCAAGGTGGAGGTGATGTGCAGGTGCCCGCGCATGTTCCGACGGTCGGTGTCGAGGAGGAATTTCTGCTGACCGATCCCGGGTCCGGCGCGCCCGCGCCGAAGAACACGTTGGTCGCCGCTACGGCGAAAAGGGCAGGGATCGATCTGCAGCTGGAATTGACGAGCTGCCAGGTCGAGACGCGCAGCGCGGTCCACTCCGATATCGGCGCGTTGCTGGCCGAATTGCGCACCTCGCGGCGCCGGGTGGCCGAGTGCGCGGCCGAGCACGACACCCGTCTGCTGGCGGTGGCCGTGCCGCCGACCGTCCCCGAGGGCTATCCGGTCACCGATACGCCGCGCTATCAGCGCATAGCGCATTCCTTCGGCATGATCGCCCACGAGCAGGGATTGTGCGGGTGCCACGTGCACGTGGCGGTTCCCGACCGCGAAATCGCGATACTGGTGAGCAATCATGTCCGCCCGCGGCTACCGGTACTGCTGGCATTGACCGCGAATTCGTCGATCTATCGCGGCAGTGAAACCGGCTATGCGAGTTGGCGCAGTATTCTGTGGCGCCGTTGGCCCAGTGCGGGCCCACCGCCGTATTTCACCTCGCTGCGCGATTACGAGTCGATCGTGGCGATGATGCGATCCAGCGGCAGCATTCTGGACAACAAGATGGTGTATTGGGATATCCGCCCGTCGGAGACTTTTCCGACCGTCGAGATCCGGGTGAGTGACGTGCCGGCCACAGCGACGGAATCCGCCCTGCTCGCCGCGCTCATCCGCGGAATCGTCAGCACCGCGCTCGACGCGATCGCGCAGGATGTCCCGGCGCTCGCGGTGCCCGGTGAAGTCTTGCGCGCGGCCTATTGGAACGCCGCGCGCTTCGGCCTCGACGGCAACGGCCTCGACCTCGTCGCCGGCCGCGTCGTTCCCCATCAGGACCTGCTCGCCGAGCTGGTCGACGACATCGCGCCTGCCCTGCATCGCTGTGGTGACTACTCCTTTGTCGCCGATGGGGTCGAGGCCCTCGTCGAGCGCGGAAACGGCGCGCGCCGGCAGCTGGCAGCGATGCACCGACGGTGCGAGATCGCCGATGTGATCAGCGAGCTCGCCGACGCCACCCTCGACGGATGCCGGTGAGGCCGTGCATCACGCAGACCCGCACCCCTGCCACCTCGGCGCACGCTCAACTGTGCGCCGAGGAATCCGTGAGTATCGGCAGCAACACCCTGGCACTGACCATGTGGTCCTGTCCCGCGAGCAGACGATAGGTCGAACGGGGAACGGCGGCGGCCAGCGCGCGCGCCACCTGGTGGAGTTCGGGCGGGCTCTTTTCCCCGGCCACCACCTGCACCGGGACGTCGATGCCGGCGAAGCGCTGCACCGGGGGCAGGATTTCGGTGATCGCGATGTCGTACATCAGGGTGGGGGCAAGGGCTTTCATGGTTTTCCACCCCGGAATCAGCGGGAGCAAGGCGATGAACACCCGCGGCATACCGATGCCGCGAAGGAAAGTTTTCAGGGCTCGGCCGTTCGCGTTCTCCGACAGCAGCATGCGTACCTTCTCCGCCAATTGCGCATAGGACACCTGCTCGGCCTCGTCGTGGGCATAGGGCGCGTCGTAGATCACGACCCTGTCGATTTTGTCCGGCATTCGTGCGGCCGCTTCGAGCGCCAGTGCCGCACCCGACGAGTGCCCGTAGAGGATCGCGTGCCCACCGGCGGCGTCGACAATCGACTCGATGTCGTCGACTTCCCGCTCGATCGCATAGGGCTGCACGTCTCCGCTGTCGCCCCGCCCACGCCGGTCGTAGCTGTACACGGTGAATTCCGTGGCGAACAGTTCGACGTCGGCGACGATGGGCCGGAACCGCCGGAAACAGGTCGCACCGGTGATATAGACCAGCGCAGGTCCGTCGCCGGATACGTCATAGGCGAGATCGGTGCCATCCTTCGACGTCGCAATCCTCATGGTCGTCGTTCCTCTCGATGCCCGCGCGCGGATCCCGGATCGTTCCGACGCCTCCTCCGACTACGACGGCTTCGCCCGCCGAGAATCATCGGTGAAATCGTCGCGGACACGATGCCGGGCGAATATCGCCGTGGATGTGTTCGGGAGCGTGCGAGCCCGACCGCGGAATTGGTAGCGTGGCAGAGGTGCATCTGCGTCCAGCAGTGCGCGTAGATGCTGGTAGCGGGCCCGGCAGGGTCGGCTGCGCTAGTCGGTGTGGAGTCGGGATCCCGCGACGAGAGGCATGTCGGTGCGTGCGCAGATCAGTGTGACCGTGGATGGGCAGGCGTGGGAGGTCGACGTCGACACCCGCACGACCCTGTTGGACCTGCTGCGTGAGCAGTTGGGCGTGACCAGCCCCAAGAAGGGCTGTGATCGCGGGCAGTGCGGGTCGTGCACCGTCCTGCTGAACGGACGGCGGGCGACCTTGTGCCTGGCGTTGGCCGTCGCTCATGACGGAGCGAGCATCGTCACCGCTGACGGGCTCGCCGACGGCGACGAGTTGCACCCGGTTCAGCAGGCTTTCCTGGCCCACGACGGCTTCCAGTGCGGGTACTGCACGCCCGGGCAGATCTGTTCGGCGGTCGGCATGCTCGAGGAAGCGAAGGCCGGTGCGCCGAGCCATGTCACCGCGGATCCAGCAGCCGAGGTCGAACTGAACGCCGACGAGATCCGAGAACGCATGAGCGGCAACCTGTGTCGCTGCGGGGCGTATCCGAACATTGTCGCTGCGATTGAGGAACTCGCCCGATGAGGGAGTTCGCTTACGAACGGGCCACCGACGCGGAGCGAGCGGTGGCTGCGGTGAACGCCGAACCCGACGCCGTATTCCTCGGCGCGGGAACCAATCTCGTCGATCACCTCAAACTCGGGATCATCGGCCCTGGCAAGCTGGTCGATGTCAGCGCACTGCCGTTCGACCAGGTGACCCAGCGCGCCGACGGTGGCGTGCGGATCGGCGCGGCCGTACGCAATGCCGACCTCGCCGCGCATCCGGTCATCCGGGCGCGCTATCCGATGCTGTCGGCAGCGCTGCTGGCCGGAGCGTCCGCCCAACTGCGCAACCTCGCCACCACCGGCGGAAACCTGTTGCAGCGCACCCGATGTCCGTACTTCCAGGACTCGACGGTGCCGTGCAACAAGCGCGATCCCGGCAGCGGATGCTCAGCGATCGGCGGATTCGACCGCGATCAGGCCATCCTCGGCGCCTCCGACCGGTGCATCGCCACCCACCCTTCCGATATGGCGGTGGCGATGGCCGGGTTGGGGGCGGTGGTGCAGGTGCTCGGTGCCGACGGCGAGCGCGAGATCCCCCTGGTCGAGCTGTACCGGTTGCCCGGCGACGCACCCGAGCGTGACACCGTTCTCGAACGCGGCGACCTGATCACCGCCGTCGATCTGCCCGCCCTCGATTGGGCAGTCACCTCCACCTACCGCAAAGTTCGCGATCGCGCGTCCTTCGCGTTCGCCCTGGTCTCGGTGGCGGCGGCGGTAGACATCGCCGACGGTGTGGTGCGGGATGTGCGGATCGCCTTCGGCGGTGTCGCCCCCATGCCATGGCGGGCACAGGCCGCCGAGGCCGAACTGCGTGGGCGAGCGGCCACCGAGGCGAACTTCGCCGCCGCGGCCGATGCCGAACTCGCCGCCGCGCGACCACAGCGTCTGAACGGTTTCAAGATCCCGTTGGCGCGCAATGTCCTCGTCGCGACCCTGCGCGAGCTGAGCGAGGCACGATGAACACACCGGCGATCGGCAGCGCACCCACCCGCATCGACGGACCAGCCAAGCTGCGCGGTGTCGCGCCGTACGCGATGGAGCATCCGCAACAGGATCCGCTGCACGGCTTCGTGATCCAGTCGACGATCGCGCGCGGCCGGATCCGTGAGATCGACACCTCGGTGGCGGAGCGGATGGACGGCGTCGTCGCGGTCCTCACCCACCACAACGCTCCCCGGCTGGCTGTCGAGGAGGACCGGGAACTGTTCATCCTGCAGGACGGCGAGATCGCGTTCCGCGGACAAGCGCTCGGTGCCGTCGTTGCGACGAGCCCGGAGGTGGCCTGCGAAGCCGCGGCCCAGGTGCGGGTGACCTACGACGAACTGCCGGCCGACACGGTGTTCAGTGCCGACCGAGACGACCTCTACAGCCCCGATCAGGTGAGCGGCGGCGTGGCCGCCCGTACCTCGATCGGTGACGTGGACGCGGCCATGGACATCGCCCCGGTCACCGTCGACCACACCTATACGACCGCGATGGTCCACAACAATGCGATGGAGCCGCACGCCACCATCGCGCGCTGGACCGACGGCTGCCTGGTGCTGTTCGACTCCACCCAGGGCCCGCACGTGGTGCGCGCGCAGATCGCGCCGCTGTTCGGATTGCCGCCCGAACGCGTGCGGGTGATCGCGCCGTTCGTCGGCGGTGGCTTCGGGTCCAAGGGTGAGCCGCACGCCAATATCGTGCTCGCGGCGATGGCAGCGACGCTGGCGGACGGAAGACCGGTGAAGCTACCGCTGACCAGGCAGCAGTTGTTCGCGATCGCCGGTTACCGCACGCCGACCAGTCAGCGGATCCGGCTCGGCGCCCACCCCGACGGCACGCTCACCGCGATCGCCCACGACGCGATCGCGCAAGCCTCCACGGTCAAGGAGTTCGCCGAACCGAGCGCGGTGGTCACCCGCGTGATGTACTCGGCGGCCAACCGTTCGACCTCACACCGGTTCGCGGCCCTCGACGTGGGCGTCTCGTCGTGGATGCGTGCGCCGGGGCATTGTCCGGGGATGTTCGCGGCGGAGACGGCGATGGACGAACTCGCGGTCGCCCTCGGCATGGACCCGATCGCGTTGCGCGTCCACAACGAGCCCGAGGTCGACCCGGAATCGGGACGCCCGTTCTCCACCCGCGGGCTGATCGAATGCCTGCGTGCCGGGGCGACTCGCTTCGGGTGGTCACAGCGCGACCCGGCACCGAAATCGCGGCGTGAGGGCCGATGGGCGATCGGGTCCGGCGTCGCGGCGGCCACGTACCCGGCCGAGACCGCCGCGGGCAACAGCGCCCGTGTTCGTCGCACCGGCGGCCGCTACGAAGTGGCCATCGACGCCGTGGACATCGGCACCGGCACGTGGACGGCGCTCGGCCAGATCGCGGCCGACGCGCTCGGTGTCGAGCACGCCGACATCGATCTGCACATCGGCGATTCCGACTTGCCGAGGGGGACAGTCGCGGGTGGTTCGAGCGGCATGGCGTCCTGGGGCTCGGCCGTAGTCGCGGCCGCTCGGGCCTTCCGTGACCGATACGGTCCAGATCCGGCAGAGGGTGCCCAGGTCACCGTCGATGCGCCCGAATACCCTGGGCGAGAAAACTTCTCGACACACGCTTTCGGTGCGCACTTCGTCGAGGTCCGCGTGCACACCGAGACCGCCGAGATCCGGGTTCCGCGCGTGGTCAGTGTTTTCGGCGCAGGCCGGATCATCAATCCGCGCACGGCCCGTTCACAATTCATCGGCGGCGTCACCATGGGTCTATCGATGGCGCTGTTCGAACAGAGCGAATTCGATCCACGTCTCGGCGCGGTGGTCAACCACGACCTCGCCGGGTACCACATCCCGGTCAACGCCGATATCGGTGACATCGACGTCAGCTGGATCGACGAACACGATCCGCATCTGAACCCGATGGGCAGCAAGGGAATCGGCGAGATCGGCATCGTCGGCTCGGCGGCCGCGGTGGGCAACGCGATCTACCACGCCACCGGCGTTCGCGTTCGCCACGTGCCCATCCGCGTCGAAGACCTACTCGGTGCGTGGTGACTCCGTTGCCGCGGTCCTGAAGGCCGAAGTTACGTGATCGCTGAGATACCAGCGTAATTCCGTGCGCCACTCGACGGGAATGTCGGCAGGCACCAGGTCGAGCGCGTCCTCGACCTCGTCCCATATCAGGGGGAACGGAATGCCGTTGCGCGAACAGGACTCCACGGCGACTTTGAGCTGTTGTGTCAGGCAATCCATATGTACGGCCGATGTCACCGTGAATTCCGAGCCGAGTAGCAACTCCAGGTCGTCCATGTGTCTTCCCCTTACTGTTCCACCCCTGCTGTGCGCCCAACGTAGGTGAGGGGTCCGCGGCGCGGGAAATCGTGCGGGGGTTACTGGTCGTTCGGATATCTTTCGACGGCCGGCTTGTGATCGGCACCGATCGGCCGAGTAGGTTCGACCGATGATCTCCACGGCCCTGTATTGCGGTACTCGATGGGACGAGCAGGGTCGATGGTGTTACGAGTTGCTCGGCGAGGACGGCAACACCGAGCTCGTGCCCGGCATCGGCACGCGGCTGGCATTCCGGATCACCGATGCCGGACGATTCTGCTTGGGCTACAACGGGTTCGGTGCCGGTCGCCGTGGGCGGCTGGCTTGTCCGCGTCGCGCACGAGTCGAGGCCGGGCGCCAGTGTGAGCAGTGCCGGATCAACGAGGGGTGGTCGGTGGTGCACAGTCATCGTGGTCCGCTCACGGCCTTGCCCGAACAGGTTCGCGACTACATGTCCCAGCCGCACCACCTCTACATCGCGTATTTCGGCGACGGCATGACGAAGGTCGGCACGGCGTCGGCATCGCGGCGCAATCGCCGTCTGTTCGAGCAGGGCGCGCTGGTCGCCCGCTTCATCACCGACTCACCGGATGGTCTGCATGTTCGAGATCTCGAACGGACGGTGACCGAGCGCGCCGGGATCGGGCAGGCGGTCGCCGGTGTGACGAAGACCCGCATTCTGACCAAGCCGCTGCGCCCATGGGCGGCGCTGGAATCAGCCGTCGCCGACGCCGCCGAGCACGCCGCCGCCGTCTTGCCCACCGGCATCACGCGCACCGACATCGCCTGGTCGGGCGGGCAGGACTTCTACGCCACCATCCTCGCGCACGGGCGGTTCCCGGTCGCGACCGAAATCGCCGGGGAGCCGGGCGAATACGTGATCGACGCGGTGACCGCGCACGGCCACACCATCGCGTGCCGCGACGTCGCGGGCGCGAGCGAACTCGTGTTGGTCAACGACACCCGGCTCGTCGGACGCCGCATCGAACTCGACCCCACGGTCACCGCGACGCCCGAACCCGCGCAGACCAGCCTGTTCTGACGATTCTCACGCCATCGCCGCGAGCTGGGCGCGCATCGTGTCCAGGCCCATTCCGCCCAATCGCAGCGCGCGGGTGTGGAATCGCTTCATATCGAATGATTGTCCCGCGCGTTGGTGCGCTTCTTCGCGGGCCGCGAGCCACAGCCGCTCGCCGAGTTTGTACGCCGGCGCCTGCCCCGGCCACCCCAGATAGCGGTCGATCTCGTCGCGGGCCGTGCGCGCATCGGTGACCGTTCGGGTCAGCAGGAACTCCAGGCCGAGGTCCGGGGTCCAGCGTTCGCCCTCGTGGAAGCCGGTGCCCGCGGGGATCTCCCATTCGAGGTGCATCCCGATGTCCACGATCACTCGCGCGGCGCGAAACAGCTGCTGGGCCAGCATGCCGAACAGGTCGCCGTCGTCGCTGAGATAGCCGAGCTCCTGCATGAGGCGTTCGGCGTACAGCGCCCAGCCCTCGCCGTGCCCGGAGACGAACGACATCATCCGCTGGTACTGGTTCAGCGAATCCGCCTCGCGCACAGCGGTGGCGATCTGCAGATGATGGCCGGGCACGCCCTCGTGATAGACGGTGCTGACCTCGCGCCAGGTCGCGAAGTCCGCTTTCCCCGGTTCCACCGACCAGCACATCCGAGCGGGACGGCTGAAATCCGCGCTCGGCCCGACGTAATACGCCCCGACCACCCCGCCCGGCGGCGCGATCGTGCACTCCAGCGTCATGAGCTCGTCGGGAATCTCGAAGTGCTTGTCGCGCAACGCCGCCAATGCCTCGTCGGAGACCTTCTGCAGCCAGTCCCGCAGCTCGTCCTGCCCGTGCACACGGTATTTCGGGTCGGCGTCGAGGATCGCGGCGGTCTCGGTGAGCGAGGCTCCCGGCGCGATGCGGGCCGCGACGGCGTGCATCTGCGCCTCGAGGCGAGCGAACTCTGCCCAGCCCCACTCATAGGATTCGCGCAGGTCGAGGTCGGCGCCGGTGAACCAGCGCGACCACAGGCGATAGGTCTGCTCACCGACGGCATCTTTGGCAGGGGCTCGGGGCACGAGCTCGGCGCGCAGGAACTCGGCGAAGTCGGCATAGGCCCGCTGGGCCTCTTGCGCGCCGCGCCGCAGTTCGGCCAGCGGCGCACCGTCGATGTCTTGCGCACCGGCGACGAAAGTGGTGAAGAAACCCACCTTCGCACCCGAACCCGCCCACGTGTCGGCCTGCTCGGCGACCTTGATGACCTGGCGCAGCGCACTACCCTGCCCGCGTTCGGCCGCGACCAGCAGCGACGCCCGCACGCCGGCGAGCGCCGCGGGAACCTGCGCGAGCCGCTGGGCGATCAGTGCCCAGTCCGCGGCGCTCTCGACCGCCATCACATCGAACACCATGCGAATGCTCTGCACCGGGCTCTCGATCACATTCAGCGCGGCGAGCGGGAGACCGGCGTCATGGATCTGTACCTCGAGCCCGATGCGTTCGGTGAACACCGCTTTCGCTACCCGTTCGTGGTCGTCGACGGCTTCCGCGGCGAGGATGGCGCGCAACGCGTTGCGAGCGATCCGCCCCCGAAGCTCGTGTCCGGCAGGCGAATAGTCGGTCAGGTGATCGTCGCGGCCGGCGATGCCGAACAGGGTCGCGGTGACCGGGTCGGCGGCCGCGTAGTCCTCGACGAACTGATCACAGATCTCATCCACAGCCATGTAGCCACGCTAACGGCCATCGGCCGTCGGCGGGCAACGAACGATCGCGCGCACGGTGGTTCGGGCAGTCCTCGACCATCACTGGTCGGACCGGGTGCGTCAGTTCGAGTCGGGTGCCTGGGAGAACACCGCGACCAGGAAGTCGGAGTGCTCGGTGAAGGGTCGAAGGTCCCAGGTCGACAGGAGCAGGTCGGCGGTCAGACCGGCGGATTCGGCATCGGTGAGGAACTCGGCGAACTCGTAGCCGCGGCCCGCGCCGAACCCGATCACTACTCGGCCGCCCGGCGCCAGATGCCCGGCGAAGCCCGCGAGCACCGCCGTCCGGGTGGACGGGGCGAGGAAGGTCACCACGTTGCCCGCGCACACGATGGCGTCGAAGTCCGCGACCGGCAGGTCCAGGTGGGCGAGGTCGCCGACCAACCACGTCGGGCCGGGATGATCCGCGCGCGCCGCCTCGATGAGCACCGGGTCGACATCGACCCCGATTACCGTGTGCCCGGCCTCGTGCAGGTAGCCCCCGGTCCGGCCCGGCCCACAGCCCGCGTCGAGTACGCGACTGCCGCGCCCGAGCATCGCGTCGATCAACCGTGCCTCGCCCACGATGTCGGTCCCTTGGGCCGCGAGTTCACGAAACCGCTCGACGTACCGGCTCGAGTGCGTCGGGTCCGCGGCGACGATCTCCTCCCAGCCACTGGGTGTGCGCTCGTTCGACGCGTTCATGATCGCTGCCTCCTCGGGTTGGTCCGCGTGACCGACTCTAGATGCTCGGCTCGGACAGTGCCCGAAGGCCAGGGGCGGTGGCGTGGCGGACGAAATCGCAATCGGCCAGGCGGTCGGTGTTGCCGAGTTCGATTGTCAGGTGGACGGATTCGGCCAATCGGTAGGGCCGGCTCTGCACCACGGCGCCGAGGACCCGGCGCAAGCGCGACACTTCCGCGCGGACCGCGACGGCATGGTCGGGATCGCCGAACAACGCATTGCTCAGCTGGTGCACGGTCATCGATTTTCGCAGGTGCAGCAGGAGCACGATCTCCGCGTGCCGAGCCGAAAGCGAACTACCCCAATCGGTTTCGCTGCCGTACACCCGCACGGTCGGTGGGCCGGACAGGTCGAGCTCCATCCGCACGACGCGAGCGCCCGCGTCGGGTCTGATCAACCAGCCGTCGGCGAGCTGCTCGGCGACACACTGGCCGAGGCCGGGAACGGTGATCGCCCGGTCGGCGCGGGGAACGGCGACGCGGCCTGCGGTGATGCCCGTGGCGTGGGCGACCCAGCCGTGCTCGTCCACCAGCACCGCCGGGCCCGTCAGCGCGGCGAGGGCGGGGCCCGCCGCCGCGCGCAGCCGCGCGAGCCGACTCTCGTGCTGACGCCACAGTTGCGACTCCGCGAGCCGGACACCCGTGGCGACCAGGGCGGTGACGGCGGGATGCAGGGTCAGCGCCGGGCCGCTGATATCGACGATGCCGAGAAGATCGCCGGTGCGCGGGTCGTGGATCGGGGCGGCGGTGCAGTACCACGGGTGCTGGAACTGTTCGAAGTGTTCGCCCGAGAACAGTTGCACGGGACTGGCTTCGGCGAGTGCGGTCCCGATCGCATTGGTGCCCACCGCGTCCTCGGTCCACCACGCGCCCTCCCGGAAGCCGAGCGAATCCGCGTGATGACGGACCTTCGCCGAGCCGTAGCGCCACAGCACCACGCCTTCGGCATCGGTGACGACAAGCATCAGCTGTGACGAGGACTCGCCCAGGCACGACACCGTCTGGGTCAGGTCCTGGATCACCGAACCGAGGGGGGACTCGCGGCGGCGGCGTTCCACATCGTCGACGGCGAGCATCGCGCGAGCGCCGATCCGATCCGGCGTCAGACCTGCCGCCATCGCCCGCGACCACGACCGCGCGACCAGCGGGCGCGGCCGCAACGGCGAGCGGCCACCACCGATCACCGCCTCGTGCATCCGGATCAGATCGCGCGCATAGCCGGACAGGTCGGTGCCGGGCGCGACCGCGTTGAAATCGCCCATGATCTGGGCCTCCG
This sequence comes from Nocardia sp., assembly GCA_014360565.1. GTDB lineage: Bacteria > Actinomycetota > Actinomycetes > Mycobacteriales > Mycobacteriaceae > Nocardia. Next base: position 10,865 of record JACIXH010000200.1, read on the forward strand.
TCCCGTTGCAACGTGCTGCAACGATTGTGCCACCAGCGTCCGATGGCGTGTGCTCTAGGTCACAGATAGTGGAGGAGGATTCGATGACCCAGACACTCGATCCAGCGGTGCGCGGATCGGACGCTACCGGACCCCAGCAGCGGGTGGACGCCTGGCTGTCGGCATTCGAGGCGGCGCTGGCCGCCCGCGATGTGGAGACCGCGGCGAGCATGTTCGCCCTCGACAGTTTCTGGCGCGACCTCGTCGCGTTCACCTGGAACATCAAAACCGTCGAGGGGCAGGCCGGGGTCGCCGAGATGCTGCGCGCGCAGCTCGCCGAGACCGATCCGTCCGGATTCCACACCACCGAGCCGCCGACCGAGGCCGACGGGGTGGTCAGCGCCTGGATCGGATTCGACACCGGTGCCGGCCGCGGCGTCGGTCATCTGCGACTCACCGACGAGGGCGCGTGGACGATGTTGACCGCCCTGCAGGAGCTGAAAGGCCACGAAGAGGGCAAAGGCACGCGGCGGCCCAAGGGAGTGCGGCATGGCGCCGATCGCGATCGGGTGACCTGGGCGCAACAGCGTGAGCGCGAAGACGCCGAACTCGGCTATACCCGTCAGCCGTATGTGCTCGTGGTCGGTGGCGGGCAGGGCGGAATCGCGCTCGGCGCGCGGATGCGACAGCTCGGCGTGCCCGCGCTGGTCGTGGACAAACACGATCGGCCCGGTGACCAGTGGCGCAAACGGTACAAGTCGCTGTGTCTGCACGACCCGGTCTGGTACGACCACCTCCCGTACCTGCCGTTCCCCGACAACTGGCCGGTATTCGCGCCCAAGGACAAGGTCGGCGACGGGCTCGAGATGTACACCAAGGTCATGGAGGTGCCGTACTGGTCCAAGACCACCTGCACCTCGGCACA
>JACIXH010000201.1 GCA_014360565.1 Nocardia sp.
CGCAGGTCACGGACCTCGACGACCTGGTCGGTGGTGGGGGAGGGCATCGTCGTTCTCCTCGATGAGATTGTCGAGCAGAGTCGAATCGGTCAGCATTCCCTGGGTGTAGAGCTCGAGCGCCGGAAAGGACACTTCTTCGGAGAGGTCCCGAATGGCCTTGCGGTAGTCGAGCTTTCCCTCACGCTGACTTCGCATCTGCAGATAGAGGTTCATGGCTCCGACATGGCAGAGCACGATATATCTGGCCCGAGCCGCTGGATCGCGACTCGGTTTGAGCTGACCTTCCGCGACCGCGGTCTGCATGTACTGCTCGGCGTCGGCGATCATGTGCTCGAGAAGTGATTCCGCCAGCGCACCGCCGGCCTGGAAAGTGCGCAGGATGTAGGCCACGATCGGGGCGTACGACTCGATCTCGGCCATCGCGTTCAGCATCCCGGTGGGACCCGACGAACGGATGACGCGCAGCTTCTCCTCGCGGATGATCTCGAGTACCCGGTCGTCACAGGCGGCGCGCAGGCCGTCCTTGGAACCGAAGTGATGGTTCACCAAGCCCGGTGACACGCCGGCCGCTGCGGCGATCGCCCGGACGCCGACGCCGAAACCTTGGTCGCCGAACAGGTCGATCGCGGTATCGCGAATGCGGGCCGCGGTTGTCAGATCAGGGGAGGGTCCTTGCGGTACGGGCTGTTGGCTGAACACATGTTCAATATACTAAACGAGTGTTCAATCCGTGGGCAAGGTTTTGAGCGAGAGTTTTGTGACGCGAGTTTCGTCGGCGCCGTCACCGGCCCGGCCCGGGCTAGGGTCGAAGGCATGGCTACCGGCACATCGACGACGGCAGAACATCTTCGCGCAGCGCTGGACGGACCGTGGCGCACGGTCAGGGAGCAGGCGCGAACCCAGCTCGCCGGCGAGGAATTCACCGACGATCCCGAACTCGACATGCACGCGGCAAGGGCTCGCGTGCTCGACCAGATGCGTGTCATCGCGACCATGGGCTACCCCGAGCGTGGCTTCCGGCCCGAGAACGGCGGCACCGGCGACCCCGGCGGTGCAGTCGTCGGGCTGGAGATGCTGGCCTACACCGACCTGTCGCTGTGGGTGAAGGCCGGCGTGCAGTGGGGGCTGTTCGGCGGCGCGGTCGAGAACCTGGGCACCGAACGTCACCGCGACTTCATCAAGCGACTGATCTCGCTCGATCTGCTCGGCTGTTTCGCGATGACCGAGTCGGGGCACGGCAGCGATGTCGCCGATCTGGAGACCACGGCCACCTACGACCCGGCCACCCAGGAATTCGTCATCAACACCCCGACCCCGTCGGCGCGCAAGGACTACATCGGCGGCGCCGCGGTCCACGCGCGGATGGCCGCGGTGTTCGCCCAGCTGATCGTCGGCGGCGAGAGCAAAGGCGTGCACTGCCTGCTGGTGCCGATCCGCGACGAACTCGGCGCCGACCTGCCCGGCGTGACCACCTACGACGACGGCCTCAAGGGCGGGCTGCCCGGCGTCGACAACGGCCGGATCGTCTTCGATCACGTGCGGATCCCGCGCGAGAACCTGCTCAACCGCTACGCCGACGTCGCCCCGGACGGCACCTACAGCTCCGAGATCGAGAACCCGAGCCGGCGCTTCTTCACGACCCTCGGCACGCTGGTGCGTGGCCGGGTCAGCGTCGGTGGCGCGGCCGCCGCGGGCACACGGGTGGCGCTCAGTATCGCCGTGCGGTACGCGCTGGCGCGCCGCCAGTTCGCCGACCCCGACACCGGCGAAGAGACCCTGCTGCTCGATTACCGCAGCCACCAGCGCAGGCTGCTGCCGTTGGTCGCGAAGTCGTTCGCGCTGGCCTTCGCCCAGAACGATCTGGTGCGCCGGATGGATGTGATCCAGCGCGGGCAGGACACCGATTCGAGCTCGCAGCGTGCGCTGGAAAAGCGCGCCGCCGGGCTGAAGGTCGCACAGACAAGGCACGCCACCCGCGCGATCCAGGAATGTCGCGAAGCCTGCGGCGGCGCAGGCTATCTCACCGAGAACCGCCTGGTCACGCTGAAGGCTGACACCGACGTGTTCACCACCTTCGAGGGTGACAATGTCGTGCTCACCCAACTCGTGGCGAAGGAACTGCTCACCGCCTACTCCGACGAGGTACGCGACCTCGACGCGCTCGGCTGGGTGCGGTTCGCCGCCACCATGGCCGGGGACGTGGTGCGCAAACGCTCCGGTGTGCGCCAGCTCATCCAAACCCTGCGCGACCGCAGCGACGAGAGCGTCGACGAGGGCGACCTGGCCAAACGTGACGTCCAGCTGCAGCTGTTCGCCGACCGCGAGGACTACCTGCTGCGCACCGCCGCGCACCGGCTGCGCGCCCGTGCCGCCGATACCGGCCCGTTCGAGGCGTTCAACAATGCCCAGGACCACATCCTCGCCGCGGGCGCCGCGCACATCGACCGGCTGGTGCTGGAGGAATTCGTCGACGGCATCGCCGCCATCGAGGACCCGGAGGCCAAGGCGCTGGCCGAAACCGTCTGCGATCTCTATGTTTACGCTTCGCTGGAGGAGAATCTCGCCTGGTACATCATGCACCGGTTCATGTCGGTGGAGCGGGCGAAGGCGGTGCGGCGCGGGGTGAACGAACTCGTCGACCGGCTGCGCCCCGACGCACTGACCCTGGTGGAGGCGATGGGTGTGCCAGAAACGATGTTGCGCGCCGAAATGCTGCACGACGCCAGCGTTTTCGATCGCAGATAGGGTGCGCCGCCGCGCCTGCCGACAGCTAGAGGCGGCCAGTCGCGGCGCGTAATGCGTCGCAGATCCAGCACAGGCCGATCGACATCGTGGCGGCCGCGACCGCCCCACCGAGCACATCGGTGGGGCGGTGATATCCCAACTCGACCATGCCCGGGGTGATCGCGATCAGCGCGAGCGCGGTCAGTGCGACGACTGTGATCCGGGCCGACCGGCTAGCTGACAAGCAAACGAAAGTCGTTGCGACAGCGACCATATGGACGGTATGCCCGCTGGGGTAGGCGAGGAAGTCGTGCAGCGGCCGAGCCCACAGCGGTTTCAGCAACCAGGTGTTGATCGCCAACGCGATCTCGGGAACGACGAGCATGGTCACCGCCTGCCACCACTGCCGGCGCAGCGCGAACCAGGCACACGCGGCCAGTAACAGCACTACGACCACCGGCGCGTTGCTAGGGGCGACGAGTACCTCGGCGAGCCCGGGGGAGACGGCATTCTCCGACACCACCGCGTCGAGCTCGCTCGCCCCACCGTCGGGGGGAAACGTCAGCGGAATCGCGGCGGTGAGTGCGGCACCGGCGGCGATCGCCGCCGCCCGCGCCACGGTGGTACTGCGAACGATCACGGACGCGACGATAGCCGCCGCCCGATCCCGCTCAGGCTGGACCGTAGGTGAGCACCGCGGTGACCACGAACCACAGCACCCACACGATCGCCACGATCATGCCCAGCGCGAGGGTGATCCGTAGGAACGCGGCGCCGAAATCCAGATCACCGGTGACCCGCGGATACAGCTTCCACGGGCTGTACCACGGCGCGACCAGACCGCCCGACTGCGCTTCGCGTTCGCGCTGGGCCTGTTCCTCGGCATAGGCCTCCGCGGCCGCCTGAGTGGGTCCGCCGTGCCACAGTGTCACGTCGATGGGGCCGAGGAAACCTTCGTTGAGCAGGTCCTGTGGCCCGGGCAGGAACGGCAGGATGCCGAGGCCGCGGAAGGCGATCGCGACGTCGTTGGCCGTCCAGAGGTTGTGTTCCTTCTCGGCCAGCAACTCGAAGTACATCTCGAGCCGGTGCGGGTCGTCGGTGACGATCACATCGAAGCTCGGATCGCTCCAGCCCTGGTGCACGTCGATCTGGGCGCCGGGCATCGGCACGATCAGGCCGAGCCCGTGCACCGCGCGCTGACCGAGCCCCCGGGCGGCGAGGTAGTCCTGCAGGGCGAAGGTGTGGTCGCGCGAGCGCTCGAGGGGCGTCGACTTCTCCGAGCCGGCGAACTGGGCGAGCTCACCGGAGACCATCCACGGGCCGTTGAGCGGAATCTCGAGCACGCCGTCCTGCGGCGCGGTGAAGGTCTCGGCTTCGATCACCACGCAACTGGTCGGGGTCCATACCACCGCGTCGAACTGATGCAGGGTGTCTTGATGGAACAGGCTGCAGTTGATCGTGGCGACCCCGTGCGGGCTCGACGGGTCCTTCCATGTGCGCAACCAGTCGATCAGTGCCGCCTCGGCATCGCTGCCTGCCGCATTCTGTACGCGCACGAGCATGGAGAGGACCGCCCTTCGTTGGTCGTTGGCGCGGAGCCCGGCACACGCACGCTGTGCCGAGAACCGTTGGCGTACATCGTAGCTCGATCAACCCTGTTCGGCGGCGATCGTGCCCGCGTCCACGGCGGCGACGAGGTCGGCGTGATCGGCCTCGGTGCGGTCGGCGTAGCGCACCGCGAAGGCCGCCACCGAAGCCTCGAACCGGTCGTCGTCGGCCCCATCGGTGTCCAGATAGCCTGCCAGCGCGCGCGGGTCGAGCGAACGGGCGTGCGCGCGGGCCAGCAGCGCGCCCGCGAGTCGGCCGTAATCGTCGAGATCGTCGGCCGACAGCGCCGCCGGGTCGATACTGCCCTTGAGATTGCGGAACTGGCGCACGATGAACGGCAGCGACTCGGCGAGTTCGATCGTCGTCCAGCCCAACAGGATGTCGGTCTCGGACTGCACGGTGCGCGCGCCCGCCACGATCCGCTCGCCCTCGTGGCGCGGCGCGAGCGGGGGCAGGAACGGGGCAAGTGCCGACGGCCGCGCCTGTTTGACCTGTAATACCACCGCTTCGCCGTCGTTGCCGTGTAGCAGCGCCACATAGCTGTGCAGGCCCACGCTGCCGGTACCGACGATGCGGAAGGCGACATCGGAGACCGCGAACCGGGACAGCAGATTGCGCCGCGACTCCCTGATGGTACTCGCGTAGCGCTCCAGACCGTCGATCACCGCTTCCGCGACCGGCGTGTCGACCGCGGTCAGCACGGGCGGGTCGCTGACGAAACGCTGCTTGCGGATACCGGTCTGGTGGTCGTCGAGGTGCTCGGTCCACTTCGCCACCACCTTGGCGCTGGTGTTCTTGCGAGCCTTCTTCGCGGCCTTCTTGAAATCGTCGAGCAGATCTTCGGCCTTGGCGCTGGTCAGGATCGACTCGTCGGGCAGCGCTGTCCACGACTGCATGAACGGCATCTCGGCCAGTTCGGCGACGGTGTGCCGATAGGAGCGGGCGGCATCGCGTGCCGCGCGCAGGCAATCGTCGGAGTCGACGCCGCTTTCGCGCCCGGCCAGCACCAGGCTCGCCGCCAGACGTTCCAGATCCCACTCCCACGGGCCGAGGACGGTCTCGTCGAAATCATTGATATCCATCACGATCTCGCCACGTTGGGTGCCGTAGAGACCGAAATTGGCGGCGTGGGCGTCGCCACAGATCTGGGCGGCGAGGCCGCTGTCCGGTCCGGCCGCGAGGTCGGCCGCCATCAGCCCGGCGGCACCGCGGAAGAAGGTGAAGGGCGAGGCGATCATCCGCCCGACGCGCAGCGGGATCAGGCGTTCGATCCGGCCGCGGTTGCTGATCTCGATGAACTCGCGCACCGTCGGCCGCTCGGGGCTCTCGGCGGCGCGATCGCGCTCGGTGACAGGCACCCGAAGCCGCGCGGCGCGGCCACGCTCGCGGGCATCCTCGGCGGAGACGTAGGAGCGTAGATCGATACCACTGTCGGACACGACTGCCGAGATTAGCCGCTCGCAGCGCGGCGGGTAGCGCCACGCTGCGACACGCAGCCCGGTGACGGCGTTTCGGCGTGGCCGGATGGCGCCGGACGGGGTCGGTGCGGTATGCAGGGGCGTGGCAACCGAATCAGGAACGCCGGGCACGCGCGACACCGAAACCGGTGGCGTGTTCAGCGACCGCATCCTGACCGTGCCGAATGCGCTGAGCGTCTTGCGGCTGATCGGCATCCCCGTCTTCTTGTGGCTGCTGCTGGTCCGGCACGCGGACGGCTGGGCCTTCGCCTTGCTGATAGCCAGTGGATTCACCGATTTCCTCGATGGCAAGCTCGCCCGGCTGCTCGATCAGTCCTCACGCCTCGGCGCCTTGCTCGACCCGCTCGTCGATCGGCTGTACCTGGTGACGACCCTGGTGGCGTTCGTCGCGCGCGGGCTGTTGCCGTGGTGGCTGGCGGTGATCTTGATCGCACGTGATCTGGTGCTCACCGCGACCCTGTCGGTGTACAAACGACGCGATCTACCCGCTCCGGAAGTGATCTACCTGGGCAAAGCGGCCACCTTCGCGCTGATGTCGGCGCTGCCGTGGATGCTCACCGGCGAGATGGACTGGGCGGGGGCGAGTTTCGGATGGGCCTTCGGCTGGGCGCTGCTGATCTGGGGCACGGCGCTCTACGTCTGGACCGGGGTGCTCTACGCAGGGCTGGCGGTCGCGGTCGCGCGATCGATACCGCCTGTGCCGCACCGTGGGAGCTAGTCGATACTGTTGCGTGCAACGTCGACGATGAAAGGACGTCCTGTGACCCGGACCCCTGAGGAACTGCGCTACACCGAAGAGCACGAATGGGTGCGGCGGACCAGCCCCACGGCGGTCCGTGTCGGCATCACCGATTACGCCCAGTCACAGCTGGGTGACGTCGTGTTCGTCCAGCTGCCCGACCTCGACAAGGACGTGACCGTCGGCGACAGCATCGCCGAGGTCGAGTCGACCAAGAGCGTGTCCGACATCTACGCTCCGCTCAACGGCAAAGTCGTTGCGGTGAACGAAGATCTGGTGCAATCACCGGAAACGCTCAACACCGATCCCTACGACGCGGGCTGGTTGTTCGAGCTCGCGTTCGACGACGAGGCAACCCTGGATTCCGCCCTCGGTGAACTGCTGGATGCAGCGGGTTACCAAGGAGTTATCGGGGGCTGACTCAGCCTTCACAGTTCTCCCTGCACGGGCACGCCCCGGCAGGGTACGGTCAAAGCCAAGCGGATACGTCGGGGAATCGACGCCGGAATTTTTTTCCGGCGGTGTGATCGCGCCGCTCGTGTCGAGCGAATACAGCACCTGCTTGCATGGATAATCAGGTTCGAGGAGGAGAGAAACGGTGAGCGAGAACAGGGACCCGAGTTACGGGGAAACCGCGGCCGAGACGACGTCGGTCTTCCGCGCGGACTTCCTCAACGAGGTCGACGCGTCGCGCTCCGCAGAGCCGACCGGCGAACAGCCGGTTCAGGGTGTCGAGGGTCTGCCGGCAGGCGCGGCCCTCCTGGTGGTCAAGCGTGGCCCGAACGCGGGCTCGCGTTTCCTGCTGGATCAGCCGACCACTTCGGCCGGCCGTCATCCCGACAGTGACATCTTTCTGGATGACGTCACGGTCAGCCGTCGGCATGCCGAGTTCCGTCAGGACGACGACTCTTTTCAGGTCGTCGATGTGGGCAGCCTCAACGGCACCTACGTCAACCGGGAGCCGGTGGACTCCTCGGAGCTGCAGAACGGCGACGAGGTCCAGATCGGCAAGTTCCGGCTGGTCTTCCTGACCGGTCCGCGTACGCAGGCGAACGAGTCGGCGTCGGGCGCGGGGTCGCGATGACCCCAACGGTACTGGTGCCCGCGAACGGCTCGATGTTCGCGAAGGGCTCAGTGCTGTGACGGGGGCGGCGCAGTGGGCGCGCGGAGGGATGTCGATCGGCTCCGTATTAGACCTGCTGCGACCAGATTTTCCTGACATCACCATCTCCAAGATCCGGTTCCTCGAATCCGAGGGCCTGATCCGGCCGGAACGGACACCGTCGGGATACCGGCGGTTTTCGGTGGCCGACTACGAACGGCTGCGCTTCGTACTGACCGCGCAACGCGATCAGTACCTGCCGTTGAAGGTGATCAAGGAGCAGTTGGAAGCGATCGACAGTGGTGCGGCGACACTGGGCGTGCGTGAAGCGCGCGCCCGCGCGCACTCCCACCACGGTTCCGCGGACACCGGGCACGCTGTGTCCGGTTCCGTGGATGCCGACGGCGAGGCGCCGCGCCAGGCTCCGCCCCGCCGCCTCGGGATCGTCTCGGGCGAGATCACGCCCGAAGAACTCCGTGTCGAGGTCGGGGTGCGGCTCACCAGGGGCGACCTGCTCGCCAAGGCCGACATCGACGACCGTTTCCTCGACGATCTGCTGCGCGCGGGACTCATCGTCCCCGGCCCCGGCGGATTCTTCGAATCCGATGCGGTGACGCTGGCGCTCGCGGCGAAGGCGATGGCCGAATTCGGCCTGGAGGCACGCCATCTGCGCGCTTTCAAACTGGCCGCCGATCGCGAGGCGGCACTGATCGCGCAGATCGCCGCGCCCATCGCGAAGAGTCGCGATGCCGACGCCCGCGCCCGCGCCGAGGAGACAGTTCGCGAACTCGCGGCGTTATCGCTGAACCTGCACGCCGCGCTGGTGAAAGCAGCGGTGCGATCGGCCCTCGGCGGCTGACACACCCGGCCGGGTGATCAGGTATCGCCCGGGCCACACACTGATTTCGGCTCGAACGTCTTCCTTGCGCGCCCCGGAATTCGCCTAGACTCGTTGATACGGCGAGCTGTGCAGCTGTCGTGCCGGCCGGCGGCGGAAATGGGAGGCAGGACAACTCATGAGCGAGCGTAGCGAGCGATCGGTCAACACAGCCGAGCACTCGGTCATGGTGGAGCCGAGCGTCAGCGAGGTGCAGGCATGAGCGAGATGCGGGTCATCGGCATCCGAGTGGAGCAGCCACAGAACCAGCCCGTGCTGTTGTTGCGGGAGGCGTCGGGGGAGCGGTACCTGCCGATCTGGATCGGGCAGGCCGAGGCCACCGCGATCGTGCTCGAGCAGGAGGGCGTCACGCCGATCCGTCCGCTCACTCACGATCTGATCAAGATTCTGATCACCGAGCTGGGACACACGCTCAAAGAAGTGCGGATCGTGGATCTGCAAGAGGGCACCTTCTATGCCGATCTGGTCTTCGACGGCGACCTGCGGGTCTCGGCGCGGCCCTCGGACTCGGTGGCGATCGCCTTGCGCGTCGGGTGCCCGATCTACGCCGAGGAACCGGTACTCGCCGAGGCCGGGCTGGTGATGCCCGACGAACGCGAGGACGAGGTGGAGAAGTTCAAGGAGTTCCTGGAGTCGGTGTCCCCGGACGACTTCAAGGCAACCGACAGCTGATCGATCTTCTAAACCTGAAGTAGAGGTCCAGGGAATCGCTGCGTTTGGTGCTTGGTGTGACAACACCGCAGGTCCGACAATGGCAGGAGTAACCTCGAAAGTCGGGCAACATCCGTCGTGACTCCGACCCGAGAACGTCGGCAGAAGGAGCGATCAGTGGAAGAACAAACGCAGGATGTCGTACAGCCTGGCTTGTTCCCGGACGACTCGGTTCCGGACGATCTGGTCGGCTACCGGGTGCCCAGCGCCTGTCAGGTCGCCGGCATCACCTACCGCCAGCTCGACTACTGGGCTCGGACCGGGCTGGTCGTACCGTCGATACGCGGTGCGGCGGGGTCGGGCAGCCAGCGCCTGTACTCGTTCAAGGACATCTTGGTCCTCAAGATCGTGAAGCGGCTGCTGGACGCGGGCATCTCTTTACAGAACATCCGGATCGCCGTCGATCATCTGCGCAGCCGTGGCGTGGGGGATCTGGCCGGGATCACGCTGTTCTCCGACGGCACCTCGGTCTACGAGTGTTCCTCGCCCGAGGAGGTAGTCGATTTACTGCAGGGCGGCCAGGGCGTGTTCGGGATCGCCGTCGGCGGTGCCATGCGTGAGCTGACCGGCGCGATCGCGGATTTCCCGGCAGAACGAGCGACTGCCATCACCGACCGCCCGGAAGACGAACTCTCCTTCCGCCGCAAGGTCAGGGAGAACCGGAAAACCGGTTGACGGTCCGACAGTGACCAGCGCTACACCCCCGGCGTGCCCCTGGTGGCGCGACCGGGGGTTTGCTGCATCTAGAATCGTTGGTGCGTCGCCGCAGTGCGGGAGAGTCTCTGGTTCGTGAGAATCAGGGCGCCGAAGGAGCAGCACCTCCCCGTCAATCTCTCAGGCAACAGGGACCGCGCGATGATTCGACGCCTCTGGAAAGCGGTGGCATCCGGCTGCCCGCCCACGGGGAAAGGGGCACGGCCGCCCCATCCTGGCCGGGTCACCGAATCTCTCAGGCGCACAGACAGAGGGGGAGGGCTGGTACCCGTCGACCACGAGGTCGACCCGCCCGACCTGGAGCTGCCGTGACCCGTTCGTTCGCCGACCGCCACATCGGACCCGATTCCGACGAACTCGCCCGGATCCTCGCGACCGTCGGCGTCGAGTCCATCGACGCGCTCGCGACCACGGCGTTGCCCGCCACGATTCTCGACGAGTCCGGCCTGGGCGCCTTGCCCGCGCCCGCCTCCGAGCACGAGGTGCTCGCCGAGCTGGCCGCGCTGGCGGGTGCCAACACCGTCGCCACCTCGATGATCGGTCTCGGCTACTACGACACGCTCACCCCGCCGGTGCTCGTGCGCAACCTGCTGGAGAATCCGGCCTGGTACACCGCCTACACCCCCTACCAGCCCGAGATCAGCCAGGGCCGTCTCGAGGCGCTGCTCAATTTCCAGACCATGGTGTCGGACCTGACCGGCATGGACGTGGCCAACGCGTCGATGCTCGATGAGGCGACTGCCGCGGCCGAGGCCATGACGCTGCTGCGGCGTGCGGGCAAGTCCAAGTCGGCGCGGCTGCTCATCGACGCCGATCTGTTCCCGCAGACCAAGACCATCCTCGCCACCCGGGCCGAGCCGCTGGGTATCGAGATCGTGGAAGCCGACCTGTCGACCGGCGTACTGCCCGAGGGCGAGTTCTTCGGCGTGCTGGTCCAGACACCCGGCGCGTCGGGCCGCATCGTCGACTGGACCGAGCTGTTCGGCGCCGCGCACGAGCGGGGTGCGCTGGTCGCCGCCGGTGCCGATCTGCTGGCGCTGACGCTGATCACCCCGCCCGGCGAGCAGGGTGCCGACGTGTGCTTCGGCACCACCCAGCGCTTCGGCGTGCCGATGGGCTTCGGCGGCCCACACGCTGGCTACCTGGCCGTGCGCACCGCCTTCGCCCGGCAGTTGCCGGGCCGCCTGGTCGGCGTGTCGGTCGACGTCGACGGCGCCCCCGCCTACCGCCTCGCCCTGCAGACGCGCGAGCAGCACATCCGCCGCGAGAAGGCGACCTCGAACATCTGTACCGCGCAGGTGCTGCTGGCCATCGTGGCCGCCATGTACGCGAGTTACCACGGTGCCAACGGGCTGCGTGCCATCGCGCGTCGGGTGCACGAGCACGCGACCGCCATCGCTGCCGGTCTCGGTGCTGCCGTGGTGCACGGCGCGTTCTTCGACACGGTCCTCGCGCACGTGCCCGGCGGCGCGGAAGCTGTTGTCGCCAAAGCGAAGTCGCAGGGCATCAACCTGCGGTTGGTCGACGCCGATCACGTCGCGATCGCCTGTGACGAGGCGACCACCGACACGCATGTGGCCTCGGTCGTCGAATCCTTCGGCACCGCTTCGGCTTCCGAGGCCGGGGCAGGCGCGGAGCCCCTCGCGATCGAAACCCGCACCTCCGACTATCTGACCCATCCGGCGTTCACCCGCCACCACACCGAGACCGCCATGCTGCGCTACCTGCGCTCGCTGTCGGACAAGGACATCGCGCTGGACCGCAGCATGATTCCGCTCGGCTCCTGA
>JACIXH010000202.1 GCA_014360565.1 Nocardia sp.
CCGGCGAGCCCCTTCGGTCAGAAGCGGTCGGCGGTCGCGTCCGCGTCGCGTTCGTCCTCGTGGACGGCACCGATGACATCGGGCGTGGATTCGCCCAGCGGACCGGTGAGATCGTCGTTGCCGGTGCGGCTCTGGTACGGCTGCACCGTACGACCGTGTTCTTCGTCGTTGTTGCCACGGCCCGCGCCCGCACCCGCGCCGCCGCCCATCATGCCGGAGGTACCGCCCGTGCTCGCGGCGGTGGTGGAGCCCATCGAGCCCGCGGTCATCGCACGACCTGCGGGAACCGCCGAACCCGGCACGGCCGCAGAGCTCTTCGGGGTACCCGAACTCGGAGTGCCGCCGGTGCCTGCACCCGCGCCGGAACCACTACCACCACCGCGCGCGGTACCGAGCGCACCGAGCGCTGCGCCGGCACCGCCGCCGCTGCCACCGGAACCACCGGAACCGCCGGTGCCTGCCGGGGTCGTCGCGCCGGGCGTTGCGGTGCCCGCTGTGGCGGCGCTCGCCGCCGAGGTCGCGGAGTCGCCGCCGGTGAGGGCTTCCTCGGCCTGAGCGAGCAGCGGTTCGCCGATGTTCTCGGAGGCTGCGGCGAGGACTTCGTCGGGCGAGGGCAGACCGCTCTGGCTTGCGAGCTGGCCGACGACGCCGCTGAGCTCGCCGGTGTATCCCATCAACTGCCCACGGGTCACGTTGACGACCGACACCGCTTCACCCAGATGCGTAGTGGCCAAACCGATCAGGGTGGCCTGGGTGGGCGGCAGCATGATCGTCGGCGCGAGGGCGGTGGCCTGGGCCGCGAAGGTGGTGGCGATGGTGGTGAGCTGCGCGTTGCCGGTCTGGACCACCGCCGCCGCCTGCTGGGTGAGCGCGGAGATGTCGATACCGCGCTGGCTGGTGTCCTGGCCCTGGGTCTGGGCCTGCTGACTGGCGGTGGCCGCCGCGTCGGCGGACTCGCCTTCCCACAGTTGCTGAACGGTTTTCACGCCGCCTTGGGCCAGGCTCATCGCCTGTTCGATGACCGCCGAGGACTGGCTCAGGATCGCGGTCGGGTCCACCGAGTTGAAAATACCGGTGCCGAAGCTGCTGAGCAGGTCCAGGAACGGCTGGAACAGGGTGTCGATTCCCGGCAACGCCGGCAACGACAGTCCGTTCATCAGCGCGGCGACCGGATCTTCGGTGAGCGTGGTCGCGGCGGCGGATGCGCTCGCGCCGGAGGTGCCGGCGGCACCGGCACCGGACGTGCCGGTGAGCGCGGCCTGTGCCTGATCGAACGCGGTCGACGCGGCGGCCGACGCGGGCGCGGCGATCTGGGCCGCAGTGCTCTGTAGACCGCTCAGCGCGGTGGCGGCATCCTCCGAGACGCCGGAGAGGATGTCCTGAGGCTGCATACCGCCGCCGAGCCCGCCGAGCCCGCCCAGGCCCGCCGGCGACATGCTGCCGTTCTGGGCTTCGTCGGTGATCTTCTGGGCGAGCGTGAAGACGGCGTCCTCGGCCTCCGCGGTGTCCTCGGGCACCTGCATCAGCGGCACATCCAGAATGGCCTGCGAGTCGAACGGCACCGCTCCCATGGCCGATGCGGTCGCGGCGTCGGCGGTGGCCATGGCGGCCTCGGGGGCGATGACGCCGCCATCGGAGCTCAGCGGCTTCATACCGCGCCACCGATTCCGGCGGCCTGACGCGCGAGCTCGGCGGCATTGTCGATATCGGTCGTCTCGAAGGTCACCGACGACTTGAAGGCCGCGTCCGAGAGCGAGGCGAAGCGGGCCGACAGGTCGTTGATGTCCTTGGCCTGCAACGCTTGTGCGGCCGCGAACATCGCGAGGTAGTCGGCCCCGATGAGGCCGAACACCGGCGTGGCCGCCGATACGCTGGCCACCAGGTCGAAGTTGCCTGCTGCGGCAACCTGCCCCGCCACCCCGGCATTGGTCGCCGCGAACCCGGCGAGGCCTTCGGTTTGCACCGAGAGATTGTTCATGCGAAATCCCCCCAACTCGTCGTGAAAAGTCTGCATTGCAGAAGTGAGCCGCGGACGCGAAACTCCCGACGCGACCACCCAACTGCGATTGGCGCCAAATATAGCCGAACAGAGCGACAGTTTTCGAGTCGTGCCGCCTTCGATCCGCAGGGTCCCACTTTCAAAACTAGAACATGTTCTATATCCTCGGGCACATGAAGGTCGCAGTGACCGGCGCAGCCGGCTACCTCGGTACCAACTTGATCCCTCTGCTCCTCGAGCGCGGCCACGAGGTCGTCGCGATCGACCGCGCGGCCCCCACCATCAACGATCCGGGCGTGACCTGGGTCGAAGGCGATGTGCTCGACCCGGCATCGATGCGTGCGACGCTGGCGGGCGCCGAGGTGGTCTACCACCTCGTCGCGCTGATCACCCTCGCCGAACAGAACGACCTGGCGTGGCGGGTGAACACCGAAGGCGTGCGCATCACCGCCGAGGCCGCGCTCGACTGCGGCGTGCGCCGGTTCGTCCACACCAGTTCCATCCACGCCTTCGACCAATACCGCGCGGGCGGGCACATCGACGAGACCTCCGGCCGTTCCGACGATCCCGGCCTGCCGGTGTACGACAGGTCCAAGTGGTCCGGCGAGCTGGCATTGCGCCCGGTGATCGAGCGCGGGCTCGACGCGGTGATCGTGAATCCGACCGGCGTGTACGGTCCGGTCGACCACCTCGACCGCCTGTCTCGCCTCAACAGCGCCGCCGCCCAGGCGATGCGTGGCCGGATTCCGGTGATGATCGGCGGCGGCTTCGACCTCGTCGATGTGCGCGACGTCGCCCATGGCCTCATCCTGGCGGGCGAGAAGGGTCGCACCGGCGAGAATTACCTGCTCGGCGGCGAGATGACCACCATGCTCGACTTCTGCCGGATGGCCGCGGCGCGCACCGGCGCCAAAGGCCCACGCTTCACCATCCCAGCGAAGGCGATCGGCGCGCTCCTGCCCGTACTCGAGCCGATCAGCAGGCGCCTGGGCTCCGACATCGCGTCCAAAGCCGCACTGGGCGCCCTGATCTCGGCACCGGTCGTCGATCACGGCAAGGCCGAACGGGAACTCGGCTACCGCCCGCGGCCCACCGTGGAGACCGTCAACGACCTCGTCGACTTCCTGCGGGCGGCGCGCAAGGCTTGACACCAGTTCGAACAAATGTTCGACTCGTGGGGTGCGGTGGCAAGCCCAGACCCTGGACGCCGATGACGGCGCGCTGCCCGGCCTGACCAGGGCCGGGCTGGTCCGCTCCGTCCGCACCCCCGAGTTCGACGGCATCACCTTTCACGAGGTGCTGTGCAAGAGCGCGCTGAACAAGATGCCCGAGAGCTCCGCGCTCCCCTTCCGCTGGACGATCAACCCGATGCGCGGTTGCTCGCACGCCTGCCGCTACTGCTTCGCACGGGGTAGCCACGAATATCTCGGCCTCGACGCGGGCGAGGATTTCGATTCCGAGATCGTGGTGAAGACCAATATCGCCGCGGTACTGCGCCGCGAACTCATGCGCCGCTCCTGGCAGCGCGAGGCGGTGGCGCTGGGCACCAACACCGACCCGTATCAGCGCGCCGAGGGACGATATCGCTTGATGCCGGGCATCATCAGCGCGCTCTCGGACTCGGGCACCCCCTTCTCCATCCTCACCAAGGGCCCGCTGCTGCGCCGCGATCTGCCGCTTCTCACCGAGGCGGCCCGGCGGGTGGAGGTGAGCGTGGCGGTGTCGATCGCCATCCTCGATCCCGACCTGCACCACAGCCTCGAACCCGGCACTCCCGAACCGCGCGCCAGGCTCGAGCTGGTCCGCGCCCTGGCCGACGCCGGCTTCACCGTCCACGTCATGGCCGCGCCGATCATCCCCTGCCTCACCGACAGCCGGGCCCACCTCGAGGCCCTGTTCGCCGCCATCGCCGACGCGGGCGCAACCAGCGCCATGGCCTTTCCGATGCACCTGCGCGGCCCCACCCGCGACTGGTTCCTCACCTGGCTCGGCACCGAACATCCGGCGCTCATGCGCCGCTACCGCCAGCTCTACGCCCGCGGCGCCAACGTCACCCCGCTCTACCGCGACTGGCTACGCGACCGGGTGAACCCCCTGCTCACCCACCACGGCTTGCGCGCAACCCAGGGCGGCACCACCCCACCCACCCCGCGCCCCACACCGATCGACACCCAGCTCACCCTCTTCGGCTGAGCGCAGCGGCGCGACCCGTCCATCGGCCCCACCGAGTCGGCGAAGCTCGCCCACATCGCCTCCGCGATCATGTTCGCCACCATGGCGGCGACATGATCTATCGCCCACCAGGTCGAGGACCTCGTGCAGGAGATCAGAGACCACGTCGTTCTGCTGCCGCGGTGAGGCATCACCGCGGCACACGACTGGCTCACACCCACCGAGCCAACGATGCGCACCTATCGACCTAGAGGGCGAGATCCGCACCGGCACCCGGTCAGCCCAGTGCGGCAACCTCGGAATCGGTGAGCACTACCGGCGACACACTGTCCTTGCCGCGCACCGACTGCACGGCGCGATAGAGCGGGCGCTCACCCAGACTCGCGTCGCGCGCCTCGGCGCGCAGCTGCTGGACGAGAACTTCCGAGATCGCGATGGCGGCGGCGAGTTCGCTGGCGGCGAGCGCGTCGGCGAGTTTGCGCAAGCCGAGCAGGTGCAGTTCACGGCCGCTGCCGACATCGGTGTACATCGCCAGCGGCACCAGCTGGGTATCGCCGTCCGCGGTGACTCGCAGGGCGATGCGGCTGAGCCGGGCCGGATACACCAGCAGTTGCACGCCGGTGGCGTCGGCAAGGTCGAGTGTGTGTTCGCCGAACAGCCGGTGCGCGCGGATCACGGTGCCGCTCAACCACATTCGCCGACGCTGGAACGCGTACACATAGCCGATGGTCGGGACCGAGACGGCAAGACCGATCAGGATCGCGTACGGCCAGCTCAGCCATACCGCCGCCAGCAGGGTCGCCCCGACGCCGACGCCGACGGCGGCCAATGCGAGTTTGCGCAACATCGGCGCGAACACCTCGGGCGCCACCAGGTCGATTCCGACCGGTTCCGCCGCCGACTGCCCGTCCACGATTGCCTCTCCACCCCCACCGGCCCGCCCGGCACGAGGCGCGGTCAGATTACCGTGCCCGGCCGCCGGCGACAGCCGCGCCCGCGCCCAGCAGATCCCCACCCGGCGACCCGACCGGGCCGGCGTCGAGCTCCACGACTCGAGCCGCGGCAGCGATCGCCCGACAACACGGCTCGTGCCCCTGAGTGACCAGATCCCGCGGCCCGCCGGGAAGTCTCAGCGGCCGAGTTCCTCGCGCAGCACCGCGACGACGCCGTCGAGCGGGACCGACCGCTGTTCGCCGGTCGCCATCTCCTTCACGCCGATCGTGTTCTCGGCGAGATCGCGATCGCCGAGCACGAGGGCGTATTTCGCGCCGGAACGGTCGGCGCCCTTCATCGCGCCCTTCATGCCGCGTCCGCCGTAGGCCAGGTCGACGCTGACGTCGGCGGCGCGCAGTTCACCGGCCAGCGCGACCATCTTCGCCTTGGCCTCGTCACCGAGTGCGACGCCGTACACCTGGCAGCGCGCCGGATCGGCAGCCGACTTGCCCTCGGCCGCCAGCGCGAGCACGGTCCGGTCGACACCGATGCCGAAACCGATGCCCGACAAGGGCTGTCCGCCGAGTTCGGCCATCAGCCCGTCGTAGCGGCCACCGCCACCGATGCCGGACTGGGCGCCGAGTTGATCGTGCACGAACTCGAACGTGGTCTTGGTGTAATAGTCCAGACCACGCACCATGCGCGGGTTCACCACGTACGCCACGCCGAGCGCGTCGAGGTGGGCGAGCACCTGCTCGAAGTGGGCCTTCGCCGACTCCGAGAGGTGATCGATCATCAGTGGCGCGTTCGCGGTCAGCTCTCGCACTTCGGGACGTTTGTCGTCGAGCACACGCAGCGGGTTGATCTCGGCGCGGCGCTGAGTCTCCTCGTCCAGCGGCAGTCCACGCAGATACTCCTGGAGCAGTTCGCGGTACTGCGGACGGCACGTATCGTCACCGAGCGAGGTGATCTCGAGGCGGAACCCGTCGAGGCCCAGACCACGGAACCCGGCGTCGGCGATCGCGATGACCTCGGCGTCCAGGGCCGGATCGTCGATGCCGATCGCTTCGATGCCGACCTGCTGCAACTGCCGGTACCGACCGGCCTGCGGGCGCTCGTACCGGAAGAACGGTCCGGCGTAGCACAGCTTCACCGGCAGCTGGCCGCTCTTGTCCAAGCCGTGCTGGATCACCGCGCGCATCACGCCCGCGGTGCCCTCGGGACGCAGGGTGAAGCTCTCGCCGTTGCGGTCGGCGAAGGTCCACATCTCCTTGCTGACCACGTCGGTCGACTCGCCGACACCCCGTGCGAACAGGGCGGTCTGTTCGAATATCGGCAGCTCGACATGCCCGTACCCCGCGAGTCGGGCGGCGTGGATCAAGCCGTCGCGAACGGCGACGAACTCGGCCGAACCGGGCGGCAGGTAGTCGGGGACCCCCTTCGGGGCCGTGAAGCTGCTGGTCTTGGTCACGATGGTCCAGTTTTCCCCACGGGCGCCCTCCGCGTCCAACCGGTTACCCTCTAGACGAACCTGACGACACGGGAGGAACGCGGTAGTGCCGAGTAACGAACAGCGACGGGCGGCGGCCAAGCGCAAGCTGGAGCGCCAGCTGGCACGACGGGCCGAGCAGGAGAAGAAGCGCAAGCGCTTGACGATCGCGGGCTCGGTACTGGGTGTGATAGTCGTCGCGGCCGCCGCGGCCGGGGTGTATTTCCTCACCAAGGGCGACGACGACGCGTCGACGAACGCCGAGACGTCCTCGGCGGTGCCGACGACGCAGTTCGTCAACACTCCCTTGGACATCCCCGGTCCGCCGCCGCCTGCGGCCAAGCCCGCGACGGTCGACTGCAGCTACCCGGTGGGCCAGGAGCCTGCCGCCAAGCCCGTCACCGCGCCGGCCACCACGTCGGTCGCTACCGACGGTCCCGAGGTCAAGGTGGCGATCGATTCCACACAGGGCCCGATCGGGTTGTCGCTCAACAGCGCACAGGCTCCGTGCACGGTCAACTCGCTGGTGAGTCTGGCCGGCCAGGGCTACTTCGACAACACCAGCTGCCACCGCATCGTGGCCACGCCGGGCTTCGGCATTCTGCAATGCGGTGACCCGACGGCCACCGGCAAGGGCGGCCCCGGCTACAGCTTCGACAACGAGTACCCGACCGACTTGTTCGCTCCCGGTGATCCCGCCCTCGAGCAGCCGGTGAACTACACGCGCGGCGTGATCGCCATGGCCAACGCGGGTACCTCGCCCGACGGCAAGGGCACCAACGGCAGTCAGTTCTTCCTGGTCTTCGGCGACACGCAGCTGCCGCCGAACTACACCATCTTCGGCACTATCGACGAAGCCGGTCTCGCGACCCTGGACAAGGTCGCGGGCGGCGGCGTCAAGGGTGGCGCCGAGGATGGCGGGCCCGCCATCCCGATCTCCTTCAACACTGTCAAGGTGGGCTGACACCGCTTTTCCAGTGCGGACACGGACCGGACGCCCTCGGGTGTCCGGTCCGTTTCCGGTTTTCGGGCTCCGACGTGCGAAGAAGATCATCAGAGGCAAGCCAACCCTACGATTCGTCCGGCCCGCCACCCGCTCACCCGCGTTTTCCGGGCCGCGTTCGGCCCCGCCGGACATCACAGCGTGTCCTTCGCGCGGTAGGCTCAGATGTCCACTTCCACAGCAGCATCGGGGAGCAGTCATGGCGGAACTCGACGACATCGGCAGCGAAACGGCGTCCATGATGCGCACCATGCTGCAGATGGCCACCCTGGTCGCCCTCAAATCGCGTGAACACGGTCAGAAAGAAGCCGAGTCACGCGCGAAGGCGATCGAGGCCAAGATGAAGGAAGCGCGCGAGCTGCAGATCCGCGAGGCGCGCGATCTCAAAGCCAAGGATCCGCGCAATGTCGAACTCGTGCAGATGATGTCGATGGGTTCGCCGAAGCCCGCGCAACGCGGTCTCACGCTCGAGAAGGACCCGTCTTCGCCGTTCGCCGCGAAGTCGACAGTGGCCGCGGCGGCGACCGGTGTCAACGCGCCCCAAATCGGTTACGACTCCGCCGAGCGGCGGTCCGCCATCGCCGCGCATCTGCAACGCGCCGGTGTCGCACCCGAACTCAGCCAGGTACGGATGCTCGTCGAGATGGGACAAGGTATTTCGCCCGACGACGCGATCCGCCTGCGCGACGCGGCCACTCGGCACGTCTCGACCAGGGAACGTGGCATCGACCCGCGCGGACTCGAACGCGGGCGCTGACCCGGCGCCGCCTAGGCGCGCCGCCGGGGACAACCTGGATCGCGTCGCCGAATCAGGCTCCGGTCGGGCTCTGTTTGTCCCACCACCCGTCTTGCGGCGGGGACCACTGATTCGCGTCGGGCTTTTCCAGCGGCAGCGACTTCAGCATTTCCTTGTGCCCGTTGCGCACGCTGCAATACTTGAACGGCCCGCGCGGGTCGAACAACTTGGTCATGTGCGGGTCGGCGTGGTCGAGGAACCACACACTGATACCCGGCCCGCCCTGCATGCGGTAGTGCTCCCAGGCCTGCCACAGCGCCGCGAGCCGCACGGCGGCCTCGGGGTGGCGCCACCATTCGGGGCACCACACCGTGTCGCTGATGTCGGTCACCTGCCGCTGGTAGATCTCGCTGAGGTACTCCTTCACGAACTCCGCGACATCGGAATAGACCTTCTCCTGCTTGTCCGCACCCGAAATCTCCTGGTTCACAGCGGCTTGACCTCCTCGATTTCACCGATCTCGTCCGGCGGCGTGGTGGATTTCGACAGCGTCGTCGACGGTGTGGTGATCAGATCGTCGATCCGTGTCTTGCGGGTGGGGTCGTTGTCGTCGATGGACCTCTTGACCGCGTCCGCGTACTCCGACTCCCACCACGGCACCGTGCGGACCAGCACCGCGGGCTGGCCCGAGGTGAACACCACGGCCCGTCCGCGCGGCAACGTCGCCAGGCCCTGGGCGGTGAAGGTCACCGACGAACTGAGCGAGCGTGAGTAGCTCTTGCTGGTGCCCGATTGCGACATCGACGCCGAGATGGAGTCGTACTCGCCGATCGCCTCGGACCGGTCACGCAGGAACGCCATATCGTCGACACCGCTGCCGAGCACCTTGATGTTGGCGGCCGACCACAGCGCGCTCATCCCGGCATCACCCCAGCAGCGAGCGCCCTGCGCCCACGACTGCAGCACGGTCATCACGACGATGCCACGCGAGCCGAAGTGGCTGTACTGCTTGGGCAGATCCTTCCATCGGACCACGTTGGCGGCCTCGTCGAGCACCGCCAGCAGCGGGATCGGCAAACGGCCGCCCGAGGACTGCGACGCTTTGCGCATGGCCACATCGACGACGGCCTCGGTCAACGCACTGACCAGGGGCGCCGCCGAACCTCGGCCTTCGAGCGACAGGCAGTAGAGCGTGCCGTTGCGTTCGATGAATTCGAGCTCGTCGAACTGGAGCCGTTCGCTGTTGCCGCGGGTGATCCAGGGGTGCACGTTCGACAACTGCAGGCAGCGGATCATCTTCTTCGCGGTGCCGAAGATGCCGCTCTTGGTGCGACCTTCGGCGTTGTACTGCATCGCGAGACCGGCGGCGGTGAAGTCGTGGCCCGACTGGCGCAGATGCTCGATCGGCTCACTGTTCTGCGAGTCGGTGACCCATTCCCAGACCTGGGTGATCGGTTTACCCGCGATGGCGGCGGCGAGGAACAGACCGGCCAGCAGGTCTTCGGCCTCGGGATCGAAGAAGCTGTCGCCGTTGTCGGCGCCGCCGGACTCGCTGTCGGCGAAGTGACCGGCCAGCCGTGCCGCCCGCATCTCGCAGCCTTCCCGGCGGAAGTCGACCCAGGCCAGCGGATCCCAGAACCAGGTCGGTCGTTCACCGGCAACGCCCTGCGGATCGAACACGAAGGTCGCGCTGCCCTTGGCTTCTCGGACATTGCGCGTCGCGTCGACGACGTCGCGCTTGTTCGAGGTGGTCAGCACCGGCCCGATCGCGGACAGGATCGCCGGAATCACTCGCGAGGTCGACTTGCCCTGACGAGGCCCCCAGATATCGAGGTGCAGGTCTTCGTAGGAACCGTAGAGCGGCGTGCCGTCGACGACGGCGATGCCGATCGGCACACCGGGCGCGTCGTCGGAGCCAAGGCGCACTCCCAGATCCTTGGCTTTCTCCCGTACCCCGGCCTCGGTGATAGACCCGATCGCGCTGCCACTACCCATGTGATCGGCCTTGTCGTCGACGGCCAACCGCCCGGCACCGGCACGCTTCTTCATCTGTTTGCGGATCACCACGTACGCGATGGCCGCCGCGATCACCAACAGCACGATCACCGTCGACGCCCGCGGCCAGTGCAGTTTTCCGCGCGCCAGATCGGCGACGACCGCGATCGGATTGGCCGGAATGTCCTGCGGCACAACCGCCAGCGCATTGCCCAGGTGCAGCGCGCCGGCGAGGGTGAACAGCGCCGCGAAGCCGAACACGATCATGATCAGTGTCGTGTCGGGTCCGACCGCGGCCGGATCCGTCACCTTCTTCTTCGCCACGGGTGCCTCCTTGTATGGACGTGGTGGGTGGTCAGCGGAACGCGTCCAGACGCCAGCCTTGTGGCGTCTGCACCACGGTCGCGATGACCGTGCTCGGCGGTAGGGCCTCGGTGCGCCCGTTCGGGTAGACGACCGTTTGTTCGATGCCGATCTTGTACTGCGCGACAGCGGGATCCGCGCTCGCCGGCGCGGGCTCGCCGGAAGCGAACGTGAACGCTTCGACGTGTGCTTTCGCCTTCGCCCAATCGGCCCACTGCAGCGACGGTTTCGGGGTGTCGGTCGCCCCGATCGAACTGTCGAGCATACGTAGCATGCTGGGCCCCAGCCATTTTCGCGCACGCTGAAGCGAGGATCCCGGTTGCTCGGTCGTGGGATTCCAGGTGTAGACCTCGCGCAGCGCGACCACCGCGACCCCGTCGGGCGTGGTCGGGTCGACAGCGGCTTCGAGCAGCCGTGTGGTGGAGGTGGTCTCGGGACGCGCAGGCTCGGCGTCGCCACCACAGGCAGGAAGCGAGAGCAGTACTGCCACGAGCATCACCGCCGGGGTTGTGCGGGTTCGTGTTCTCTCCCACCAGGTTATCGCTGGTCGCGTGCTCACAACACCCTCCTCGCCCGTGCGTCGCCGGGCACCGCCACCTCGGCGACCCCGCCGCCTCCCCGGTCGCTCGTGGGCGGCACCGATTGGATCAGGCGACCGTTGCCGGAATAGATCCCGACCTGGGTCGGTCCCTGCCGCCCGAATCCGCTGAACACCAGGTCGCCGACCGCGACCTTCGAGATCGGGACCTCCAGTCCGGCCTCCCATTGCTGTTCGGCCGTGCGCGGCAACGTGACCGCGCCCGCGGAGGCGGCGAAGACCGCTGCGGAAGTCAGCCCCGGCCCGTCGAATCCCCCACCGCTGGGCCCTTGAACGCCACCGCCACCCCACACATACGGCGTGCCGAGCCATTCGTGGGCGGCCTCGACGATCTGTTCACCGTC
>JACIXH010000203.1 GCA_014360565.1 Nocardia sp.
TTCTTCAACATGGGCCTGTTGGTCGGCACCGGCGCGCTGGCGCTGACGCTGCTGTGGACGGTGGCCGCGGGCTCGGTCTCCGCGGTGGCGATGATCCGCTGCCGGGACGAGGGCGCGGTGCCGTCGGCACGGTTGGCCGAGAGCCGAATCCTGGTGCAGCAGGCCAGGTCGGCCGAGATGGTGAAACTGGTCCGCCGCGATGCGACCGGCGACTACGACCGCACCTTCGACACCAACGCCGCACGGCTCACCGAGCTGCTCGCCGGGTATCCCGACGACGCGCCCGCTCGCGAGGAAGTGGCCCACGCCCAGGCCGCGCTGACCCGTTGGCAGTCCGCCCACGAGCGGATGAACGAGACACTCGAGCGTGGCGATTTCCTCGGCGCGGCCACCGTGGCCACGGGTCCGAGCGCCGCCGATTCGGCCGCCCAGGTCGACGCGCTCGACCGAGCGCTCGACAAAGCGGCCGCGCAAACGCGAAGCACCTTGCGAGAAAAGGTCTCTCAGGCGATAGATGTGTTGTCCTTCCTCGCCCCCGGCGCGTTGGTGCTGGGAATCGCCGCCGCGGCGTGTGTCGCGCTCGGGTTGTGGCCGCGGCTGCGGGAGTACCGATGAGGCGCGGGCACGTCCTCGCGGCGCTGATCCTGGCCGGGCTGCTCGGCGGCTGTTCCGACAGCACACCCGCGCCCCAGGAACGCGGCATCTATTCCGAACCGCCGTTGCCCGCCAAGGCGATTCCGATCGGCACCGACACCCCGGTGCCCGCCACCGGCGGCGAGCAGTGCGGCGACCCGACCGCGAGCCTGCGACCCAGCACGGCCGCCGGCCCGACGATCGATGCGATTCGCGCGCGCGGCAGGCTGGTCGTCGGTCTCGACACCGGCAGCAATCTGTTCAGCTTCCGCGACCCGCTCACCGGCCGCATCGTCGGCTTCGACGCCGACATCGCCCGCGAGATCGCCCGTGACCTGCTCGGTAATCCCGACCTGATCGAATACCGCAGTCTCGCTTCGGAAGAGCGCGAGCGGGCGTTGCAGGACCACACCGTCGACCTGATCGCGAAGACGATGACGATCACCTGCGAGCGGCGTGAGCGGGTGGCGTTCTCGACGGTGTATCTGCGCGCCGATCAGCGGGTGCTGGCGGTGAAGGGTTCCGGCATCAACGGCCTCGCCGATCTGGCGGGCAAGCGGGTGTGCGTGGTGCGCGGCACCACCTCGCTCGATCACATCCGCCGTGACCAACCCGCCGCCACCATCCTGACGGTGCCGACCTGGGCCGATTGCCTGGTTGTCCTGCAACAACGCCAGGTCGACGCGGTGAGCACCGACGACTCGATCCTGGCGGGCCTGGCCGCCCAGGACCCCTACACCGAGGTGGTGGGCGGGAGCATCAGCCCCGAACCGTACGGAATCGGCATCCCCAAGGGTGACGACGACCTGGTGCGTTTCGTCAACGCCACCCTCGACCGCATTCGCAACGACGGCACCTGGACTCGTATCCACCGCCGCTGGCTCGCGACCCTCGGCCAGACACCGAGCCCACCCGCTCCGAAGTACCAGGACTGACGGCCATGAGCACGGATTCGCCCAGCAATGAAGCAGCGCCCGATGATTCGGATTCCGACCGCGACCCGCGAACTCACCCCCGTGCGGCGCAGGACCCGACCGCACGGGTCCCCGAACCCCGCCAGCCCACGCAGCTGACCCAGCGCCATCCCCCGGGCACGTTGCCGGGCGGGTGGACGCTGCCCGCCACCGCGGCCGACGACGAGACCCGTCCGCTGCCCAAGCTCACCGCCGAGGCGGCCGCGAAGTTCGCCCGCGAGCAGCAGAGCAGCCGCGACCGTACCCCCGCGACCGACGCCACCCGGCGCGCCGAAGCAGACGACGCCGCGGAACCGGCCGAGTCGGGAATCTCGCAGCGCGCCGATGACCGGCTCGCGACCCAGCAGGCGATGCCCGACCACGAATCCGCGACGTACGCGCCCACCGAGGCGGCACTACGCGCCACCGAGACCGCGCCGTACGCCGCGACCGAGGCCGCGCAACGACCGCAGTCGACTCCGGCGTCCTACGCGGCGACCGAAGCGGCACAGCGGGTTCCGGCGAGCACACCGCACGCGGCGACCGAGGCCGCTCAGCGCACCGAACAGTCCGGCCCTGCCGAGGCCTGGACCGGGGTGAGCACCTCGCGCTCGGGGCGCAGTGTGCGGACGGCGCGTTCACGACCGACGCGCAGGCTCGGGGCGGGCCTGGTGCCGATCCCGACGGTCACCCCGGCGGATCCGCGAGACGCTGTGCTCGCAGACCCGATGGTGTCGGAAGGGCGGCGGTTCTGCTGGCGCTGCGGTAATCCGGTCGGGCGTTCGACGCCCGCGCACGCCGCGTCGACCAGCGGCGAATGCGAAACCTGCGGGGCCGCCTACGATTTCCGCCCGTCGCTGCACGAGGGCGATATGGTCGCCGGGCAGTACGAGATCCAGGGCTGCATCGCGCATGGCGGGCTCGGCTGGATCTATCTGGCCATCGACCGCAATGTGAGCGACCGATGGGTGGTCCTCAAGGGCCTGTTGCACGCGGGTGACGCCGAGGCGCAGGCGGTGGCGGTGGCCGAGCGCCAGTTCCTGGCCGAGGTGGCACACCCGAGCATCGTCAAGATCCACAACTTCGTCGAGCACACCGCGGGCGACGGGTCCATCGGTTACATCGTGATGGAGTACGTGGGCGGCCAATCGCTGCGTGACATTCTCGATGCCAGGCCCGCGGGCGAGCGGATGCCGCTGGCCGAGGCCATCGCCTATGTGCTCGAGATCCTGCCCGCGCTCGAACACCTGCACTCGATCGGCCTCACCTACAACGACCTCAAGCCCGACAATGTGATGGTCACCGAGGACCAGGTGAAGCTGATCGACCTCGGCGCGGTCGCCACCATCGACGCCTACGGAAACCTGTACGGCACCAAGGGTTTCCAGGCCCCCGAGATCGCGCGCACCGGGCCGACCCCCGCCTCGGACGTCTACACCGTCGGCCGTACCCTCGCGGCGCTCACGCTGGCGCTGCCCAGCGAGCACGGCCGCTACCTCGACGGCATTCCCGAGCCCACCGACGAGCCGCTGCTCGCGCGCTACGAGTTCTTCCACCGTTTCCTGCTCACCGCCACCGATCCCGATCCGGCCCAGCGGTTCCCGTCGGCGCGGGCGATGTCGGCGCAGCTGGCCGGTGTGCTGCGCGAGATCCTCGCACTCGACACCGGCACCGAACATCCCCAGTTGTCCACCGTGTTCAGTCCACAGCGCACCAGCTTCGGTACCGAGGAACTGATCAGCCAAACCGATGCCTACCTCGACGGCATCGCTCGCTCACCGCTGCTCGATTCTCGTGATGTGGTTGCCGCGCTTCCGATTCCGCTGATCGATCCCGCCGACCCGTCGGCGCCGCTGCTGGCCGCGACCACCAACCCGGAGCCCGAACGGGTACTGGAAGCGCTCCACGATGCCCGCGAACGGGCCGAGGCCGACCCCGACAACGCACCCGAAACTCTCGCGGGCGAACTGCTCTTCGCCGAGGCCAGGGCCCGGCTGGAGCTGGGCGAGTCCGCGGCCGTGCTGCACCTGCTCGACCGCGCTCCCCACGATTGCGATTGGCGCACAGAGTGGTTCACCGGTCAGGCGTATCTGCTCGAGCTCGACTACGAGGCGGCCTTCGCCTCGTTCGAGGCGGTACTGCGGGTGCTGCCGGGTGAGATCGCGCCCAAGCTGGCGCTGGCCGCCACCGCGGAACTCATTCTGCAACATTGGGATTCCGACTCACCCGAACAGTGGCGCAGCTTCGCCGAACGCTATTACGACACCGTATGGCGCACCGACCGCGCCGTTGTGAGCGCGGCGTTCGGCCTCGCGAGGCAGCTGGCGGTAGCGGGGCGAGTGGGCGAAGCGGTGCACGCGCTCGACGACGTGCCCGCCGCGTCACGCCACTTCACGACCGCCCAGACCACGGCGATCCTGTTGCTGCTCACCAGCTCTCCCGTCGCCGAACTCGACGAGCAGGTCCTGCGGCTGGCGGCCTCGCGCGCCCAGTCCATCGCCCCCGGCGAGCATCGCGCCACCCTCATGCGCACCCTGGTCCAGGGCACCGCTTTGGCGTGGCTTCAGGCCGGAAACACACCGAAACGCAAGGACGCCAGGCTGTTCGGCCGCGGCTTCACCGAACGCGAACTGCGCGACGGCACCGAATCCGGCCTGCGGTCGCTGGCCCGCAACGCCCCCGACCGAGTCCACCGCTACGCCCTGGTCGACCTCGCCAACTCACTACGGCCGAAGTCCTGGTTCTGAACACATCCCGGCGCCCGGCGCCGCCGGGTTCTGGACCGCACGGAATTCAGGCGGTGGCCAGCTTGTGGGCTGCCCGGGCGATGGCGAGTTCCTCGTTCGTCGGCACGACCAGCACTGTCACCGGGGAGAAGTCCGGGGAGATCCGGCGGATGCCGGGGCTTCGGGTCTCGTTGCGGGCCGGGTCGATCTCGATGCCCAGATTCTGCAAACCCGCCAGCGCGTCCGCGCGCACGGCCGGGCTGTTCTCCCCCACGCCCGCGGTGAACACGATGGCGTCGACGGTGCCGAGTTCCACCAGGTAGGCGCCGAGGTAGCGACGCAGACGGTGGATATAGACGTCGTAGGCGAGCTTGGCCTGCGCGTCGCCACTGTCGATGAGCTGCTGCAATTCGCGGAAGTCGTTGACCCCGCTCATGCCTTTGAGCCCGGAACTGCGGTTGAGCAGTTGTTCCACCTGGCTCACGTCCAGCTCGGCCGCGCGCATCAGATACGGCGTGACGCCGGGGTCGAGATCGCCCGGCCTTGTCCCCATCACGAGACCTTCCAGCGGGGTCATGCCCATGGTGGTGTCGATCGCGGTCCCGCCTTGGATCGCGGAAGCGGACGCGCCGTTGCCGAGATGGAAGACGATCTGGTTCAGCTCTTCGGTGGGCCTGCCCAGGTACTGCGCCGCCTTCTCCGACACGTATTGATGCGAGGTGCCGTGGAAGCCGTACTTGCGAATACCGTGGGCCGCAGCGAGTTTCGTGTCGATCGCGTAGGTCTTGGCGGCGGCGGGCAAGGTGTGGAAGAACGCCGTATCGAACACCGCGACCTCGGGAATGCCGGGCAGCAGCTCGCGCGTGGACTCGATGCCGACCACGTTGGCGGGATTGTGCAGCGGTGCGAGGACCGACAGCTCGTCGATCGCGTGCAGCACGTCGTCGGTGATCAAGGTCGGCTCCCAGAACACCTCACCGCCGTGGACCACCCGGTGCCCGACCGCACCGATACCGATCGTGGTCAGCTCGAGGCCGGTTTCACGAAACATCTCGAACGCCCGCCGCAGACCCGCCCGGTGGTCCGGGATCGCCCCCTCGTACTCACGTTCGGCCGATCCCGCCTCGTGCACGATCCGCCCGCCGTGCGCCTCCCCGATCTTCTCGACGAGGCCCGACGCCAGCACTTCCCCCGAGACAGCGCGCAGCAGTTGATATTTGATCGACGAGGAGCCGCTGTTCAGCACCAGGACGAGGTCGCTCACTTGCCGTCTCCCTGCGCCTGGATGGCGGTGATCGCCACCGTGTTCACGATGTCGGCGACCAGCGCGCCGCGCGAGAGATCGTTCACCGGTTTGCGCAAGCCCTGCAACACCGGACCGATCGCCACCGCACCCGCGCTGCGCTGCACCGCCTTGTAGGTGTTGTTGCCGGTGTTGAGGTCGGGGAAAACGAAAACCGTTGCCTTGCCCGCTACTTCGGAGTCGGGCAGCTTGGCGCTGGCGACGGACGGCTCGATCGCCGCGTCGTACTGGATCGGACCTTCCACCGGAAGTTGCGGCGCGCGCTCGCGCACGAGCACGGTCGCCGCGCGCACCTTGTCCACATCGGCGCCCGTACCGGAAGCACCGGTCGAGTACGACAGCATCGCCACTCGCGGGTCGATCCCGAACCGGGCGGCGGTGCCCGCCGAGGACACCGCGATATCGGCCAGCTGCTCCGAGGTCGGATCGGGTACCACCGCGCAATCGCCGTAGGCGAGAACGCGATCGGCCAGGCACATCAGGAACACGCTCGACACGGTCGAGACACCCGGCACCGTCTTGATGATCTCGAACGAAGGCCGGATGGTGTGCGCGGTGGTGTGCGCGGCGCCGGAGACCATGCCATCGGCGATCCCCTTGTAGACCATCATGGTGCCGAAGTACGAGATGTCGGCCATGGTTTCGCGCGCACGCTCGAGCGTCATGCCCTTGTGCTTGCGCAGTTCGGTGTATTCGGCCGCGAATTCGTCGAGGTAGCCCGAGGTGCGGGGATCCATCACCTGGGCGGCGGCGATGTCGACACCGAGTTCGGCGGCGCGCGCACGCACCGAGGTCTCGTCGCCGAGGATGGTGAGGTCGGCGATCTTGCGCTGCAGCACCCGCCCGGCGGCGCGCAGGATGCGATCGTCGTCGCCCTCGGGCAACACGATGCGCTTGCGATCGGCGCGGGCACGTTCGATCAGCCGGTATTCGAACATCTGCGGCGTCACCACAGCCGAAGCCGGAACCTGGACTCGCCGAAGCATTTCCGGCGCGTCGACACGCTGTTCCATCAGCGCCAGCGCGGTGTCGACCTTGCGCGGACTGCCTGCCCACATCCGGCCGCGCGTGCCGTGCACAGCGCTTGCGGTGTCGTAGGTGCCGAGCTCGGTGGCCAGGATCGGCAGCTTGGGACGCAGACCCGCCATCAGCCGTGCGATTGCCGGATGCGGGCGGTGGCCGCCGTTCATGATCACTCCGGCCAGCGACGGGAAGCCCTCTGCCTCATGGGCATTCACCAGACTCAGCAGCACATCGGAACGGTCGCCGGGGGCGATCACGACCACACCGTCGGTGAGTCGCTCCAAAATGTGTTCCGCGGTCATGCCGCCGACCATGATGCGCAGGGCTTCACGCTGGAGCAATTCCGGGTCGCCACTGTAGATTTCGCCGCCGATCGCCTCGCACAGCTCACCCATGGTCGGCGCCATCAGCAACGGCACCTCGGGCAGCGTCCACGAAGGAACATCGAAATCGGACAGGGTGGTGGCGATTTCGTCGAGTTCGCCGGCAGCGCAGCGGTTGGCCACGATCGCCACCAGGTGGGCGTGCTCGGTGGCGAGCTCGGCGGTACACAGCTCGACCAGCTGCTTGACCTCGCCGGGGGTGCGGTCCGCGCCGCGAACGACCAGCAAGACCGGTGCGCCGAGATTCACCGCGATGCGAGCGTTGAAGCGCAGTTCGCTCGGGCTGGCGACGTCGGTGTAGTCACTGCCCACGATCACCACCGCGTCACAGGCCTTGGCGACATCGTGGAAACGCATCACGATGTCGCTGATGGCGGCGGTGGGATCGCGATGCACGTCCTCGTAGGTGACGCCGATGGCCTGTTCGTAGCTGATGTCGGCGGTGCTGTGCTCGAGCAGCAGTTCGAGGATGTAGTCGGGTTCGTCGGTGGAGCGGGTGATCGGGCGGAACACGCCGACGCGTGCGGTGGTGGCGCACAGCATGCCGAGAACGCCCAAGGCCACCGTAGATTTTCCGGTGTCACCCTCGGGTGAGGCGATGTACACGGTGGACGGCGCTTGTTCGACCATGCTCGCGAGCTTAGTGAATCGGCGGCGATTCAGGGGTTCGGCGGGGTCCGATCGGTCAAGTTATAGTCCGCCCCCAATGACGCTCAGTCCACTGATCGAAGTGCAATCGGTGAAGTTATAGTCCGCCGCAATGACGCTCAGTCCACGGATCGAAGTGCAATCGGTGAAGTTATAGTCCGCCCATGACATCGCAGTTCCCGGATCGGCAGTGGGGTTCGCGCACCAATCCCCTGTCCCGCGCAGCCAACCGTTTCGCCGCGACCAAGCCGGGTTCGTGGCTGATCCGCACGGTCACCCCGCTCGACCGGGCCCTGCTCGAACGCACCGACGCCAAGTACACCGTGCTCGGCCCGATCGGCGCCCCGGTGATCCTGCTCACCACCACCGGCCGCAAGTCCGGCGTCGCACGCACCCAGCCGTTGCTCTATGTCCACGACGGCGACACCCTGTACGTGGTCGGTTCCAATTTCGGTCAGCAACACCACCCGGCATGGACCGGCAACCTGCTGGCCGACCCGTCGGCCACCGTGGCCATCGCGGGCGAACGCATTCCGGTCACCGCGAGCACCGTCCCCGACGCGGACAAGGACGCGATCTTCGCCCGTTTCATCGAGATCACCGGCGCCTACGCCGCCTACCGCGACCGCACCACCCGCAACCTGCGCATGTTCGCGTTGCGCCGGGCGTAGCTCGTTCAGGCCAGATCGGCGGGGCGCACGCGAAGCTTGGCGGCGATCCGGGCCAGCGCTCGGCCGTCGGCGGCGCTCACCTGATCGAGGAAGCCTTCGCGGACCGCGCGCACGTGCGTCGGCGCCGCTGCCACGACCACCGCGTATCCGGTGCCGGTGAGCGAGGCGACCGTGTACCGGCCGTCGTCGGGATCGGGCGCACGGGTGACCCAGCCTCGCTGCTCGAAGCGCTTGACGACGTTGGACAGCCGCGACAGCGACCCGTTCGCCAGGAATGCCAGCTCGCTCATCCGAATCCGGTGCTCGGGGACCTCGGACAGGTGACTGAGGACGAGGTATTCGAACAGCGTCAGCCCGGCCTCGGCCTGCAGCGGCGCCTCCAACCGGCCCGGCAGTAGCAGGATGAGCGAGACCAGCCCGGTCCAGGCTTCTTTCTCTTCCGCGTTGAGCCATGCCGGCGCCGCCGTCTCGGCCTCCGCGTCGTCGGATCCTGGGGTCACCGGAGTCATCGCGTAATCATAGCGAGCGCTATTGAGTTCACACGTGAAGTCATTACGTGCTAGTTTTACTTCACGCATGAAGTCACACGAAAGGTATTTACCGATGAGCACCGCCACCTTCACCAGTACCCCCGGATACGGCCAGACCCTCTTCGACCTGCTCCACTACCGGCAGGCAGTACGCGTCGGCGACCGGGTCGACATCTCGGGCCAAGGCGGCTGGCACGACGACATCACCTTCCCCGAGTCACTCGAGGACGAAATCGTGCAGGCCTTCGAGAACGTCGAGCGGACTCTCGCGACCGTCGGGGCGAGCTGGACCGACGTCATCGCCGTGGACAGCTTTCACATCCCCACGGCCGACGACACGATCGGCGACGAGCAGACCCGCGTCATGGCTGAACAATTCCGCAAGCGCATGGGCGATCGAGCACCGATCTGGACCCAGATCGGCGTCGCGGCCCTGGGCGCACCCGGCATGCGCGTCGAGATCCGGGTAACCGCTGTCGTGGACCGGCAGGACTGACCAGGTACCCGTCAGCCCTGCCGGCTCCAACGCTCAGGCCTTGTCGCCCTCGCCGTTCGACAGCGCCTTGGCCTTGTCGTCCTCGCCGTTCGACAATGCCTTCTGCAGGGAGTTGAAGACCGTCAGACCCTGACCGACCATCCCGTTGAGCAGCTCGCCGACGCCGTCGGGACCGTTCAGTACGGTCAGGTGGGCGCCGGCCAGGCCGTGTGAGGCCTGTTTGACGATTTCGGGCAGCTGTTCGATCAGCATCTGGTCCAACGCGATTCGATTGTTGGACGCGGCCGCTTCGGCCTGAATGCGGGTGCGGTCGGCCTCGGCGACGGCGAGGATACGAACTCGCTCGGCCTCTGCCTCAGCGGGTTTCACCACTTCGGCTTGAAGTTGCTGTTCGCGCAGTTCGGCGTTCTTGCGGGCCTGCTCGGCCTGTGCGTGCAGCACAGCTTGTCTGGCGATGGCGTCGGCGAGCGGGCCCGCCTGTGCCGCTTCGGCATTGGCCTTGTCGATATCGCGCTGGTACTCGGCCTTGAGGATCGAGGTCTCGCGTTCGTATTCGGCGCGGCGGCGCAAGGATTCCTGTTCGGCTTCGGCGGAGCGCTGGGAGGCTTGGGCCTGGGCGATCTGGGCATCGCGCTGTACCGCCGCATTGTGCGGTGCGGCAAGGGCATTGATGTAGCCGAGGTTGCCGTCGTCGATGGACTGGATCTGGAACGAGTCGACCCACAGGCCGATATTGCTCATCTCCACCTTCGAGGCGATCAGCACCTCGTCGGCCAGCTTCTGGCGTTCGCGAATGATCTCCTCGACGGTCATCGAACCGACGATCGAGCGCAGGTGACCGGAGAAGATGCGGCCGGTCAGCACCGACATCTCCTGCTCCTGTTCGGACAGGAAGCGCTGTGCCGCATTGACAATCGACTGGGTGTCGTTGGCGACCTTGAACGCGATCACCGCGCGCACATCGAGCTGGATGGCCTGCTTGGTGACGCAGCGCTCCCTGATCTCGGATTCGAACATGGCCAGCGACAGGTAGCGGACCTTGCGGAACAGCGGCACCACCCAGGTGCCGCGCCCGATGACCACCTTGAACGGGGTGTCGTCCTTGGTCTTGGCGCCGCTGACCAGCATGGCTTCGTCGGGATCGGGAACGTGATAGCCCAGCATCATGGGGCCCTTTCATTCAGCGGGGAGTGGAATCCAGGTGACCACGTCGACGAGCCGTCCCGGATGCTCCGCAACGATCAACACAGTGGTCCAGGCGGCGATCGGCTCGTCGGCTCGGGCGAGGTAGAGCTCGGTGCCCCCACGGATCGAGACCAGCACCTCACCCAGCGCGCCTGCCGCACGAATCGGCGATGTGATGACGCCGGTCATGCCGTGTACGGAGTCGGTCATCGCGGGTGAACCTCCTTGCCTCGCACCGGATGCCGTCAGCGTACGGAGCCTCGGCTAAGAGCGGGTAGCAAAATTCTTATTGACAGCATCCTGTCAAATATGACAACATACTGTCATGACGATGAAAACAGTTCACGTAGCCGTCTACGACACCCTCGCCGACTGGGAGGTCGGCGCGGCCACCGCGCATATCGCCAACGGAGCCTGGCATCGGGAGCCGGGAACGTTCGAGGTCAAAACGGTCGGCCTCACCACCGATCCGGTCACCACGATCGGCCGCATGCGCATCACCCCCGACCTGGCCATCGCCGATCTCGACCCCGCCGGCAGCGCCATGCTGATCCTGCCCGGAGCCGACCTGTGGGACGGCGACGATCTGAAGGTCTTCGCCCACAAAGCGAAACAGTTCGTCGACGCGGGCGTACCGGTGGCGGGCATCTGCGGAGCCACCTTCGGCCTCGCCAAGGAAGGCCTGCTCGACGACCGCGCCCACACCAGCAACGTCGCCGAATACCTCGCCTACAGCGGCTACGCGGGCGCCCAACACTATGTCGATGCCCCCGCCGTCACCGACCGCGACGTGATCACCGCCGATTCCATGTCCCCCTTCGAATTCGCCCGCGAGATCTTCGCCCGCCTCGATCTCTACGAACCGCACGTCCTCGAAGCCTGGTACGCGCTGTTCGCCCATCGGGACCCGGCCGGATACGCGGTGCTCGCCGAGTACGAGACAGCGCAATGAAGCTCGGCGAACAAGACCTCTTCTCGACCGCCGCCATCACCTCGTTCCGCCTCAACGGCCAATTCCTCGCCATTGCCGAGGAATTGGCCGCGCCCGCCGGTCTCACCGCCGCCCGC
>JACIXH010000204.1 GCA_014360565.1 Nocardia sp.
TGGCATCAGTCGCCACGCGCACCGCCGCACACCTCGTGTGAACTACTTGACCTCGTACATCCAGATCTGGATGTTGGCCAGCTCGCCTGTCTCGCCCCACTTGTACTGGCGGGCGATGCCGGTGCCGTCGTAGTTGCGCACGAAGTCGACCAGCTCGGCCCGGGTGACCTTGCCGGAGTCGATGCCCTTGAGCAGGATCGTGGTCAGGTCGTAGCCCTCGACGGAGTACACGCCGGGCGCCTGACCGTTGAGCGCCTTGTAGTCGGCGGCGAACTTCTCCGGCGCCGGGCTGCACGGGCACGACAGCAGCGCGTCCTTGGACGAGGAACCGGCCTGCCGGACGAACTCGGGATCGTTGCTGCCGTCGGCGGAAACGAACGCCGCGGTCACGCCGCCGGAGCGCAGCTGCTGCACGAACGGCGCCGCCTCCGCGTAGTAGCCGGCGTAGAAGATGGCGTCGGGCTTGGCCGCGGACAGCTTCGAGACCGCTGCCGAGAAGTCCTTGTCACCTTCCTTGACACTGGTGCCGCAGGAGGCGTCGGCCGCGGGGCCCGCGGCGGCGATGAAGGCCTGCGCCAGACCGGCACCGTAGTCGGTGTTGTCCTGCACGACGCAGATCTTCTTGAAGCCCTTCTCGCCGGTCAGGTAGTTCGCGATCGCCGGACCCTGCGAGTTGTCGTTGCCGAGACCGCGGAAGAAGGTCTTCCAGCCGTTCTGGGTCAGCGTGGGGTTGGTCGCCGACGCCGTCAGCGTGGGCATGCCTGCCTCACTGAGGATCTGGCCGGTCGCCTTGGTCTCACCCGAGAAGGTCGGGCCGACCAGGGCCACGATGTTGGGATCGGCGACGATCGTGGGCACCACCTGGCTGGCGATCTGCGGCTTGCCCTCGGTGTCGAACTGCTTCACCGAGACCTGGCAGTTCGGGTTGGCCTTGTTGTGCTTGTCGAGCGCGAGCTTCACGCCCATGATGATGTTGATGCCGAGAGCAGCGTTGCCGCCGGTCAGCGGGCCCGCCATGCCCAGCGTCAGCGGCGCGCAGGTGGCCTTGCCGTCGCCTGCCGGGTCCGCGGCCGCACCGGCGTCGGTCGTCGCGACCGCCTTGCCCTGGGTATCGAGCTGAACGACCGGTTGGATGGAGAGATCGGTGTTGCCGCCACCGCCGCCATCGGACGACTTGTCACTGCATCCGGACAACACCAACGACGCGGCAGCTCCGAAAACCAGAACTCCTCGCGTCGAACGACTGCGCCATGTCGAACTGAGCACGTCTCACCTCTATGTCCTGTGCTCCCCGGCTTCACCGAGGGGGCCGACCACGTTCAGCCCGCAGAGAACATATCGCCGCTGTGTTAGATCCGCATCACATTCGCATCATGTCGGAGGTCTCTTGTCCCGCAATAGTTCCCAATATTGTTTCGCTTGCGTAAACATTTCTTGTTTTCGGTCCGCGAGACAGTAAGAGCGAAACCGAGTTACTGCGGGGTGAGGTTCTCCAGCACGACTTCGGCGACCGCCTTCATCGTGGTGCGGCGATCCATCGCGGTGCGCTGAATCCATTTGAACGCCTGCGGCTCGGACAGACCCTGGGTCTGCATGAGCACACCCTTGGCGCGCTCGACCAGTTTGCGCGTCTCCAACCGGTCCGACAGATTCGCGACTTCTGTTTCCAGAGCGGTGATTTCGTGAAAACGGCTCGCGGCGAGTTCGATCGCGGGAACCAGATCGGATTTGGTGAACGGCTTCACGAGATAGGCCATCGCGCCGGCGTCACGCGCACGCTCGACCAGGTCGCGCTGACTGAAGGCGGTCAGAATCACCACGGGCGCAACACGTTTCGACGCGATCTCCGCGGCGGCATCGATACCGTCGCGGCGCGGCATCTTCACGTCCATGATGACCAGATCGGGGCGCAGCTCCTCGGCCAGCTCGACGGCCTGCTGCCCGTCGCCCGCTTCGCCGACAACGTCGTAGCCCTCTTCTTTGAGCATCTCGACCAGGTCCATCCGGATCAAGGCCTCATCCTCGGCGACGACGACCCGCTTGGCCGCGGCCTCACGCGTGGCGCCGGCTGCATTCGTGCTCATAGGTTCGACCCCTCTGGATTCCGATGCCTGTCGATCACACCACGACCGGCGTTGTAAAGAGTACCTTTCACCCCCGCGCCGAGAATGCGCCTGCGATGAGATCGCGCACACCCTGCGCCGGATACTCCCCCGCGGAGCGCGGCCAGTGCCGCGCCTCCGCCGTAGTGGTGCCGAGTGTGGGACTCGAACCCACACGTCCTTTCGGACAACGGTTTTTGAGACCGTCGCGTCTGCCAGTTCCGCCAACCCGGCGCACCGCGGTCACTATAGCGTCTCGGCGCGCCGGGAAGCGAACCGCCGGTCGAACCGGACGCCCACCCGCCCCGTAGTACCTGCGAAGGCGACCTCGGAAAGGGCTGCGAACATGGGCGTGCACAGGACTACGGTCGACCTCGACACCTATCCCGACCTGGTGATGATCCTGCTCGGCATGCGGGTGCGGACCCCGCGAGGGGTGCTACGACTGCTCGGCGTCGGCCCGAAGTTGTATCGCTCACACACCGACCGGCCCGACGGATTGCTGCTGCACGAGGACATCGTGTGGTCGATGCTGCCGCCACATTGGGGCGCGCGGCAGTACTGGCGCGATCTCGATTCGCTCGAGCGCTGGACCCGGTCGGATCCACACCGGCAATGGTGGCGCGAATTCCTGCGAGATTCCGGCGGCACGGGCTTCTGGCACGAGGCCTACTTTCGCCGCGGTGGCATCGACGCGGTCTACGACGATATGTCGGCGCGGACCGGACTGTCGGCCTTCGCACCGGTCGTCCCCGCACGTGGCCCGATGTTCTCCACCAGGGGCCGCGTCCACGGCACCGCACCGGCCGTGCCGCCGGTTATTACCGAATCGAATTATTATGATCGGAACGAGTGACGACCGACACATATCACCGTGAGGTTTCCACACCATATCTCGTGGGTATCACGGTCACACACAACGGATTTGCGCATCGCGAATGATGTACGGCGTTCAACCGAAAGGTGAATAAGTAGTACCGCGCTTGTGATGGTTACAATTCCGCTCTACTCCGTGACAATCGACCCGATTACGGTGTCGGTATGCACGTGCTCTTCGTCTGCAACTCCAATGTCTGCCGCTCGGTGATCGCCGAACGGCTCACCCTGGCATTCGCGGCGGAGCACGGTCTACCCGGCCTCACCGCGGAGAGCGCGGGCACCAGGGCCCTGGTCGGCTTTCCGCCCGAGCCGATGGCCATGGAGACGATCGAGGGCCTCGGCGGCGACACGAGCGGCTTCAAGGCCCGCAAGCTCAAGCCCGAGATGGTCGATCGTGCCGACCTGGTGCTGA
Source organism: Nocardia sp. (assembly GCA_014360565.1). Classification (GTDB taxonomy): domain Bacteria; phylum Actinomycetota; class Actinomycetes; order Mycobacteriales; family Mycobacteriaceae; genus Nocardia. Next base: position 3,394 of record JACIXH010000204.1, read on the forward strand.
CGATGACCGATTCCTTACGTGACCAGGTAGGCGAACTGGCCTTCGGCGTCGCCCCGCGCACCTTCACCCTCGCCGAGGCGCATCGCATCGCCAAAGTCACCGGCGCGAAATCCATTGCCGCACTGCACCACGCGCGCAACAACCTGGCCTATGTGGGCCGGGAGAACATCGCCGACCCGATCGGCCTGTCGCCCGCGGCATTCCTCGAAGTGGGCGATCGCATCGCCGAATTGCTGTTCCCCGTACTGGGAGCGCTGGCACCACACGAGCAGACGAAACTCGCCGCCGACGGCGACCGTCGCGGCCTGGTGATAGCGCACGGCGGACCCAGACCGCTCTCGGCGTTCCTGGCCGCGCAACGCAGGCGCTGAGCACAGCCGACGCGGCGCGCCCCTCGCGCTCTGACGGCTGTAGGACTGTTCGCCACGGCGCGCAGGGATTACACTTCGGCGCGGACGTGGGTGTTACCCCTTGCAGGTTCGACACACGACGGGACCACAGACTTGCCGAAACGCATTTCGGATGTTTCGCTCCATGTGTACGTGACGCCGGAGACCCTCGACCGCATCGTCGCCAGTGTACGAACGGTCCTCGACGACCACGTACACGACCGCGACGTCTACGCCTGGCGGTTCACGATGCCCGTCGAGGCCAGCGATCCGGTCCATCACGATCTCGAATCACAGTGGCGCAGTAGCTGTCCCGGCCTCGATCCGAGCGCCGAGAGTACCTACGAGATCGCGCTGAGCCTGGTCGGCGAGTCGGCCGATCTCACCGAGGCCGACATCGCCGAGCTCGAACACGGTCTCGCGCTGGCGGTATACGGTGCGACGCCGCCGCAACCGGGCGGCGGAGTGCCGTTCACCTTGCGCGCGCGGCAGCGCACCGACGTCGTCGCACCCGAGCTCGACCGCGAACTGCGCTGAGCCGCCCGGCGGGCGCTCAGCGGGCCGGGAAGTGCCGGATGACGCCTTCCTGCACGGTGGTGGCGATCAGTTCGCCTGTGCGCGAATAGAACCGGCCCGTCGCCAGCCCGCGCGACCCCGCCGCGACCGGCGACTCGGTGGCGTAGAGCACCCACTCGTCGAACCGGAACGGGCGGTGAAACCAGATCGAGTGGTTCACCGTCGCCGCGAGAATTCGGTCCAGCCCCCACGACAAACCGTGCGTGGTGATGATCGAATCGAGCACGGTGGTGTCGGAGGAGTAGCCGAGCGCCGCCACGTGCAGCAGCGGATCGTCGGCCAGCGGGCCGTCGGTGCGCATCCAGACCCGGTTGTGGTTGAGCTTCTCGCCGGTGCCCTTGAGGATCCACGCCGGATCGTTGGTGTAGCGCATCTCGATCGGGTGCGGCGCCTTGATGAACATCTCCAGCTTGTCCTCGAAGCCGGCGAAGCTCTCCTCCACCCGGGGCAGGGTTTCGGGATCGGGCACGACCGGGCCGTCGTGGGAGTGCTCGAGACCCTTGCCGAAGTCCTGGAACGCGGCCAGCATGACGAACAGTTCCTGCCCGTCCTGGCTGGCCGTCACCGTCCGGTTGGCCAGTGAGCGGCCGTCGCGATGGCGCTGCACGTGGTACTCGATCGGCTTCTTCACATCGCCGCCGCGCACGAAATGCGCGTTGATCGCGTGCAGCGGCCGCTCCCCCGCCGTGCGTCCGGCGGCGATGATCGCCTGCGACACCAGCTGCCCGCCGAAGGTGCGGCTCCACACCTTCTCCGGGTGCTTGCCCAGGAAGGTGTCCTCACCGATCGACTCGAGGTCGAGCAGGTCGAGCAACACCGCCAGATCGGGGGTCGGCTCGCCCTGCGTGGTTTCGAGTTCGATCGAGCTGTTCACTACTAGTGGTCCTCTTCGCCGATGCGGTGCACGTGGATCAGGTTGGTGGAACCGACGGTACCCGGAGGGGAACCGGCGACGATGACCACCAGATCACCCTTGCGATAACGCTCCAGCGACAGTAGCGCCTGGTCCACCTGATGGATCATCGCGTCGGTGGTGTCCACCATCGGCACGATGAACGTCTCGGTGCCCCAGGTCAGCGAGAGCTGGCTGCGCACCTCCGGCAGCGGGGTGAACGCCAGCAGCGGCAGCGGGGTGTGCAAGCGCGCCAGCCGGCGCACGGTGTCACCGGACTGGGTGAACGCGACGAGCGCCTTGGCGTTGAGCCGCTCGCCGATGTCGCGGGCGGCGTAGGAGATCACGCCACGCTTGGTGCGCGGCACGTGGGTCAGCGGTGGCACCCGCGACGTCTCGGACTCGACCGCGGTCACGATGCGGGCCATGGTGCGCACCGCGTCGATGGGCCACGCGCCGACCGAGGTCTCCCCGGACAGCATCACCGCGTCGGCGCCGTCGAGGACCGCGTTGGCGACATCGGAGGCCTCGGCGCGGGTGGGCCGGGAGTTCTCGATCATCGAATCCAGCATCTGCGTGGCGACGATGACCGGCTTGGCGTTCTCGCGGGCGATCTGCACCGCGCGCTTCTGCACCAGCGGCACGTCCTCCAGCGGCACCTCGACGCCGAGGTCGCCGCGGGCGACCATCACCGCGTCGAACGCGAGCACGATCGCCTCGAGGTTCTCGATCGCCTCGGGCTTCTCCAGCTTGGCGATCACGGGCACGCGGCGCCCGACCCGGTCCATGATGTCGTGCACGAGCTCGATGTCGGACGGCGAGCGCACGAAGGACAGTGCTATGAAGTCGACGCCCAGTTCGAGGGCGAATTCGAGGTCGGCGATGTCTTTTTCCGACAGGGCGGGCACCGACACGTTCATGCCGGGCAGCGACAGGCCCTTGTTGTTGCTCACCGGACCGCCCTCGGTGACCCGGCACACGACGTCGTTGCCGTCGACGGATTCCACCGTCAGGCCGACCTTGCCGTCGTCGACGAGCAGCCGGTCACCGGCCTTGGCGTCCTGTGCGAGCTCTTTGTAGGTGGTCGAGACCCGGTCGTGGGTGCCGTCGACCTCGTCGACGGTGATCCGCACCTGCTCGCCGTTGGCCCACACGGTCTTGCCGTCGGTGAAGCGGCCGAGGCGGATCTTGGGGCCCTGCAGGTCGGCGAGAATGCCGACCGCACGGCCGGTCTCGTCGGAGGCCGCGCGGACCATCTTGTAGTTGTCGGCGTGGTCGGCGTGGTCGCCGTGGCTGAAGTTCAGCCGGGCCACATCCATGCCGCTTTCGACGAGCTCACGAATACGGTCCTGGGTAGCAGTGGCCGGGCCCAGGGTGCACACAATCTTCGTCCGTCGCATCACGGCCCCCAGCCTAGTACTCGGTCAGCGCCGAGTCTTTTCGCCTGCCGGGTTGCACGTTCCGTTCTACTTCTGTTCACGAAAACCGTTGCTAGCGAACAGCCACGTGCCTGGACAATCTCGTTTCCAGACGCGTTTGGCCGAAGCCGAGGATCAGACAGATCGCCCAGTAGTACAGGGCCGCGACGCCGTAGAGGGCGAAGAAGTCGAAGGTGGGAGCGGCCGCCAGCTGGGCCGTGCGCAGCAGTTCGGTGACCAGGATGGTCGAGGCCAGCGAGGTATCTTTGACCAGCGAGATCAGGGTGTTCGACAGCGGGGGCACCGCGATCCGGGCGGCCTGCGGGAACACGATGTGCCACAGCGTCTGGACATAGGTCATGCCCAGCGATTCCGACGCCTCCCACTGACCGTGCGCGACGCTCATGATCGAGGAGCGCACCACCTCCGCGGCGTACCCCCCGACATTGAGGCTGAACGCGATCACCGCCGCCGGGAACGGATCGATGACGACGCCGAACTGCGGCATCGCGTAGAAGACGATGAACAGCTGCACCAGCAGCGGGGTGCCGCGGATGATCGAGATGTAGAAGCGGGCGGGAGCCGACAGCATCCGCCGCGACGACATCCTGGCCAGCGCGACTCCCACCGCGATGGCCAGGCCGATGACGAAGCTGATGGCCGTGAGCGGCAACGTCATCGTCACCGTGGCCTTCAGCATCGGCACCAGGTTGTGCCGGATCAGCTCCCAGGTAGCCGGATCCATCCGCTATTTGCTGACGTCGGTGCCGAAGTACTTCTCCGACAGCCGAGCCAGCGTGCCGTCGGCGCGCAGCTCTTCGAGGGCCTTGTCGACGTCGGTGACGAGCGCGGTGTCGTCCTTGCGGGCGGCGAAGGCCTGCTTGCTGGACTCGCCGGTCTCGGCCGCGATCTTGATGCCGGTGTCACCGGTCTTCTTGGTGTACTCGCCGACGGCGAGGGTGTCGTTGACGGTGGCGTCGACCCGACCGGCCTTCAGCAGTTGCACCGCCTGCACGAAGCCTTCCACCGCTTCGACTTTCGCGCCCGCGCCCGCGGCGACCTTGCTCCAGTTGCTGGTGGCCGACTGCGCGGTGGTCTTGCCCGACAGGCTCGCCAGCGAGGTGATGGTGTTGTTGTCGGCCTTGGTGACGATCACGCCCTCCGACGTCGTGTACGGCTGCGACAGCGCGTACTTGGCCGTGCGCTCGGGGTTCACGGTGACCTGGTTGGCGACCAGGTCGAAACGCTTGGACTCGAGACCGGCGAAGATCGAGTCCCACGGGGTCTGCACGAATTCCACCCGCTTGCCGAGCTTCTCGCCCACCGCCTGGGCGACTTCGACGTCGTAGCCGGTGAGCGTGCCGCCCTCCTGATAACTGAACGGCGCGTAGGTGCCCTCGGTACCGACTTTCAGCACGTTCGGGTCGGACGCGGACGAGCAGGCCGACAGGCCCGTCGCGGCCACGACAGCGAGTACGGCGGCGGCAATGAATTTGCGCACGAACATCCCTTTCTCCGCTGCGCGTAGAGGGCACGCGCAGGCCCAGCGACGCTACGGCGCCGCCACAGACCGACACAGAGTATCGCTCACTGTGATCACAAATATCGGTGGGAAACGCGAAACGGGCGCTCCGCGCGAGCAGAGCACCCGTGTCCCTCCCGGTGTGGTCGAGCAATCAGTCGCGCAGCGGGCGACCCTGCGCGTCCGGGACCTTGCCGGTGAGCATCATGATGCCGTCGATCAGCGGCCAGATGGCGCCGAGTCCACAGGTCAGCCAGGTGACGGCGATCTGCGCGATGCCGAGACCGGTGTAACCGAGGTAGAACCGGCCCACGCCGAAGCCGCCGAGGAAGATCTGCAGCAGACCGGCCATCAGCTTCTGCTTGTCCGAGAACGGCACACCGTACATGTCCCGGCCGTAGGGCGCTTCCGGGTCGTTCGGGTTGTAGCCCTGCGGCATGGCACCGTACTGCGGCTGGCCGTAACCCGGCTGCTGAGCGTACGGGTCGGCGGGCTGACCGTACTGCGGCTGCGGCGCACCGTACTGCGGCTGGCCGTAGCCGGGCTGCTGCGGCTGCTGGGCGTACGGGTCCGAAGGCTGGCCGTAGGCAGGCTGACCGTACTGCGGCTGCGAACCGGAGTTCTGCGGCTTGCTCAGGTCAGGGCCGTATTGTGGATTGGGGTTGTAGGGGTCGGTCACTAAATGTCCTCCATCATTCGTGCGGGTACCCATCGTGGCCCCCGGCCAGTGGCGATCGGCCGAACGGCGGTGCGCCCGCGACGATCACGGGCCATTGTTGCCGGTACCGCTTGCCGTTGTCTTGTCGGGTACCACCCGATCAGCCCTCGCCACACAATCGAAATATCGCGACGGGCGCCCGCGATGTTGCCGGGCGCCCGTCGTTCGCTGCGAAAACTGTCGTGGATCAGGGCTTCTTCGCCGCTGATTTCTTCAGCTCCGGGGAGGCCTTACTCGCGGCGTCCGTACCGGTCTGATCTGCGGCATCTTTCGATTCGGTCGTAGCCTGCGCCTGCGTGTCCGACGCGGTCTCGGCGTCGGCCTGCGGCTCAGCAGCGTCGGCCTGCGGCTCAGCGGCATCGTCGGCAGCGGCGGGAGCCTTGTCGGGCTTGGCCGAATCGCCTTCGGCCACCGCCGAATCCGGCTTCTTCGTCACGTCGACGGACTTGGTCTCCGAATCCGGGGCCGCCGCGGCATTGCCCGCCGCACCGGCCGCGCGCAGCGCGGAGAACTGCCACGGCCACGGACGGGGCTCACTGCCGGGCTGCAACTGCTCCGGCGTCTCGCGGCCCCTGGTCGCCAGCGCCACGTACGCCATCGCGGCGAGGAAGACGAGCGCGGAGGTGAACGAGTTGATCCGGATGCCGAGAATGTGGGTGGCTTCGTCGCTGCGCAGCAGTTCGACGAAGAACCGCCCGAAGCTGTAGCCCGCGACGTAGAGCGCGAACAGGCGTCCGTGACCGATCTTGTAGCGCTTGTCGAGCAGCACCAGCGCGATGACGACCAGCACGTTCCAGACGAGCTCGTAGAGGAACGTCGGCTGCACGACCTCGAGCACCCGCCCGGTCGACACCCCGTTCATCATGTCGCGCGCGCCGGTCTGCGCGTCGAACCGTTCGTAGATCTCCAGACCCCACGGCAGGTCGGTGGCGCGCCCGTAGAGCTCCTGATTGAAGTAGTTGCCGAGCCGGCCGATCGCCTGGGCCAACAGCACCGCGGGCGCGACCGCGTCACCGAGCGCGGGCAGCGGGATCTTGTACATCCGGCAGCCGATCCAGGCGCCGATGGCGCCGAAGAACACCGCACCCCAGATGCCGAGGCCGCCCTGCCAGATATAGAGCGCCTCGACGGGATGCTTGCCCGCGCCGAAGTACTTCTGCCAGTCGGTGGCCACGTGATAGATCCGGCCGCCGACCAGGCCGAACGGCACCGCGAACATCGCGACATCGAGCACCGCACCCGGCTGACCACCCCGCTCGCGCCACCGCCGCTCACCCCACCAGATGGCGACAACGATGCCGAGAATGATGAACAGTGCGTACGCCCGCAGCGGGAAGGGTCCGAGTTGCCAGACCCCCTGGGGCGGACTCGGGATATAGGCCAGGACTGAGTTCACCGGCCCCACGTTAGTGGAATGGCTTACGGGCGTGTTGCCGCGACCCGGACAGCACACGGCGGCGGACCCGCTCTCGCGTGAACACTGCCCGAATCCGCAGGTGTGCGCAGGCCCGGCTGCGACCGAGGAGATCACAGCCGATGGGCCCGGCCGCGCATTCGCGAGGCCGGGCCCATCGTCGGCAAGCTAGGACCGGACGGTCGCCGACCGGACACCCTCAGCGAGTTCAGCGGTCAGCGCGCGCACGGCATCGAGACCCTGCGGCACGGCCGAGACCAGTGCCGAGCCGACGATGACGCCGTCGGCGTAGGCGGCGATCTCGGCGGCTTGGGCACCCGAGCGCACGCCGAGGCCGACGCCGATCGGAATGTCGGAGTGTGCGCGGATGCGCGAGCAGAGCGCGGGGGCGGCCGAGGAGACCGCGTCGCGCGCGCCGGTCACGCCCATGGTCGAGGCCGCGTAGATGAATCCGCGCGAGGCTTCGAGGGTCTTGACCAATCGCTCCTCGGTCGAGGACGGCGCGACCAGGAAGATGCGATCCAGGTTGTGGGTGGCGGAGGCGATGAACCAGTCGTCGGCCTCGTCGGGGATCAGGTTCGGCGTGATCATCCCGGCGCCGCCTGCGGCGGCCAGGTCGCGGGCGAAGGTGTCGACGCCGTACTTCAGGACCGGGTTCCAGTAGCTCATCACCACGGCCTGACCACCGGCATCGGCGATCGCCTCGACGACGGAGAACACGTCGCGCACCCGCACCCCGCTGCGCAGCGCCTGCTCGGCGGCGGCCTGGATGACCGGGCCGTCCATCACCGGGTCGGAATAGGCGACGCCGACTTCGACGATGTCGCAACCGGATTCGACGAGCGCACGGCATGCCGCGATGGAACCGGCGAGATCGGGATAACCGGCGGGCAGGTAGCCGATCAGCGCCGCCCGGCCTTCGCTGCGCGCGGCGGCGAACGTGTTCGCGAGACGCGACTGCTGACTCACTGCTCGGGCTCCTCAGCGTCGTCGTCGAACAGACCGAACCAGCGGCCCGCGGTGTCCATGTCCTTGTCACCACGACCGGACAGGTTGACCAGGATGACCGCGCCCGCGCCGAGCTCCACGCCCAGCTTCAGCGCGCCCGCCACCGCGTGCGCGGACTCGATCGCCGGGATGATGCCCTCGGTGCGCGAGAGCAGCAGCAGCGCGTCCATCGCCTCGGTGTCGGTGATCGGCCGGTATTC
>JACIXH010000205.1 GCA_014360565.1 Nocardia sp.
GAATCGCCGCCACGATCGTGCTCGCCGGAACCGTCGCCGGTGTCGGAATCGGTGTCAGCTCAGCCGATTCCGGCCCGGCGACTACGCCACATCGAGTGGCGGTGATCGGGCTCGGCGGCACCATCGCCGGAACGTCCGACCGACGCACCGATCTCGAAACGTATCGGCCGGGCGCGCGGCCCATCGCCGAACTCGTCGACTCCCTTCGCCCCGAGATCGATGAGATCGCCGAGGTCTCGACCGAGGACTTCGGGCAGAAGGGTTCCGGCGACTACACCGTCACCGATCTCTACGATCTGGCACGACTGGTCGAAGATCGCCTGCGCGACCATGATTCGGTCGTGATCAGCACCGGGTCGGCCGGGATGGAAGAACTGAGCTACTTCCTCGACCTCACCGTGGCCGGCACCGAACCGGTGGTGGTGACCGGTGCGATGCGGCCGTGGACCGCGATCGGCAGTGACGGGCCGGTCAACCTGTTCAATGCGATCCGCCTCGCGGCCAGCGACCGCACCACCTGTTTCGGCACGGTCATCGCCCTCAACGACCAGGTCCTGCCCGCCCGCGACGCCACCAAATCCGACTCGACCCGCGTGCACACCTTCACCACCCACGAATACGGCGATCTCGGCACCATCGACCAGGCGGGCATCCGGCTCCAACGCGCCCCGGCCCGCGTCCAGCACTGCGGCGACCCGGCCCGCTGGAAGACGCCGTTCGATCTGACCGCGATCGACCGCGACACCCTTCCGCGCGTCGACATCGCCCACAGCTACCTCGACGCGCCGGCCGAGCCGATCACCGCCGCCGTCGCCGCAGGCGCCGAGGGCATCGTGTTCGCGGGCACGCCGTCGCCGAAACAGGCGGGCGCCGCGATGGCGACCGAAGGCGTCGCCATGGTCGCCACCAACGGCTACGGGTCCGGTGCGATCACCGTCGACCCGGCGATGGGCGTGGTCAGCGGCGGGGACCTCGCGCCGAAGAAGGCACGCCTGCTGCTCCTGCTGGCGCTGGCCACCACCACCGACCACGACCAGATCGTGGCCTGGTTCCGCGAGTACGGCAATCAGCAGTTCTGAGGCGGCTACTTCCAGATGATCTTGAGCAAGGCCGGGGTGAGCACCATGCGGATGATCGTGGCGTCGATGATCAAGGCCACGATCATGCCGTAGGCGATGTATTTCATCAGTACCAGATCGGAGAACCCGAATGCCCCGGTCACCACGATCAGAATCGCCGCCGCCGAGGTGATCACCCCGCCGGTGTGGGCCACGCCGTAGCGGATGGACTCGGCCGCCTCGGCGCCCGCGGCCCGTTTCTCCGCGATCCGCGACAGCAGGAACACCTCGTAGTCGGTGGACAACCCGAAGATCACCGTCACGATCAGGGCCACCACCGCGAACATCAACGGTCCCGGCGTGAACTGGAACGCCTCGGCTCCGTGCCCTTCCACGAAGATCCAGGTCAGCACCCCCAGCGTGGAGAACAAACTGAGCGCGCTCATCGCGACGGCCTTCAGCGCAAGGACGATCGAGCGGAACGCCACAATCATCAACGCCAACGCCGCCGCGATCAGAATCGCGAGCAGCAGCGGCAGCCCGTCGATCAACCCGTTGATGCTGTCGCGTTCCAGCGCGGGGATGCCGGCGACCATCACCTGGACCCCCGGCGGGGCGGGCAGCGACCGCAACGCATCGATCACCCGGTCGGCGTCGCGTTTGTCCCCGAGTCCGGCCGAGAGAACGTTGACGTTGTCCTTGGTGGCCGCCGCCGGTTCGAATCGCCCGGTCAGCCCGGGAATCTGATTGGCCTCGAACCGGATATCGCTCAATTGCTGCGGCGAGGCACCGACCACGATCAGCTTCAACGGCTCGGTACGGAAGCCGGGAAACAGGTGGTCGAAGTCCTCCTGGGCCACCCGCGCCGGATTGTCGGCGGCCAGATACTTCTCGCTGATCCCGCCGAATTCGATGTGGCGCAAGGGAATACTCAACGCCAGCAACCCCAGCACGATCGGGATGACCACCGCCCACGGCCGTCGCATCGCCCACTGCGCCAGCCGGGAGAAGAACCCCGCGTCGATCTGGGCCTCGGTTTTGCTGCGCGAGAACCGCTTCCAGCCCAGCCAGTCGACCCGGTGCCCGGCGATGCTCAATGCGGCTGGCAGGGCGGTCACCGACAACAGCGCCGCCAGCATCACCGCGGAAATGCCGCCGTAGGGCACCGAGCGCAACACACCGTTGGGGAAGATGAACAGCGCCGCCAAACTCACCGCGATGATCGCGGCCGAGAACAGCACGGTACGCCCCGCGGTCGCGACCGTGCGCGCCGTCGCATCCTCGACCGAACGCCCTGCGGCCAGTTCCTCCCGGAACCGGGTCACGGTGAACAGTCCGTAGTCGATCGCCAACCCGAGCGCGACCAACGTCATCACCGCGCTGGCGAACACATTGACCTCGATGTGGGCGGTGAGCACCCGCAGGATCCCGGAGGTCCCCAGAATGGTGAGGCCACCGATCAACACCGGCAGCAGCGCCCCGATCACCCCGCCGAACACGAAGTACAGCAGGATCGCCACGATCGGCAAGGCGATGATCTCGGCGCGCTTGATGTCGTGCTGCATGCCGATATTGATGCCCTCGACAACCGGCTGCAGCCCCGCCAGCTGCACCGTCGTCCCGCCGGGCCCGCCGCCGGGCACATCGGCGTCCAGGTGCGGTTTCAGCGCGAGATAGTTGTTCACCGTCTCGGTTCCGCCGCCACCGGCCAATCCGATACTGGCGAACGCGTGCTGCTTGGTCGGATCGGAGGCATTCGCCGAGAACGGGCTGTCCCAGTAACTGTCGATCTTGTGGATCCGCTCGCCGTGTTGTTTGCGCAGCTCGGCCAGCGCCGCCGTCACCGGTGCGCGCACGGCGGGATCGTCGACAGTGGTGCCGGGTGGGGCGGTGTAGATGAGGATCAGGTCGCCGTCGGTGTCGCGGCCGAAGGTGTCGTCGGCCAGTTTCGACGCCGCCACCGACTGGCTCGACTCGTCGAACCAGCCCTCCTGGGTGTACCGCTCGGCCAGGTCGCGACCGAACCACCCCGACGCCAGCACGCTCAGCACGAAGACGCCGAGCACGAGGAACCGGTGGCGGTGGACGAACCTGCCCCACCGCATGGATCGAGATTCGCCCATGTCAGCCGCAGGCAGCGGTGCGATAGTCGGCCGAGCGCAGGATGCCGCACAGGTCGGTGCGCGAGATCTTCCACTTACCGTCGAGCAGCACGAAATGCACGATGGTGGTGCGGATATTGGTGCCCGAACCGTCCTTGTCCAGGCGCATGGTCGCGGTCAGTGTGCCGTCGCGGTTGTCGAAGACCGGGTCGACGACGCCGTACACGGCTTGGGGGTTGTCGCGCAGCGCCTTGTACATGTCGGGGATGGCGTCGGAGAACGCGGCGCCGTCCTCGATCAGCTCGGTGCGTTCGACATCGGGCAGGCTCGGGTCGAGCGCGCGTTTGATCTGCGCGTCGAGCTGTTCGGCGGTCGGCAGCGGCACATTCGCCTTGCTGGCCGAGACCGCGACGGAGGAAGCGAGGGAGGCGTTGGCCGAAGACCGTGCGGCGTCGACCGAGGCCTCGTCGGAGGCTCCCGAGCACGCGGTGAGGGCGACGAGGGCCGTGAGGCAAGCGGTGGCCGCAGCGGCCCTGGCGGCAAGTGTGGAAGACATCACCATCTACATACCATCAATAACGGCACTGATCCGCCCCAGGATCGCTCGAATTGTGGAGATCTCACTGGAAGCGGGCACCGCGACCGGGTCGGCGGCGGGCAGCAGATCACGCACGAAGGCACTGACGCTGCGTTCGTCATCGAGGTCGATATCGGTGACCTGAGCCTGCGCCTGGGCGACCACATCATCGGCGCCGGGCACCGCATCGCCCAGGTCGGCGCGATAGATCTGCACGGTCAGGGTGGCGCGGCGGGTGCGGAACGCGAAGGGGTGACCGTCGTCGGTGGTACCGAAGCCGTGGGCGAACGGTCCCACCGAGAGATCGTCGATGCCGAAACCCACTGGCATCCGGTCGGTCATCGTGAATATCTCCTGCCGCTCGGGGCAATCAATTGTCGACACGTCAACAGTAACGCGCGTCACTGCCGCCTCCGACGCGCGCTACCCGGTCGGAGCTACTGGTGAGTCATCATGGTCAGATGGTGATCTAGGAGTCACCTCGTGCGGATTGAAGGAGTTCGGTGCATGCGCCCTCGTGGCTCGGTCGCCTCTGCGTTGGTCGGCGCGGTGGTTGTAGTGGTGCTGACCGGATGTAGCGGCGAAGACAGCGGCCCCGATGTGCCGACCAGGGAGCCTGCCACCGCGGCGGTCTCGCCTGCCGCGGCGAACCCCGCCGGGCAGGTCTTCGCGGCGCCAGCGACCAAGGCCCTGCTCGCCGAACGCGCGACCGGTCGCCTGGCTGCGCTCGACACCACGGGCAACTCGCTCGCGTTGATCGATCCCGCCACGCCGAGCACCCCGCGCACGGTCGCCCTGCCCGCCGCCGGCGCGTCGCTGGCCCAGGGCAAACCAGGAGAAGTACTCGTCGCCGCCCCCGATCGCGTGCTGCGGGTCGACGCGCTCACCGGCGCCGTCGTCGAGGTCCCGGTCGACGGTGATGTGCGCAGCGTGCAAACGCGCACCGACGGCACACTCGTCGTGGGTACGGCCGAGGGCACCGTGCGCGAACTCGACGCCGACGGCACAGTCACCCGCACGATCACCGGCCTGGTCTCGACCGACGTGATCGCGCTGACCGGCGACGACACCACCGTTCTCGATCGCAAGCAAACAGCCGTGGTGGCTGTGGGTGAGGAGGCGCTGGGCCTGATGCTGCGGGCAGGCGACGGCGCCACCAACGCCATCACCGACTCGCACGGCCGCATCATCGTGGCCGATACCGCGGGCGGTGAGTTGCTGGTCTACTCGACCGGTCCGCTCGTGCTGCGGCAGCGTTTCCCGGTAATATCGTCGCCTTACGCACTCGCTGACGACCCGCGATCGGATCTGGTGTGGGTGAGTGCCACGCAGAGCAACGAGGTCGTCGGCTACGACCTGTCTACCGGCATCGGCGTCGAGACGGCCAGGCTCGCGACGCTGCGCCAGCCCGACGCGATCGCCGTCGACGAACGCACCGGTGATCTGTACGTGGCCTCGGGCACGGGCGATGGGCTGCAGCGGATCGGTGCCGAAGATCGGAAGAGAGGGCAGTGATGACCACAGCTCCGGGGCCTCGCAACGCACGCTCGGTGATACCGCCGAGCTGGGAAACCAGCAACGACGACTACGAATACGTGCCCCTGCGCCTGCCACCCGAGGTCAACCGGGTCACCGCCTCGATGCGACTGGCCATCCAGGCCGAGTTCGGTGGCTGGGAGTTGTCCCGGGTGCGCGCCTACACCGACGGCAGTCGCCGGGTGCTGTTGCGCCGCCGCAAAAATGCCTGCCTGCCTGTGCCCGAACCTGGATTGTGAGCCGATCATGTACGCCCTCCTGTTACGCCTGATGTTCCTGATTCCGCCGGAGCGGGTCCATCATCTGGTGTTCGCCGCCCTGCGTTTCGCGGCCTGGTTCCCGCCGACCCGCTGGCTGGCCCGCAAGCTCACCGTCGTGCAGGACCCGATCCTGGCCACCACCGCCTTCGGCGTCGACTTCCCCGCGCCGCTGGGCCTGGCCGCCGGTTTCGACAAGAACGCCGACGGCGCGAACGCCTGGGGCACACTGGGGTTCGGTTTCGCCGAGATCGGCACCGTCACCGCCCACGCTCAGCCCGGCAACCCCACACCGCGCCTGTTCCGGTTGCCCGCCGACCATGCCCTGATCAACCGGATGGGTTTCAACAATCACGGTGCCGCCGCCGCGGCCGCCCGCCTGCACGGCGCGCACCCCAGCGTCCCGATCGGCGCCAACATCGGCAAGACCAAGGTCACCGAACCCGACGCCGCCGCGGGCGATTACGCGACCAGCGCCCGATTACTCGGCCCGCTCGCGGACTTCGTCGTGGTCAATGTGTCCTCGCCCAACACCCCCGGACTGCGTGATCTGCAAGCCGTCGAATCCCTGCGCCCGATTCTGCAGGCCGTACTCGACAGCGTCTCGGTGCCGGTCCTGGTGAAGATCGCACCCGATCTGTCCGACGACGACATCGACGCCGTCGCCGACCTCGCCGTCGAACTCGGCTTGGCGGGCATCGTCGCCACCAACACCACGATCCGGCGCGACGGACTCGACACCCCCACCCCCGAGGTCGAGGCCATGGGCGCGGGCGGTCTGTCCGGCGCACCCGTCGCCGACCGCTCCCTGGAAGTCCTGCGCCGCCTCTACGCCCGCGTCGGCGATCGGGTGGTCCTGATCTCCGTTGGCGGCATCGAAACCCCCGACCAGGCCTGGGCCCGTATCCTCGCGGGCGCCACACTGCTGCAGGGCTACACCGGCTTCATCTACGGCGGCCCCTTCTGGACCACCCGCATCCACCGCGGCATCGCCGCGAACCTGCGCGCGGGCGGCTACAAGTCGCTGTCCGACGCGGTCGGCGCCGAACACCGCGCCCACTCGGTCTGAGTTCTCAGCCGTAGTTCGCCTGCGGCGCCCGATCGTCGTCTGTCGATCGCGCCGGGCGAAGCCGGGACAGCTGCGCCGGTGGATCGTGCAGCGACTGGGTCGAATCTCCGCTGCCGCCATGTTCTCTGGCGTCGATGCGCTTGGCGAGTTTGATCAGTGCCTGCTGCCAGATGATGCCGAGGGTGTCGGCGCGCGCACTGATCTCGGCGTGGGCGAGCCGGTCGTGGACCGCGGCGAGATCGCTGACGAGTTCGTCGAGTTCCATCCCCGCCCAGGCTTGCTCGCGGCTCAAGAGGTACTCGGGCAACCAGCTCAATCGCCAGCCGCCGGTCTCGGTTCGCCGCGCGAACTCCGGCGTGCGGTCGCTGCGCAAGATGTCGTCTGTGCCATGAATAGCCATCACGGACCTGCCTTCCCCGGCGGGGCGCTGCGCCCTCCCCCGAGCGTCTGGCGGGGCACATGCTCCCCGTAACCCAGTGTGGCATTTGCCATTTATTGCGGTCAATTGCCATTGTTAGTAGGTAATTGCCGGAATTCGGGCGTGGCAAACCTGGCATTGTGGCGATCGCAGTCCGGTGTATGCCCGCCCGGATGCGCACTGGTGCCGAGAAGCCACGGGAGACTGACATGACGATGGTTCCCCAGGATGCCCGCGTCGCCGCGATCCGCAGCATCCTGGCCAGACTGAGCAAGTACGCGGGCCTGAACTCAGAACGCTTGCGCCACACCGAGATCGATGCCGCACCGCTGCTGGAGCTGCTGTCTGTCCGCAGATACGCCCGGCGAACCGGAGTCACCGTCGAGGCCTCGATCCTGCCCGTCGTACGCGAAGTCGCGCAGTGGCTGCCGCCCACGGACCGCCTGATCGTGGATGCGGCACTGTCGCTGGGGTTGTTCCGGGACAGGCCCGGCGTGGGTATCGACGTCGAACGCCTTTATGCAGACAACCTCGGGGAACGTCGAGAGGCCTTGACCGAACAGTGGGCTGCCCTGCACGCTCTGCTCGACGTCGACCCTGCCCCCGAGGCGCCCACCGTCAAGCGTTTGCGCACGTTCTCCGAACACAACGCGGCCTCCGAACACAACGCGCTCACCGCACTGGCGGGCCTGCTGGCCACCGACTCGGGCTACCCGATGGCCGGGCCGGTGCCCGCGCAGACCGCCACCGCGCCCGCGCGCCGCGGTGTGGTCACCGTTTTCGGCGACGCCGTCATCGATCATCTCTACCGGGTGGACTCCTTCCCGGCCGCCGACGACGCGGCCAGCGGCACTTTCGCCGGGCACCCCGGCGGCAAAGGACTCAACCGTGCCGTCGCCGCGGCCCGGCTCGGCATCGACGTGCACCTGGTGTGCGCGGTCGGCGGCGATGAATACGGCCGCCGCATCCTCGAATTCATCGGCAACGAAGGCGTCCAGCTCGATCTGGTCAAGGTGGTGCCGTTCGCCCCGTCGCTGGTGACCGCGGTGGTGATCGCGCCCAACGGCGAGTCCCGCATCATCGGCTGCCGCGACAGCCGGGTTCAGCTTCAGGACGAAGACCTGCACCGCCCTGAACTGCGGGCGGCACTGGAAGCGTCCGACGCGGTGATCCTGAGCTTCGAGCAACCGCCCAGGGTCATCGAACAGGTCTTGTCGATGGTGTCGCAGATGCGACCCAAACCGCCGATCATCGTGTGCCCGACGCCGTCGATGTCGGTGCCGCAGAGCCTCTATCAGTATCTGGGCGCGGTCGACTACCTCGTCGGCGCCGCCGCCGACCTCGACGCCCTGCTGCCCGATGTGGCCGCCGAATCCGCCGACGTCATCGCTCGGCTGCTGCGCGGCCTCGGCGTCGGCACCGTCTGTACGGTCGAGAACTTCCGCTGCGTCGTCGCCTCCGACACGGCCCACACCGTCATCGACCACTTCCCGCAGGTCCTCAAAGCCTCCGTCGGAGCCGCCGCCGCCTTCACCGGAGCACTGGCCTATCGCCTGGTCAGCACCGAATCCCCGCTCACCATCGCCGATTTCGTGTGGTCGACCGCGGCGATGATCCCGACCCAGAAACTGAGCCCGGTAGCGATGTCGATGCCTACCGTCACCGAGATCGACCGCATCGTGCGGCTCTACGAGCCCACCGCCTGATCCGGGGGGTAAAGTCGCGGCGATCAGCTCGCACGCGGTGTCCGGTATCGGCACCTGGCCGCCCCACCCACGTACGGAGGATCGTTGACCATACTGTCGTTCGGCAGTGCCAGGACCGGGCGAGCCGGCGCCGACACCGCACACCGGCTGGGGCGCCACGGCACACAACTACCGATCCGGGTCATCGAGATCCCCGACCGCCGCGACGGCGGGCACCTGCTCGTGTTCGGCGAGCCCGGCGAGGGCTGCCTGGTGCGGGTGCATTCGCGATGCCTCTACGGCGAGGGGCTCGGCTCCGACGACTGTGACTGCGGCGCCGAACTCACCGAGTCGATGGACCGCATCCAGGCCGAGGGCGCGGGCGTGCTCGTCTACCTCGAACAAGAAGGCCGCGGGGCGGGCCTGATCTGGAAGGCCCGAGGCTATCGGAAAAGCGAACAGTCCGGCGCCGACACCTTCGACAGCTATCGGCGCCTGGGTCTGGACCCCGACAGTCGCCGCTACGGCCCCGCCGCGCAGGCGTTGCGCGCTCTCGATCTCACCCGGGTCCGGCTGCTCACCAACAATCCCGACAAGTGCCGGGCGCTGACCGAGGCCGGGATCACCGTCGAGCCGGTGGCCCTCACCATCGCCCTGCAGTCGGCGCGTGGCAGACGATATCTGCAGGCCAAACGGCTCCAGCAACGCCACACCATCCCTGCCGATCCGCACGCGAGCGACGAGCCGGCGGTCCGGGCGCGCTCGTGGTGGTGGCCTCGGGGTCGCCGGTAACTCTGCTCACAATCCCGTATGTCCGGTTACGATAAGTGAGCCACGCCACTGCCGATGTCCCCGCCTCGAGACAAAGAGGCAGTTTCACTCGCAATGGTTCGGCATCCAGCTCGGCCTATCGGGAACAGGAATATGACAGACATCGGTTTCGCGCACGCATCCGGGGTCACGGTGCACACCGTGCCCGCCGCCTTCCAGCAGACTGCCGCTTTGCGGCCCGACCAGATCGCCTTGCGCACGGTCGGTGGCACCCAGGAGATCACCTGGTCCGAGTACGCGACGCGGGTCAAGGCGTTGGCGGCCGGGTTGGCGAAACTGGGCGTGCGCCACGGCGACGCGGTCGGCATCATGCTCACCAACCGACCCGAGTTCAACCTCGTCGACACCGCCGCCCTGCACCTGGGCGCCATCCCGTTCTCGGTGTACAACACCAGCTCCACCGAGCAGATCGCGCACGTGTTCGCCAATGCGGGCAACAAGGTGGTCATCACCGAGCAGGCATTCCTGGACACGATCCGCGCATCCGGCGCCGAGGTCGAGCACACCGTGGTCGTCGACGGCACGGCAGAGGGCACGATCACCCTGGCCGAACTCGAAGCCGATCCCGACCCCGACTTCGATTTCGAAGCGGCCTGGCAGGCGGTGGCGCCGGGCGATCTGGCCACCCTGATCTACACCTCCGGCACCACCGGCCCGTCCAAGGGCGTCGAACTCACCCAGAGCAATGTGATCGCCCAGGTCATGGGCCTGGTGTCGGGTCCGCTGCCGGTCGGTTTCGACGACCGCGCGGTGTCGTATCTGCCCGCCGCGCACGTCGCCGACCGCATCTCCGCGCACGCGATGAGCTTGCTCACCGGTATTCAGATCACCACCGTCACCGATCCGCGCGAGATCGCCGCCGCGCTGCCCGATGCCCGCCCGACGGTGTTCTTCGGGGTGCCGCGGGTGTGGCAGAAGATCAAGACCGGGATCGAGAACAAGCTCGCGGTCGAGCCGAGCCCGGTCAAGAAGGCGCTGGCCAATTGGGCTGTCGGTGTCGGTGTCGCGCAGGCCAAAGCGAAGCTGGCCGGTGAGAGTTCGCTGGTGCTGGGCGTGCAGCACAAGATCGCCGACACACTGGTGCTGTCGAAGCTGCGCGAAGCGCTCGGATTCGCCGAGCTGAAGGTCGCCGCCTCCGGTGCCGCGCCGGTGCCGCCGGAGACCCTCGAGTACTTCCTCGGCCTGGGCTTCGCTGTCAGCGAGGTCTGGGGAATGTCGGAAACCGCGGGTGTGGGCACCTACACCGAGATCGACAAGCCACGCCCCGGCTCGGTCGGGCGGGTCATGGACGGGTGCGAACTGCGCCTGGACGCCGACGGTGAAGTGCTGCTGCGCGGTCCGATCATCACCCCCGGCTACCGCAACATGCCCGACAAGACCGCCGAAGCCATCGACGACGACGGCTGGCTGCACACCGGCGACATCGGCACCCTCGACGCCGACGGTTACCTGCGCATCGTGGATCGCAAGAAGGAACTGATCATCAGCGAAGCGGGCAAGAACATCGCCCCTTCCAATATCGAGAACGCCATGAAGGCGGCCTCGTCGATGATCGGCCAGGCGGTCGCGATCGGTGAAGCCCGCGCCTACATCACCGCCCTGATCATGCTCGATCCCGACGTTGCGGCGTTGCGCGCCAAAGACTTCGGCGCCACCGATGCCACCCACGCGGAACTGGCCCGGCGCACAGAGATCGTCGACGAGGTCAGGGAAGCGGTCCTCGCGGGCAACCGCAAGCTCTCGCGGGTGGAGCAGATCAAGCGTTTCGTGATCGTGGACAACCTGTGGGAGCCCGGCGGTGACGAGCTCACCCCGAAGATGTCGCTCAAGCGCACTCCGATCGCGAACAAGTACGCCGAGACGATCACCGAGCTCTACGCGGCGACTCCGCCGGAGCACGTCATCAACGTGAAGTAGGTACCGAAACAGCGGCGGCCCCGAGAGTAAAGGGGCCGCCGCGGGTGTGGCGGGGCAGTTCGAGATAGGAA
>JACIXH010000206.1 GCA_014360565.1 Nocardia sp.
CGATCCTCGTCGGTCCACCAGTCCTGCATATTGCCGTCACCGTCGTACTTGGCGCCCTGGTCGTCGAAGCCGTGACCGATCTCGTGGCCGATCACCGCGCCGATCCCGCCGTAGTTGGCGGCGTCGTCGGCGTTCATGTCGAAGAACGGCGGGTGCAGAATCGCGGCGGGGAAGACGATTTCGTTCATGCCGGGGTTGTAGTAGGCGTTCACGGTCTGCGGAGTCATGAACCACTCGCCGCGATCGACCTCACCGCCCAGTTTCCCCAGGTCGCGGTCGTGGTCGGCGGCGTATCCGCGGCGGTAGTTGCCGACGAGATCGCCTGCGTCGATCTCGACCGCGGAGTAGTCACGCCAGGTGTCGGGGTAGCCGATCTTCGGAGTGAACTTCTCCAGCTTGGTCAGCGCGGCCGCGCGGGTGTCGGGGCCCATCCACTCCAGGTCGGCGATATTGCGGCGGTAGGCCTCCTGCAAATTGGCCACCAGTTCGACCATGCGAGCCTTGGCCTGCGGCGGGAAGTGCCGGGCCACATACAGTTTGCCGACCGCCTCACCCAGCAGTTCCTGCACCAGCGACACGCCACGCTTCCAGCGCTCGCGGTTCTCCTGCGCGCCGGTGAGGGTGCGACCGTAGAAGTCGAAGTTCTCCTCGACGATCGCGTCGGTGAGGAAAGCGGCCCGTGCGTGCAGCACCTGCCAGGCGGCCCATGCCTGCCAATCCGCCTGCGACACATCGGCCCACGCGCTCGCGAAGGCTCGCAGAAAGTCGGGCTGACGCACGACTACCTCGGCGAACAGGTCGGCACCGGCGCGGTCGACACCGGCGGCGATGCCGTCCACCCAAGCAGCCCAATCGAATTGCGGGTGCTCGGCGACAAGATCGGCGAAAGTGGTGAGGTTGTAGCTCTTTTCGGCATCGCGCCGGCGCACCACGTCCCAATGGCCCGCGGCGAGCTTGCGTTCCAGCTCGAACACGCGCTGCGCGGCATCGGCCGGGTCGGCGGGAAGCAGTCCGTCCAGGGACGTGTCGGCGGCGGCGATGGTGAACATCTTGGTGATGTGCGAGAGGTAGGCCGCACGAATCTGCTCGAATTCCTCCGAGCGGTAGTACGACTCGTCGGGCAGCCCGATCCCGGACTGGGTGGCGTGCACGAGGTACCGGGTGGAGTTCTTGTCGTCGGTGTCGACGTAGTAGGCGAGCGCGCCGCGAACACCAGTGCGCTGCATCCGGCCGAGCAGCGCGGCGAACGCGCTCGGGTCGGCTACCTCGACGATGGCACGCAGCTCGTCCGCGACCGGGATGAACCCCGCCGCGGCGACCACATCGGTGGCCATGAAGCTCGAGAAGAGATCCCCGATCTTGCGGGCATCGGCATCACCGGCCGCATCGGCCGCACTGTCGGTGATGATCGCCTGCACATCGAGCTCGGCCTGGTCGTAGAGCGTGCGAAACGCGCCGTCCACGGCCCGGTCGGCCGGAATCTCGTATTCGGCCAGCCACTGACCGTTGACATGCGCGAACAGATCGTCCTGCACCCGCACATCCTGATCGCGGAAGGACAGATCGATACCGGAGGGGCTGCTCAGATCCGAAGTCACGCGCTCCAGTATGCCCAAACATCGGCGGAGCGGGTCGCGAGTTCGCCGCCGGGCACAGTAGCTCGGCAGTGAGGCGTGCTGGGATTGACGACCTGTCTCACCGGTCTTGTTGTGGGCTGCGCACACCGCAGCCCGCGGTTACTGGACCCTGGCGAACTCGTCGTCTCGGACGCCGGCCACGAAGGCTTCCCATTCGGGGGCGGTGAAGTGGAGCAGGACGTCTTCGTGGCGCAGCGTGGCCGAGCCGTCGGGGGAGACGTGGGCGACGAGGGTGGGGTGGCGGCGGGTGGTGCGGACACAGTGCAGGAAGTCTGTCCACAGGGCTGTGCCGACGGTGATGATGGGCTCGTCCAGGCCGGTGTTCATCGGGTTGCGGCGGAATTTGCTGTCTCGTATCTGGACAGCGTCTCCATCGAAACGAACCTCGACACATTGGTTGCCGTTATTGGAGCGTGACGAGGTGAACCAGCCGTGCTGGGCCGGGTGGCGGCGAGCGGTCGTGGACATACCCAGAATCTTACACGCTTGCATACTCCCTGATCAGCGCGAGAGATTCGGTGCGAGAAAGGGATTGCTCCCGGGCACGGACGTAGGCGAAACCGAGATCGCGGACCTGTTCGGCGTCGTCGACATGACCACCGAACACCGCGTTCTCGGCCCAGGCGAAGGTAGGTAGCTGATCGCTTGCGAAGTCGAGCAGATGGAAGCTCGACCCGCCGAGCACGGCACCCTCGGGCGCGCTGAACGGGATGACGCGCACGTCGACGGTGTCGAGCTCGCGCACCAGAGTGACCAGGTGCCGCAACTGCTCGCGCAGGACATCGCTACCGCCGGTCTGCTGACGCAGCGTCGCCTCGCCGAGCACGGCGGTGAGTTCGAGCGGATCGGGTTCGTGCAATCGCCGCTGACGACGCAGTCGAATCGAGACTAATTGGTCGACTTGGACCGGTCGGATCATGACATCGGCGCTGATCAGCGCCCGGGCGTACGCCTCGGTCTGCAACAAACCGGGCACGATCATGCTGTCGTAGCTGCGGATGCTCTGCGCGCCCGCCTCCATCCCGTAGAGCCGCTGCAACTCGGGGCCGATCAGCGCCGAGGAAGCCGTCGTCCACCAGCCGCGTCGCTTGCTCGCCTCGAGCAGGGCGAGCAGCTCCTGCCGTTCATCGGGCGCGACATCGAGAACGTCGAGAACCGGTTCGATGGTGGTGCGGGTGAGTACCCGTCTGCCCTTCTCCACATGCGACCAGTTGGCGGGCGTGAACCCGACGCGGCGGGCGAAACCGGCCGAATCGAATCCGCGCTGCTCGCGGAGTTCACGCAGGCGCAGAACGAGTTCCCACCGCGCGACGGTCGGCGAAACGGGAGCCATGGGCGATTATCGTACGCTGATCGACACGCCAGCTACTGACTATTGTCAGCGCGGTTGTGCGGCTATAGGCTGTGTAGAACGGTCTTTTTCTCGCACGTCCAGCCGTTATGGAAAAGTTTCCCGCGCCACCCGGTCGTGATGCTCCACCTCTCACCGAGAATCGCCCCGATCGAGCGAACTCACAGCTACATCGAACCACCGTCGACAGAGACGAGGTCGTGATGAGCACGTTGCACACCGATGAGGACAAGGGCGGGTACACGGCGGCCGAGGAGTACTCGGCCACCCAGGATGCGCTGGCGCGCTGTCGTCAGTACCGCAAACACCATGGTCTCTACGGCGTCGTCGACGCGACGCTGGGGCGCATCGTGCTCGAGATCGGATCGGTCGGCGCGGTGGTGATGCCGTCGACGCTCGGCG
This sequence comes from Nocardia sp., assembly GCA_014360565.1. Taxonomy (GTDB): domain Bacteria; phylum Actinomycetota; class Actinomycetes; order Mycobacteriales; family Mycobacteriaceae; genus Nocardia. Next base: position 3,391 of record JACIXH010000206.1, read on the forward strand.
AACGAGTCCGCGGACTGCTCGTCACGCGCGGCCTGCGCTGCGGGCCGATCATCGCCCATCCACGCTCCGGTCGCTGGACCTTCCTCACCGGACCGGTCGACAATTCCTACCTCGACACCGAACTGTTCGCCGAGCTCTTCCGGGTGTGCGCCTCCGTGGCATTGCCCGGTAGCGAAGTCGTGCTGCCCTCGCCTGCCGACGAGCGCAGCGGCTATCGCACCTGGATGCAGGCGCCCGACGGCGATTTCCGACCGGATTTCGCGCAGATCGTCGCGGCTACCAGGACCAACGCCAAGTCGGCGACGCTGTCGCGCCAGCCGGGTTCGGCCTGAGCTCACCCACCGCCCAGGCGCGCGTGCATTTCCCAGACGAGCACCTCGGCGTCGCCGTGCGGACGGATCAGCTGGCCGCCGGAACGTGTGAGCCGGACGGCGTCGCCCTGGGACAGGGTGCCAAGTCCCTCGACGTCGACCTCGCCGCGTGCGACGAATACATGCAGGTAGGGCGCCTCGGGAAGAGTGAAACCGGGATTGTCGGCTGCCATTCTGGCCACGTGCATCGCGGCGTGCGAGGAATTGATCGCGATGGCGGTGCGGTCGCGATAGCGGGGTAGGCCAGACGCGACGGTCACCAGATCGCCGCGCGCCAGTTCATCATCGATCTCGAGCTGCTGGTAGCCGGGGTCGACGCCCGGCTCGTCGGGGACCACCCACATCTGCACGAAATGCACCGGCTCGTCGTGGGCGTTGCCGTCGATGCGCCACGAATCGTTCTTCTCCGAATGCTGGATGCCGGTGCCCGCGCTCATCCGCTGGGCCAGCCCGGGATAGATCACACCGTTGTGACCGAGCGAATCCTGATGGACCAGGCTGCCGCCGAGCACCCAGGTGACGATCTCCATATCCCGATGCGGATGGGTGTCGAAGCCCTCGCCGGGCAGCACCACGTCCTCGTTGTTCACCAGCAACAGCCCGTGATGGGTGTTATCGGGATCGTAGTGCTCGCCGAATGAGAACGAATGCTTGGAGTCGAGCCACGGGATCCGCGTCTTCATCCGGTCGCCACCGCGGTGCAGTTCGATCCGCGGCGGTGTCGTCGATGTGGGCGTCACAGTTCAATTCTGGCACCAATCGTGACGGTGCACCGCTCACGGGTGTGCGTGGTCCGTGCGAGGTTCGTCATGGCATTAGGGTCATGGCGTGTCGACTCATCCCCCTGACGGCTCGAATACGGCGGATGAGCAGCCGATCTCGATGAGACACCTCCTGCGTGACGGGCGGGCGATCCTGCGCCGGAACCCGCGGATGCCACGCCTGGCGCTGCTTCGACTGGCCGCGCAGTTCGGTGACGGGATGTTCCAGGCGGCCCTGTCTGGTGCGATCCTGTTCAACCCCGAACGCGAGACCGATCCGCTGGCCATCGCCGCAGGCTTCGCGGTGCTGCTGCTGCCGTACTCAGTGCTCGGACCCTACGCGGGCGCGCTGCTCGATCGGTGGGATCGGCGCAATGTGCTGCTGGTTGCGAGCGGGGCGCGGGCGGTGCTGATCGGCGTCGCCGCGATCGGGTTGTTCGTGGGCATCGGGGAGACGCCACTGCTGATACTGGCTTTGGCGACGGTGGGGATCAGCAGGTTCGTGCTGGCCGGGGTGTCGGCCGCGCTGCCGCGTGTGCTCGAACAACGCTGGCTGGTACCGATGAACTCGGTGCTGGCGACCGTGGCCTCGGTGTGCGCCGGGATCGGCGCCGCGGCGTCGGTCGCGGTGATCGCGCTGCTCGGTGCGGGTGACGCGGCGTCGGCGGTGGCCGTGGGACTGTCCGGGATCGGTTCGCTCGTCGGCGCGGTACTCGCCTATGGATTCCACCGGCACGTGCTCGGGCCCGATCGCGGGTCGGCCGCGACCGAGAGCACCGTGCACGCCATCGCGACGGGTCTGCGCACCGGGGCGCGGGCGGTATGGGACTCGGTGCACGTCACGACGGCGATGATCGGGATCGGCGCGCACCGCGTGGTGTTCGGGATGAACACGCTGATCATGGTGCTGGTGCTGCGTCAGCCGACCGGCGCCGACGAGATGAGCGGCGGGCTGGTCGGTTTCGGCGTCGCGATCGGGTTCGCGGCGGCGGGCATGCTGCTGGCAGCGATTCTCGCGCCGATCCTGATCCCGCGCCTCGGCAGGCCGCGCACCGTACTGCTCGGACTCATCACAGCGGTGATCGTGCAGCTCACGCTCGTGACGCCGATCGCGCTGGCCACCGGCTCGGCGACCGACAACGCGCACCGCCTGCTGCTGATCGGCGCGTTCGGGCTCGGCCTCGCCGGCCAGACGATCAAGCTGACCGGCGACGCGAGCATGCAGATCGACATCCACGACGATCAACGCGGGCAGGTATTCGCCCTGCAGGACACGGTGTTCAACATCTGCTTCGTGGCGGCGATCGCGGTGGCCGCGCTGCTGATTCCGGCCGACGGACGTTCCATCGGGGTGGTGCTCGCCGGAGCCGGTGTCTACGCGCTCGGCATCGTGGCCATCGCGCTCAATTCCCGTCGAGCCACGGTGGCCTGCTGAGGGTGCCCGCAGGTTCCTGGGCCAGCACCGTGCGATGGTCGACGGTGGCCAGGGGGATATCGGGCAGCAGCGCATCGTGGTCGCCGCCGGTGTCGTAGTCGATCCACAACGCGTCGAGCAGGCCGGCGTCGGCGAGTTCGTCGTGGCTCGACCAGTGGTGCTCGACCGCGTCGCCGGTTCCGAAGACGTACTCGAATTCGTTCACATGTGTTTGGACGCATCGCAACGGCGATCGGTTCCGGTAAGTTCGCACCAGATCACAGGTGTTCCTCGCCGACGCCGATTCGAGGGAGCCAGATGCGCGCAAGACCGGTATCGCACGGAACCGCCGCCGTGGGTGTGCTGCTGTCGGCCATCCTCGCGGTTCCCGCGCAGGCGGGCCCGCTGCCCTGGGTGCCGCCACCGGTGAACATCTGCGGCGAAACAGGATTCGACCCGGTCAACCGGCTGCCCGATCCGGCCGCACCGCCCGCACCGATCCTGCCGCCGAACATCGATATCCCGGTCTGGGTGCCGCAGTTGACGCCGGTGCCGATTCCCGATCCGCCGCACGACAACACGCGCGTCGCGCAGGCGCCGCTGCCCTCGGATCCGTGCCGCAACCCCTGTCCACAGGTGCGGGACACGCCGGAACCGGAACCGGAAAGTGCGGACGAGACGACCTCGACCGGTTCGGCGATCGCGTTGCCGCGGATCAGGATCAAACCGGAGATCGAGCCCATCCCGATCCCCGTGCCCGGCGGCGAGGGCGAGCCCGCCCAGGAAGCGCCGGCTCCGGTGGTCCGGCCGATCGAGCGCGGCCCGCTCGGGGCGCCCGTCGCGCCCGCGAAGGTGGAGTCCGTGCGGCTCGTCGAGCAGGTGACCGGGCCCGGATCGGCCAACCGGACCGATATGCGCTGGCAGGTCGACGGCACCGACCTCGGTCTGTTCTGGGAGACCGAACCGGGCAAGGTCGCGATGGTGTTCGGCGATACCTTCGGCGAGGGCTGGGCCTACGGCGGCGCGGGCGCCGACACCGCCGACTGGCGCTCGAACGTGCTCGCCTACAGCTCCGACAAGGACCTGGGCGACGGGATCACCATCGATTCGATGGTGCAGGACAGTGCGTGTCACGCCGCCGAGCTCCTCGGCAGCCGCAAGATCAAGAACTGGGAGACCACCACGATCCCGACCTCCGGGTTCGCGCTCGGGAAACGGCAGTTCCTGAGCTATATGTCGGTGAACCACTGGTCGAAGATCCCCGGCATGTGGCTGACGAACTACGGCGGCCTGGCCTACTCCGACGACGGCGGCCAGACCTGGACCAAAGATCAGCACGCCCGCTGGGAGAACATGTTCGGGCTCGGCCGGTTCCAGGTGGCGGCGATGGTGCCGCACGGGGACTACGTCTACATGTTCGGCACGCCCAACGGCCGGATCGGGATGATCGGGCTGGCCAGGGTCCGAAAGGACGACGTGCTCAACAAGACGGCCTACCAGTACTGGGTAGACGGCAATTGGGCGCCCGCTGCGGAGAATTCGGCGACACCGCTCGTCCACGGCACGGCCAGCGAGCTGTCGGTGCGGTTCGACGAGCAGAGCGGGCAGTGGCAGATGGTCTACCTCGACTCGGCCGCGAGTCAGATCGTGTTGCGGACCGCGAGTGAGCCGCAGGGCGCGTGGACGTCGACGGTGCCGCTGGTGTCCACCGAGATGTATCCGAAGGCGTACGGCGGGTTCATCCATCCCTGGTCGACCGCGCAGGATCTGTATTTTACGATGTCGGCGTGGGACAGCTACAACGTGTATCTCATGCACGCACGGTTGCATCCGCCGCGCTGATCGCCTCGGCCGCCACGAACACCAGTTTGTCGCCCGGGCGAGCCTGCGCGACGCGGTCGACGTCGGCATCGAGCACCACGGCGACCACCGGGTAGCCACCGGTGATCGGGTGGTCGGCCAGGAATACCACCGGTCGGCCGCTCGGCGGCACCTGCACCGAACCCAACGCGACACCCTCCGAAGGCAGTTCGCGCTCGACCGATCGCACCAGTGGTGGACCGTCGGCGCGGTCGAGGCGAGCGCCGACCCGGTCGGTGTCGGCGGAAACGATCCAGGAACCCCGGAACAGCCGGCCGGGATCGCTGAACCAGTCCGCCCGCGGGCCCGGACACGCGCGGACCACGAGCAGGTCCGGCGGCGGCGCGACCGGCGCGAACTCCACGGTCGGCAGGATCCGCGGCCGGGGACCGACGGGAACCTGCATGCCGACCTCCAGCGGGTCGGGCCCGATTCCGGAGAGCGTGTCGCGGCTGCGCGAACCGAGCACCTTGGCCACATCGATCCCGCCGCGCACCGCCACATAACTGCGCAGACCCGTGCTCGCCATGCCGAGGCGCAGCACCTGGCCTTCGTCGAGTTCGAGCACGCTGGCATGCCCGACCGGGGTGCCGTCGACGGTGGCCGGGGCAGGCGCACCGGTGACCGCGACGGTGAGGTGCCCGTCGGCACGCAGGGCCAGGCCCCCGAGCAGCACCTCGATGGCGGCGAAGTCTTCCGGGTTGCCGACCAATCGGTTCGCCAGCCGCAGTGACCCGCGGTCGGCCGCGCCCGCCTGGCCGACACCGGAATCGAACCAGCCCTGTCTGCCCAGGTCCTGCACCGTCGCCAGCGGCCCCACCCGCTCGATGAAGATCAGCATCCGATCTCTCCCCGATTCGCTGTCGAGGCGGCGCGTCGTTGAGCAGCCCTTGATTTTCCGTCGAAGCAGCTAGTCCCCGGACACGACGAATTTGATCGCCGAACCCGCCCGCACCAGCGCGGGTGGGTCGCGGTCCACCGCCCACATTCGCAGATCAGTGGTACCGATCAGTTGCCATCCGCCCGGTGTGGCGCGCGGATAGACCGCCGAATAGCCGCCGGCCAGCGCCACCGAACCCGCCGGGATGGCGGTGCGGGCCTGGGTGCGACGCGGCACCGTGAGCCTGCCGTCGAGCGAGGTGAGATAGCCGAAACCGGGCGCGAAACCGACGAACGCGCACCGCCAGATCGTGCCGGTGTGCGCGGCGATCACCGCGGGGATCGACAGGTCGAGCAGCCGGGCCACCTCGGCCAGATCCGCGCCGTCGTAGCGCACCGGGATCTCCACGACCGACTCGGTGTCAGGCACTGTTCCACGGGAAACATCCGGCGAATCCGCCGACGGTGGTTCGTGATCCAGGCGGTCGAGCAAGGCGACGAGTTCGCGGCGGACCTGCACGCCGTAGCTCACCGAGTGCATGGTGACCAGCACGGTTTCGGCCGCGGGCAGTACATCCTCGACACCGGCGATCGCGTGCACACGCAGCGCCGAAGCCAGTCGCTGCACGGGGCGCGGGTCATCGAGGGTGATGAGCACGGCGCGGTCACCCGCTGGTCGGATCCGCTCGTTCCAATCGATGTCCATCTGCCTCCCGCCCCTCAGCTGAACGGCTCCACCGGAATTCCGGCGTCGTCGAGCGCCCCCCGAATCCGGCGGGCCATCTCGACGGCCGCCGGAGAGTCGCCGTGGACACACACGCTGGCCACGGACACGGCCACCGTACCGGGACCGTCTAGGGTACGCGCGGTCCCCGACAGCGCAAGGGTGCTCGCCTGCGCCACGGCGTCGTCGGGCGACAGCACCGCCCCGGCAACTCCGCGCGGGGCCAGCGAACCTGTTGCAGTGTAGGCCCGGTCGGCGAATCCCTCACCGACGAAACGCACGCGTTGCGCGGCCCGTTCCAATTCGGTACCCGCCGGGCCGAGCAATGCCAGACCCGGTTCGGCCTCCGCCACGGCGGCGACCAGAGCCTCGGCGAGCAAGCGATCACGGGCGGCGGCGTGGTACAGCGCGCCGTGCGGCTTCACATAGCGCACCCGATCGCCCGCGGCTCTGGCGAAGGCTTGGAGGGCGCCGATCTGATAGAGGACGTCGTCGCGCAGATCGGCCGCGGCGATGGCGATGTCACGGCGGCCGAACCCGACCAGATCGCGATAGCCGACGTGCGCGCCGATCCGCACACCCTTGCCCACGGCCAGTTCACAGGTGCGGCGCATGATGGACGGATCGCCCGCGTGGAAGCCACAGGCGATGTTCGCGCTGGTCACGATATCGAGCATGGCGGCGTCGTCGCCCATCCGCCACGGGCCGAAGCCTTCGCCCAGATCACTGTTCAGGTCCAGCGGCATGCGATGCCCTCCGGTCTTCGCGGGTCACTCGCCGGGTGGTTACCCCGCTGATTCGAGCATGAACGCACGGATTCGTACCGTTTCCACCGGGGCGTGGTTCAGCAGGCGTACACGCGAACCTCGGTGGCCTTCACCGCGAAGTAGACCTGCGCGCCGATGGTGAGGTCGAGCTGGGCGACGGCGGCGGGAGTCAGATCGGCGCACAGGCCCGGCGTCCGCGGCGCGTCGCCACGGACCCGGACGATGCCGCCACGGTCGGTGACCTCGACGATCTCGACGATGAACACGTTGCGTGGGCTGCCATCGGGTCGGTCCCGGAATACCGAGACGGCGGCCGGTGAGAACACCGCGGCGGCAGGGGCACCCGGCACGAAATCGCCCACCACACAGCCGTCGACGCCGAGACCGTCGACGAGCACGGTCCCGAATGCCGGGGACGAAGAGGGCTGGGTCGGTGGCAGTGCGTCCGGTCGCTCGGCGGTCGAAACGACCCCGGTGCCGCGCAGCAGGTTCAGTCCCGCGACCCGGGCGGCGAAGGGGTTGCGGGGGTGCGACATCACCTCGGCGACCGGGCCGGATTCGACGATGCGGCCCGCCTCCAGGACAACGAGCCGGTCGGCGAGGGTAATGGCGTCGATGATGTCGTGGGTGACCAGGATGGCGCAGCGGGGGTGGTCACGACCGGGTTCGTCGCGCAGCACGCGGCGCAGCAGAGTGCGCATGGCCGGCGCTACGTCTACGTCCAGGGCCGACATGGGTTCGTCGAGGAGCAGCAGGTCGGGGTCGACGGCGAGGGCCCGAGCCAGGGCGACACGCTGGGCTTGGCCGCCGGAGAGCGCGGCGGGCCTGCGGTCGGCGAATGCGGTGGCGTCGACGGCGGTGAGCCAGTCGTCGGCGATGACGCGCGCGGCGCGGGACTTCACGCCTCGGCCGCGCGGGCCGAAGGCGACGTTGTCGCGCACGCTGAGATGGGGGAACAGGAGTGGGTCCTGGGCGAGCAGGCAGATGCCGCGCCGATGTGGGGGCAGCGCAACACCTTCGGCGGCGTCGGTGAGCGTGCGATCGCCGAGCCGAACGTGGCCCTCGTCGGGGACGATCAGTCCGGCGATCAGTTGCAGGAGGCTGGATTTGCCCGCACCGTTGGGGCCGAGCACCGCGAGCACTTCGCCGGGGGCGACTTCGATCTGCACGTCGAGATCGCGGGCGGCGATCCGCGCGGATACTGACAGACCGGCTGAGGGGCGCCCGGCGGTCCGCGCCGGTGCGCGCAGGGAGCCGGATGCCGCCTCTGCGAATTGCGTGGCGCGTTCGGGCGCCCCTGTCGTGTCAGCAGTCC
>JACIXH010000207.1 GCA_014360565.1 Nocardia sp.
GGTCCGGCCGTTGCATCATTCCGCCCGCATCGGGTTGGTGCGACCGGCTGGTCGCACCAACACCGGTCACCGGCTCTACACCGAACCCGATGTCGAGCGCCTGTATCAGGTTCTGGCACTGCGTCAGCTAGGTCTGGGGTTGGACCAGATTGCGAAAGTGCTCGCGGGCACAGTAGCAATGGCGCGGGTGTTGGCCACGCATCGCGACTATCTGGCTGCTCAGATGGTGGCGACGCAGGATTTGCACACCCTGGTCGCGGCGCTGGCCGCAACGGCCGAGAACCGCCCCGACATCTCTACGGATCACTTCCTGGGACTGATCAGGAGGACTGTCATGGTCGATACCGCCGAGCACTATTTCACCCAAGACAGCGCCGAGGCTTTCGCCATCCTCTACTTCGCTCAGCTCACCGCCAAGCAACGTGCGCTGGAGCTTTGGTACGCCGAGGATGCGCAACTCACAGTGGGGGACAACCCGTACGTGGGCACGAGGGCGATCGTCGAGCAGCTCATCGGCTTCCCGAAGGCCGACTACAACGTCAACGCGATTGTTGTCCAGTCGAACACCGATGTCACTTCGCTCCTTCGGGTGACTGGAGATCTCATCCTGGACGGAACTCCGGATGCTCGTCCGTTCGAGACATCATTCACGCTGAACAGATCCTCGGCTGACGATGCTTACGTGATCGCCGACCACACCTTCCAGGGCATGTAGATCACGATCTGTGGTTCCGGCAGATCTCCGTGGCGCGCGCCCCACTCGTCGCGGAGGAGTGGCGCGAGCCAGCTCTCCACACGCGAGACGAGGTGGAGATCATGCGACCTGGCCCGAACCCCCGCGATCAATCCCTACCGTGAACCCGGCAGAGCGCGAGTGCAGAATTAGTTCGGCTGGTGCTACTCGTCTTTCGCAGGCGGAAGGCGCGCGATTCCCCGCGAAAGGTCGACTCCCAGTGGCATATCGCCGCTTTCGAGAGACTCGCCACGCATCTCGCGGCTTCGAATCTCCTGCTGTGTGTGCTGGCTCGACGGTGCGAACAATGCTTGCAACTCGCCGAAGAGGCCTGCGGCACCGCCGGAACCGAACTTGCCCCGAGGGGCGATCCAGCCACGTACCTCGGCCAACAGAAAGAGCCGGTCGAGGACCACGGCGAACACCACAATGCCAACGACCATCCACACCAACGGCACATCCACCCCTTACGTCGTGTACTCGACGGTACCTCTGAGACCGACACCACCTGGTCCGACAGCGACGCGGTCGCCCGTCGGCTGATCGGTGACTTGATCGAAAGCTACGGCGAGAAGGCCGAATCGGGCGCAGGGCGATCGGCGTCACCGGGCGAAGCCCTGGCAGGTGGCGCCGATCGGTAGGTTTCGGTGATGCCCCTTGGACATCTCGGCGTCAACGTCACCGACCTCACTGCGGCTCGTAGGTACTACGACGAACTCATGCCGCTGCTCGAATACGAGCTCGTGTCGGCAGACGACACCCAGTTCGCATACCGGCCCGTCGGCGGGAAGATCGGCACCTACCTGTTCTTCTACCCGGCGTTCGAATCCGGCTACTCGTCGGGTCGTCCGGGGCTGCAACATCTCGCGTTCATGCTGCGCACACGCGCCGACGTGGACGAGGTGCACACCTGGGCGGTCTCGCGGGGCAACGAAGTCGTCTACGCGCCACAGGTATTCCCGCAGTACGCGCAGCCGTACTACGCCACCTTCTGGACCGGGTACGACGGTGTGATGCTCGAGGCGGTCTGCCACAAGAATGCGTGAAAGCCTTTCGCGCGGGCAGCTTGTGGTGTCGGCGACCGGAATCATGGTCCCGGGGTGTGGCGCGATCTCGTTCCGGCGGAACTGATATCGCTCATGAGTTTCGTCGCGACTGCTGTCGCGTGGTCGGCGAAGGCGTGGCGATCGGTGCCGAGGTTGCCTTCGGTCCACTCGACGAACAGCGAGATCATCGCGCCGAAGAGGGCGGAGAAATGCATGCGGACGCTGGGGTCGTCGGGCGAACCGGTGATGCGATCACCGACCGCGGCTATCGCGATCGCCGGAATGGTCTCTCGCACATAGCGTCGCAGTCGCGCGTCCGCCACCGGCTCGACCAACAGGATGCGGCAGACACGAGGATCAGCCTCCATGAGGCGGGCCGCGGCCTCGAACACCGCGTGCAGGTCGCTGGATGCCACGGCGGGCGCAACCGCTTGCTCGAGGCGAGACAGTGTCGCCCGGTACACCGAGTGCAGCAGCACGTCCGTGTCGGCGAAGCTTTCGTAGAAGAACCGCTGACTCAGCCCCGCGGCACGGCAGACCGACCGCATGCCCAAGGCGGAAACACCGTGCGTGCCGACTATTTCGACGCCGACATCGATCAGCCGCGCCCGCCGCTGTGCAGCGCGGTCCTCGGCCGTCCGGCCGCCGTAACTCCTTGACACGGCACCACTCTACAACCCACGATCATTCATCAGGAAGCGACTGCTTCCGGATGGAGAGGGTGATGTTCACCGACGAACAATTCCAAGACGCACTGCGACTTCCACGCCTTGCGCAACCGATCCCGGCAGTGCTGACCAACCGCGCCGAACCGGTCGACGTCCGCGACGAAGCCGCGCTGACCGCCATGACTCAGACGTGGTTCGACGAGTACGAGAAGAAGATCGAGTTCTATGCCGACCACGGCTTCGATATCGCCTGGACTCTGGACTGGGCGAAGAAATACTGGTGGAGCTGGCAGACCCGGGACATGTCCCACAATCACGAGCTCTACACCGACGATCTGCGCTACAAGGATGTGACGACCCTGGGCGCGACCATGGTCGGCCTCGACGAATTCGTGGCCTACAACTTCGCGTTCTTCGACGCCATCCCGGACTGGCGCTACGACCCGATTCCCGGACAGTGCTACATCGACCTGACACCGGACGGCGAGACCCGAATTGTCGTGCGCTACTACGGCAGCGGTCACCTCGTCGGCCCGCTGAAGCTGGCTCCTTACGGAGCGGACGCGCCCGCGATCCCCGGCAACGGCGCGTTCATCCAATGCACAGCTGTGGACCGCTACCACTTCAACGCCGACCATCTGATGTACGAGGGTGAAACGCTCTACGACCTGCTCGATGCCGTGCAACTGGCCGGAATCGTCCCGGGGCCGTCGACCACGGCATTCAGCTGGCTGATGCGCGGCGCAGGTCTGGCAACCCGGGCGATCACCCGACTACGCCCTCCCGCCGCCCAGTACCGCCCGGCAATCGTCCGATAGTCGATGTCACCGAGGTGTCGGAGCTGCCCCCTACAGTGTGGCGTGCTGCAGGCCGAATACCTGCGCGGGAAGCGAGTTGGGCGTGGGATGGAACGTGCAGGGCCTGATCGTTGAGGGGTCGGTGGATCCGGCAGATCTACCAGGTCGGCCCCGGGAGACGGGCGAGCGCGCCGATATCGATACGGTGCATCATGAACCCCACCACTATGGGATCGCCACAGTGGCCGGCTGGACCTTCATCGCCGACCCGGAGTTCCGGGTGAGCTTGGATCAACAAGCGGTACTGCAGGTTTCGGGCACCAGGAGGTCGTTCGCCTGGGTGACCAACAGCGTCTCGACAACACACGGCTTCGCTTGGTACCTCGAAGCAGCGATGGTGCGCCGAATCATCTATACCGAGGGAGGGGTGGCCGATGAGCAGGGAGCACCCCTGCCCGAGGAACAGGATGCTCCCGAGCCGCTGAGCGAGGACTACGTCTTCGAGATGATGCGGCGCCTGACGGGAGTCGGTTGGGGCGAGGGCGCCGACGCTGTTTACAGCGTGTGGTCCTGTACGTCGTAGCTGGTGGCGAAGGTTGTCCGCGCCTGTGCCTACAGCCGGCGACACGCAGGACCGGCATCGCTTACCCGTCCAGCCGGATCCGGATGCCCGCCATGCGCCCGGAGCCCCCGCGCAGCGCGCTGCCCGCCAGCCCGATTCGAGCGGCCAGTCCGTACTTGCGCTTCATCAGGCCAGTGAAATGTGCACTCGCGCTGGGCGTCAGCACCTCGGCGACGCCGGGCACGGAGGCGCCGAGCGGCTTTCCGCGCCAGTCGCAGGAGCAGACCGTCACCCGCCCGCTGTTGCGGATTCGCTTCACCTTTCCGGCGTCCGCCGCGCTCCAGACCGCCAGCGCCGCACCGTCGCGCATCACCCAGACGGGGGTGGGGGCCGGGCTGCCGTCTCGGCGAAATGTGGTGAGAAGCAAATATCTGCCGACTGACAGGTCGTCCAGCACCGTGTCGATGTGTTCCATGCAAAGATACTAACCAGTTAGTTAGTCAAGTGGTATCGAGCCGCTCGATGACGAGTACGACACTGCTGGAAGGAATCCGCATGGGGCGGTTCACTTGGACGTTTCTCGCGGGGTTCGCCTTGGGCACCCCCGCGATCCCCGTCGGCCTTTCGCTGTCCTTGCCAGGGCCGATCGCGCTGTTCGCGGTGCTGCTGGGCGCTGCGTGCTGTGTCGTCTTCGCGGTGTTCGCCATGGAGCGCGCCCGACTGCTCTGGCAGTCCTGGTGTATCCGCTGGAAAACGGCTGCGATACCGACGAATTCGACGGTAGGTGCCGAAAGAGGAGCTTCCATTGCCGCGATTTCCGGCGGAGCACCCGCGGCGCAGTCCCGTCTGTCCGGCGCCGCAGGACAGCGCGCTCGGCGAGTCCTTGCCCGGTTCGGTGTGGTGGGTTTCGGAATTCTGGGGCCCGCCCTTTTCGGCACGTGGGGCTCAGCCCTGCTCGGCGCCGCCCTGGGCATTCCCCGCTGGCGTCTTATCCGCTGGCTGATGACCGGTGTTGCCCTGTGGTGCACGGTGCTGCTGGTTGCCTCGGACGCGGTCTTGGGCTTGTTCGAAATCGGATGACACGGTCGATGCCCCACATAACTACGCTGATCCTCATGTCCCGAGCCGACGCCACCAAGGCACGCATCCTCCAGGCGGCTACCGACGAATTCGCGACATACGGAATCGCCGGAGCCCGAGTGGACCGGATCGCCAAGGCCGCGGCAGCCAACAAGAACCTCATCTACGTCTATTTCTGCAGCAAAGACCAACTCTTCGACGCGGTCTTCGACGCCCACGTCACACACGGCCTCAACTCGGTTCCTTTCACCGCTGACAACCTTCCCGAGTACGCCGGACGACTCTTCGACTACTGCCAGGCCCATCCCGATGTCATCCGGCTGGCCACCTGGCACCGCCTCGAGCGCGGCGACGAGAACCCGGCCGGCGCGACGCGCGAGGCCAAGCTGGAGGCGCTTGCCGCCGCGCAGAAGGCGAACAACATCGGCTCCGGCTTCTCGCCCACCGCGCTGCTGACCCTGGTCCTGAGCATCGCGCTCGCATGGAATCCGAGCAACGCCGCCGGCATGTCAGCCTCCGAGACCGACGCCGAGACCACCGACGACCGTCGCCACGCCATCATCGAGGCGGTGCGCCGTCTCCTGTGAATTGCGGGCGAAACAGTGGTGACCGTGGTCGAGGTCCGAACGTCCTGCATTTCCGGTCGGATCACCACGGACAAGGCTCAGTGGTCGGAGATCGACGCAGCTATGCCAATGCGGCACGAAGCCGATCACCGCAGCTGTTCACCGTGTCCATGTCGGCGGGGATGCCCGGTCGCCACGGCAGCGTCAGCCGATCCTTGGGCGTGTCGACGTAGCGCGGGACAACATGCAGGTGAAAATGGAATACGGTCTGCCACGCATCGGCCCCGCAGCAATTGAGCAGGTTCACCCCATCGGCACCGAGCTCTTCGACAGCTACCTTGGCGATCCGCTGCGCGGCCAGAGTCACGGCGGCCAGGTCTTCGGGTGGGATGTCCAGCAGATCCCTGCTGTGCCGCTTCGGAACTACCAGTAGATGGCCGTCGGAAGCCGGGTGAATGTCCATGAAGGCGAAGGTTGTTTCGTCTTCGGCCACCTTCACACCGGGGAGGTCGCCGGCCACGATGGCGCAGAACAGGCACTGATCGCTCATGACCACCGAGGTTAGCGATGGCGAGGACCCGCCGCGACCGGGTTATCACCCGTACGGCGCCAGTCCCGCAGCGCAATCGAATGGACAACGCGCCCTTGTCGGAATGGTGCCACACGATCCGCGCCGGGTGGCCAACCGTCGGCGACGGCCTGAACCGGGAATGCGCGCGTAGGCTCTCGAGGATGCGGATCGGCGAACTGTCCACACGCACGGGCGTGAGTGCACGCTCACTGCGGTACTACGAAGAGCAGGGTCTGCTGACCAGCTCACGCTCCGACGCCGGGCAGCGTCACTACTCCGATGCCGAGGTCCAGCGCGTGGCGCTCATCCGGCAGCTGTTCGACGCGGGTATGTCCAGCCGGGTGATCGCGTCTGTTCTGCCGTGTGTGGATATCCCGACTGACCTGGGCGTCGTCGAGTCGGCGTTCGCGACGATGACCCGCGAGCGGGACCGGATCGACGCCGACATCGCACATCTGATCGCGACCCGAGATGCGCTCGACGTGCTGATCAGCGCCAACAGCCGCTACCGGGCGGAGCAGCCCACGGCCCAGGAACCGGTGGCCCGGTCGGCCTGATGCTGTGACCTGCATTGCATTCGGTTGCCCCTGACATCGGTGTCAGGGGTGAGGATGGCTACAGAGCCCGGAACCATCTGGGTCGGTCATTCGAGAGGCGGCAGAAGATGGTGCAGGCGTGGGGTTTCGGCAGCTATGGCGGGCCCGAGGTGCAGGAGTTCTTCGATCGTCCCGATCCCGTCCCGGGTCGCGGCGAGGTACTGATCCGGGTCGATTTCGCCGGCGTGAATCCCCTCGACCACCTGTTGCGCTCAGGTCTGGTCGCGGGGCTCGACGGCGGGCGTCCCTTTCCCCGCGTGCTGGGCATGGAAGCAGCGGGAACCGTTCTCGCCCTGGGCGAGGACGTCGACGGGCTCGCGGTGGGTGACGCGGTTTTCGGCTTCGCATTCACCGGCGGCGGCACCTACGCCGAGACGACGGTGCTGTCCGCAGCGAACACCGCGCGCATCCCAGCGGGTCTGTCGGCGACCGTCGAGGCAACGCTGCCGGTAGCCGGGACGACCGCAGTGGATGCGCTCGACCAGCTCGGCCTTCCCGCCGGTGCCACCGTGCTGGTGAACGGGGTCGGGGGCGGGGTCGGCCTCGCAGTCGCCCGGCTGGCCCTCGGGCGCGAGCTGCGTGTGATCGGCACCGGCAGCAGTGCCAAGCGCGAGCACGCCGAGGCAATCGGGGTTCGGTTCATCGACTACACCGCCGGCGACGTCGTCGCCGCGGCACGAGAGCTGGTTCCGGACGGCTTCGACGGGATCGTGGACCTGGTCGGAGGCGCCTCGCTACGGACAGTGGCACCGCTGGCTCGGGAACCCGGAAACGTTATCGCGGTGGGTGATTCGTCCGTGCCCGATCTCGGTGGGCGTTTCGTCGAGCGTCGCCTCGACCGCGAGAACCTGGAGCGTTCCGCCCTGCTGGACCTCGACGGAGTCCTGGCACCCGTGATCACCGCGGTCCATCCGCTCGCCGATGCTCCGGCCGCCCTGGCCACCGTCGAGAACGGTCACGCTTCAGGCAAGGTTGTCATCGAAATCGCTTGAGAAAGACCGGCTGTCCGGCGCAGAGAATGGGCTGCACCCAGGGAATCGGCATCGGAGTTGCACCTCGTAGCGGGCACATTCGACTACGAGGCGCCAGGCGCGGCCTGCGGGATTCGACCATCGAGGCAGCGCAGTGTGACTACTTGGAGTTCGTGGGCCCGAAGTTGAATTCCGACGGTTGGAGTATGACGAACCCCGCGCCGAGGAATCGCACCTGCGCTACCTCACCGGAGCCGCCGCGCAGCATCGATCCGAAACTCTGGGTTCGCACGATCGACGTCTGCAGACCCGAGGACCAGCCGATCAGAGCATCGGAATCGGCGAACACCGGTTGCTGGTGGCTGACGGGGATGACGATCGGTTGACCGTGGCTCGTGATCGCCAGCCTGCCCTGCCCTTGGAACACGCAATTGAACAAGCCACCACCGACGAAAGCGCCTGCACCGGAAACCATCTGGATCTCATAGCTGAGAGAGGGTTCATAGACGAGGATGTGTTTGCCGTTGATCGAGAGTGAATCCCCGGGATCGAGGTCGATCAGAAAGCAATCCGAGGAATGGTGTGCGAACCAGACCTCTCCTTGCCCGCGGCAGTTCATCAACGGCACGCCCTCGCCGGTGGCGAACCGCTTGACCAGGTTGCCCAGACCCTGGCTCTTGACCTCGAACGCGAACTGCCCGCGGTAGCCGATCATCGCGCCTTGGCGGGCGTACACCTCACCGTTGACACACGCCTTCACGCACCTGGAGTGCTGCAGGGTGAGGCCGAGCTGGGTCGCCTGCTGGGCCGTGTTGTTGGTGTGGAAGATGTCACTGCGCATGCGCGTCGGTGCTCCTGAACGATTGCGGACGGCGCCTTTTCGGGCACCGTTGAGGCGGCCGTGCGCTCACCCATGATACCGAGCCTCGGAACGGATGTGCTTCAGTCGGACAGGCGCAGTGCCTCCACCGGGCAGCTGTCGACCGCCAGCCGGACGTCGTCGAGTTCGGCTTCGGGTACCTGGTCCGTCAGCACCGTCACGCTGCCTTCGCCGTCGACCCGAAAGATGTCGGGCAGCAATGCTTCGCACATGCCGTGGCCCTCGCACCGGGTGCGGTCGGCGGCGATCTTCATGCCGGCACCGAGGCGCCGAGGCGCTCGAGGCGGATGGGTAGGCCATCGAGGGGGATGGGGCCGGTCGCCCAGCCCATCGGCGGCGCGTAGCCGGCGGGCACGGTCCAGCGGTACTGCAACAGCATGCGGTGCATGATCGCCTTGACTGTCATACCGCCGAAATAGAGTCCGATGCATTTGTGTGCGCCACCACCGAAGGGCGCCCAGGTATAGCGGTGAGCCTTGTCCTCGTGCCGTTCGGCGGTGAACCGTTCGGGATCGAACACGTCGGGGTCGTTCCACCAGCGGGCCTGACGCATGGCCGAGTACGAGCCGATGAGTACCAAGGTGTTCGCGGGGACGAATAGGCCCTGAATGGCGGTGTCGCGCACGGTTTCTCGAATCTGCTGCCCGACAGGGGAGTACATCCGCAGAATCTCTTTGAAGACCAGGTCCAGGGTCGGCAGCCGGTCCAGATCGGCATAGTCGAGTGATTCCTTGCCCAGCGCCTGCGATTCGGCGCGCAGCCGGTCCTGCCATTCGGGATGCAATCCGAGCTGATACCCCATCATCGACACCGCGATCGTGCTGGTGTCGTGCGCACCGAGCAGGACGAAGATCAGGTGGTCGACGATGTCCTGGTCGGTGAACGTATGGCCCTCCTCGGACGCGGTCCGGCACAATACGCTGAACAGATCCTCGCCGGCTCCCGCGCGTTTGGCAGGCAGCTCGCGACGACAGTAATCCTCTAGCACCGCGCGCCCGCGCAGCCCGCGTGCCCACAAACCGCCGGGCAGATTCGTGCGCACCAGCGCCTGGCCGCCACGCACGGCGTCGATGAACGCCCGTTCCAGCCCGGCGGCTTCCGACCCGAGGTCGGCCCCCATGAACACTTCCGAGGACAAGCCGAGCAGCAGGCGTTTGGCCGCCGGATAGAGCTGGAAATCGCGATTCGGTGTCCACTCGCGCATACCGCGCTCGATGGCCGGACTGGTGATATCGAGATAGCCGGCCAACCGCGGCCGGGTGAAGGCCTGCTGCAGAATCCGGCGGTGGTAGCGGTGCTCCTCGAAGTCGCGCAACAGGATGCCGCCGTGGAAGAACGGGCCGATGAAGAAGGTGTAGCCGCGCTGCGCGGAGTACACCTTGTCGCGGTCGGCGAGTACTTCTTCGGTCGCTTCCGGTCCGGTGACCATGACGACGCGTCGCCCGACAAGTCCGGCCCAGTGCACCGGACCGTATTTGTCGAAGCGGCGGCGGGCGAAATCGAGACTGTCGCTCATCGCGGGTAAGGCGTGCCCGATGAGCGGGACACCATAGTCGCCCATGACCGGACGTAATCCACTGCCGGGCAGCGGGTCTGCCAGCGCACGGGTCCGTGAGGGATACCGTTCGGCAACAGCGGATACAGCGGATTTGGCCCGTCGGCCCAGGGTCGACTTCATGTTCGTTGT
Organism: Nocardia sp.; assembly: GCA_014360565.1. Taxonomy (GTDB): domain Bacteria; phylum Actinomycetota; class Actinomycetes; order Mycobacteriales; family Mycobacteriaceae; genus Nocardia. The sequence continues at coordinate 10,158 of JACIXH010000207.1, forward strand.
CCTCTCGCACCGTTGCGATGTGGTGTGACTTGGACCATACAGGAATCAAGCGTTTCCGTAAACGATCGATTCCTGTTTACGATGCGGCATACTGAGGCTTGTGACACGGGCAGCGACAGGCATCTATCGCGGCACCTCGGCCGAACAGCGACGCGACGAACGCCGCCAGCGGCTGATGGACGCTGCCCTCGACATCATCGGCACCCAGGGCTGGGCCGCGACCACCGTGCGCGGAGTCTGCGAACAGGCCAAGGTCGGTCCGCGGTTCTTCTACGAGAGCTTCGCCGACCTCGACGCACTCGCCGCCGCCGTCCACGACGAGATCATCGAGACCGCGCTCCGCAGCTCACTGGAGGCACTCGCCGCCGCACCGGACGACATCGCCGCCAAAACCCGGGCCGCCGTCACCGCCATCCTCAATTCCGTCGTCGGCGACCCCCGCCGCGCCCGCGTCGCTTTCGCCGAGGCGCACGGCAGCGAAATCCTGATGCGCCGCCGCGCCGCCGCCATGCGCACTATCGCCGACGTGGTCGCCGAACAGGAACGCGCACTGTTCAATCCGCCGGAAGGCAGCGAAACCCTGGTCCGCGCGGTCTCGCTGATGATCACCGGAGGTGCCGCCGAATTGGTTCTGGCCTGGCTCGACGGCGGTATGGACATCAGCCGCGACGAACTGATCAACCTGTGCGTCGAATTCGTGCTGACCTTTGCCGACAACCTGACCATGAATCGGGTTCTTCTTCACCGAGGAAAGCTCAGTCACCCGCTTCGACCAGGTGATGGCCTGTGATGTCGAGCGCTTCAAGAAGTTCTTCCAGGGCATGCTGAAGGAAGGCATCTATCTGGCTCCTTCAGCCTTTGAGGCCGGCTTTACGACGGCTGCGCTGTCGGAAAAAGACATCGCCGATACCATAGCGGCGGCGAAAAAGGTCATGGCCACGCTCTGACCTTTCAGTCTCTCACCCTCTTCTACCCCGCAGGTCACAGCATGTCCTGCGGGGCCACACCCGTGATGGGCATCACACTTCCGTAGCGAACACACCCGACTTGCCTGTTCTGCCGTTGACTTGACAGCGCCGCTGGTCAAATCTTGGTCAGATCTCTACCGAGATGCTCTGACGGCACCAATCTAACAAACACAAGAACCAAGTCAGCGCACGGAAGCACTCGATCTGCCCCAGGGCAGATGCAGTATGAGAAGGAAGTCTCTGGAGCAACCCGTTAGGTTGAGCCGCAGTTTGAATAACAAACACAACATCAAACTGTAGGAACGACAATGAAACTCTGGATCAAAGCAATGGCCCTGG
>JACIXH010000208.1 GCA_014360565.1 Nocardia sp.
TCCACGCCCACGGCAGCCGGCGCAGCTTCCCGGCCGACCGAAAAGCGGGGCGGGACAAAGTGCCGAAGGCACGAGTCCCGCCCCGCTTTTCAGTCGGCCACTCAGGAGCCGCGCTCGAGCGCGCCAGCGCTCCTAGAAATCAGCGAAACCGTCGCCGACCTTGCCGTCGGCCTCGAGCGCGCGCTGGAGCGCGGCTTCGACCTGAGCGGCGAGCTTGTCGAGCTTGTCGAGGGTGTCGGCCAGCTCGGTGGTGACGTTCTTGTGGGCGGTGTCGAAGGTCGAGATCGCCTGATCACCCTGCAGGTTGTTGCGGAAATCCGAAGCGGCGCCTTCGAGTTCGTCGATCTCGCCCTTCATCTTCCCGCCGTAGGTCTGCAGGTCGCTGAACAGCTCGTTCATCGCCGCGGGATCGTAAAGAATGGTCATGAGCTCAGTTCCTGTTCGTGTCTGATTCGCGGTCAGAGATTGGTGTAGCCGCCGCCACCGCCGGTGGAACCACCACCGGACAGGCCTTGGCCGTCCATGTTCACCAGGGTGGACTTACCGGTGCTGACCGCCTCGGTGAGCCGGTCGAACTTCTTGTTCAGTGCATCGGACTCGTCGTGCCAGGCCTGGGCGACCTTCACGAACTCGGAGGAAGCGTCACCCTTCCAGCCGCGGAGCACGGCCTGGGCCGCGTCATCGATCTGGCCGACCGACGTGCGGAGGTTGCCGATGCTGCTTTCGAGCTTGGAGACGACGCCGTCTACGCCGCCGGCTTCTACGCCTACTGGTCCCTGAGGGGGCATATGCCGAACCTTTCCTACTTGATGGTTGAAACGAGAGATGGCTTAATCAGGCCGCCACCCCCCACCGGGAAGCCCCTCGAGGAGCGCACCGACCGCCTGGGTGAGGCGGTGATCGGTGCCCGGCGTTATGGTCGACCACACCTGCCCGTCGGGCGCCGTCATCGGCGCTACGACGATCCGGCCGCGCGCGGTGTCGTACACCGCGACCGCGCCAGGGGCTCGGGTGGTCAGCCCGTCATGGTGGACTACGGCGACGATCTCGACGTAGCCATGGCAGGTGCCGAAGGCCGCGCCGAGGACGGTCGCCTGGTGCGCGTCGATACCGAGCGCATACATCGCGTCCACGTACTGGGAAGTTGTTGCGGCGGCGTCCAGGCGCACCGCCAGCTCATCTGCGGACACGCTCACCGCTGCGACCTCGGCGGGCGCGCAGGTCGGCAGCGCGGCGAGCAGCAGGCGGGCGAGTTCACGGGCCGATCCGTCGATGGTGTCGGTGGCGATGTCGAAGATCTCGCCGGTGCGCACCGCGCTGGCGTGACCGGAACCGCGCCGCGCCAAGCAGATTCGCCGGCGACCGGCGTCGCCGTAGCCGCGGGCGACGAGTTCGGCGTCGGGTTGGGCCAGGGTGTGCAGCGCGCCCGCCAGGTCCGGCTCGACATCGCCGTAGCTGTCGAAGATACCGGTGGCGGTGAGTTCGGCGACCGCGGCGTCGCGGGCCGCGCGCCACGCGTCGAAGGTGTCCTGCTGCGGGCCGACCGCGAGCACCAGCGGCAGGGTCTGCACTCCGAGCCGGTCGGCGACGGCCAGCAGCGCGTCGTTGGTGAGCGTGGTCATGGCCGTCCCTCCGCGGTGGCGGTGCCGCCGGTCTGCGGCGCGGCGCGTTCGGCGACGCCGAGTACCGCGGGCGCGGCCTGGATCTCGCCTTCGGCGACCAGCTGGTCGGACTCTTCGTAGGCGATGCCCGCGCGCGGGAAGCGCGCGGAGTCCTGCCCCCCGCCTTGCGCCATCGCACCGGGGACGAGCGGCGCGGACTGCCCGGCCGGGGCGCCTGCGACCGGCGCCGACTGCGTCGTGGCGCCCACGGTGGTGGCAGATTGAACGAAAGTAGGTGCGCGGTAAGCCGTTTGGATCGGCGCGGGCATCGACGGCAGCGCGCCGAATCCGATCGCGCCGAACCCCGTCATCGCCCCGGCGCTCGGTGCCGGCGTGGCGTCTCGGCCCGACTTCTCACCGGTCAGCGCGGCTTCCGGGGCGATCGGCGGCGGCGGTGCGTGCAACCACGGGGTCGCCAGCGGTTCGGTGGCCGCCTCGTAGCTGCGCATCACCCGGGAGGCAACGGCTTTGGCCACGTCGGCATCGGCATCGGTCTGCGCCGCGATCGCCTTGATCGGCGCGCCGAGGGCTGCGCCGACCTGTTCCAGTGCCTGCTGCATCGCCGTGATGGCGGCGATGTCGGCGGTATTGGGCATGGCGATGGCCGCCACCTCGTAGGCGAGGACCTGGGCCTGCAGCCTGGCCGCGTTGGCGGTCGCGGCCGCCGCGGTCTCGAGCAACCACTCGCGCAGCGTGGAGATCCGTTCCCATACGAGCTCGCTGTTCCCGGATTGCCAGGAACCGCGCAAAGTCTGCAGCACCTGCTCGTAGTCGAGCACGGCCGCGCCGAAGGCCGCGGCGAGCCGCGTCCAAGCGGCGGCCGCGTCGGCCATCGGCATCGGTCCGGCACCGGTGGTGAGGTCGGTGGCGAGCTTGTCGGGCTCGCGCGCCTCCCACACCACTCCGGTGAAGCCGGGCTGCGGTGGTTCGATCATTATCCGTTGAAGCCGCTGGTGTTGTCGGTTTCCATCTGATCGAACTCGCTGACCTGCGCACGCAAGGTGGCAGCCAACTTGGTCATTTCGTGAGCGCCCGCCTCCGCACCGGTGAGGTAGTCGTCGGCGACACCGTTGGCCGTGGTCGCGGCGCGCACCGACACCTCCTCGGTACCGGCCGGTGCGACGTGCAGCGCCGGGGCGAGGGCGGTGAGTTCGGCGGTGAGCCGGTCGGCGATGCCGTCCAGCGCTGCCGCGGCTTTGCTCGCCGCAGCCGAATCGAATTCGAAGGTGTTACTCATTGCTACCCCTGTCGTGGTCGTACCGCGTCACAGTGAGAGTTCCTTGTCCGGCGGGGCATCGGTGACCACCGGTTCGGCGGCGCCGACGACCGGGGTCGCCACCCCCGCGATCGGGCCGACGACTTCGTCGCCGTGGTTTCCGGTGACCAGTTGCGAGTGCACGGCCTCGTTGCCGCCGCCCTCTACCGCGCGCGCCATCGGCATGCCCGCACCCGCGCCGCCCATCGGCATCATTCCCGGCGACGAACTGCCCGCCGATGCCGTGGTCGTGTTCGCGCCGCCGGAAGTGGCGCCGCCCGTGCCACCCGCCGCGCCGGTGGCACCGACGGTGGACAGGCCACTGCTGCGACCGCCCTGCCACGGGCTCAGCGGCGACGACGACGCGGCAGCGCCGCCGATCGCACCGACTCCGCCGATCGCACCACCGCCACCGCCGCCACCCGCGGCGGCCAGCTCCTCGGCGGATTGCTCGCCCGTCGCGGAGACCTCGGTACCGGTGGCCGTCGAACCGGCGGTCGTACTCGTCGACAGCGAACTGGCTTGTCCGGCAAGCGAACCGAGCGAGGAGACCGCGGTGCTCGCGGTACTGATCAACGGCGTGATCAGGCTCATCAGCTGGCTCAGCGATTCACTGCTCGCGTCGACGCCGGACGGCGCGTTGGTCACCGCGACCTTCTCCCCCGCCTGCGCCATCTCGCCGCTGCGGGCCATCATCTCGGCCTTGGTCTCGGCCGTGATCGCCAAGCCCTCGGCCATCGCCTCCATGGTCGCCGCGATCAGTACCGCCTGGCCACCCGGCGTCGCCGCGTAGAGCGGGGCGAGCGCCAGGGTGGCCGAATAGCGGGCGATCACCACAGCCAGCTTCGCGCCGCCGACGGCGACGTTGCCCGCCGCGTGGGCGAGCACGCCCTTCTCCTGGACGCTCTGTGTGGCGAGCTTGGCGCCGTCGGCCTGTGCCGCGGTGGCCTTGGTCGTCGCCTCCGTCGCGGCGGAGCTCTGCCACAGCTGCATCACCGTTTGCAGCGCGGTCGAGCCGAGCGACATCACTGTTTCCAGCACCGAGGTGATATTCGTCAGCGCCTCGGCGGGATTGGTCGAAGTGCCGTTGCCCGACGTCGTGCTCGTGCCGCCGAGCGCACCGGTACCGAATGCGGAAGCCAGTTCGGTGAGTGGCTGCATCAGCGCCGTGAGGTCGACGGTCGGCAGCGCGGGCATTTCCGGCAACTGGATGAACTCGGGCAACTGCGGCAGCTGCGGCAACCCCATCGAGCTGAGCACCTGACTCACCGGCTGATCGAGCATCGGCGCCAGCGAGCTGCCTCGCAGCAGCTCGAGCACAGTCGGATCGACCGACGCTGCCGCCCCGGCCGAATCTCCCCCTGGATACGTCATTGCTACTGATCGACCGCCGAGATACCCATTTTGGACGCCCCGTCGGCGCCCTCATAGGTAGCGGCTGCCTGGATAGCGGTCAGCGCGGTACCCGCGTGCACCGCGGCCAGCTCGGCCATCGAGGTGAGGTGGTTGGCCTGCGCGTAGGCGAACGACATCAGGAACTCCTGGCCGATCAGACCGAACACGGGCACCGCGGCGGCCATCGTGGCCGCCTGGTCGACCGCGCCCGCCTGGGCGACCCCCGCCGCCATCGTGGCCGAGGCGCCCGCGTACGCACGCACTGCATCAGGAACTACCGCAACGTTATTCATGGCTATCGTCCAATCTCGAAACAGCCCATGGTGTTTCGTAACTTTATCTACCCGTCGGAAACCGGCGCCACACCAATCGGCGGTGAAGTTCAGCTGAACCTCACATGCCGGTTCGGTTGTAGGCCGTCACCAGCTCGGCACGTTCGGCGAACGCGCGGTGCGCCGCAGCCTGCGCGGTCTGTGTCAGCACCCGCTCGAAATCCTCCGGCGACAGCTTCGCGATCGCCCCGGTGAACTCCAGGCCGACCAGGGCACCCGCACCGTCGACAGTCACCGTCACCGCGCCGTCGGGCGAAGTCTCCTGCGCCCGGATGTCGTTGGTCGCCTCGCTCAGGTCCTGCAGCCGATAGAGCTGGCCCTGCACCTTCGCGATCAGCTCGTCCATGGTCTCGACCATCGCCTCGCCCTCCCTGTCCGCTCGCTAGACCGACCGCAGCCAGCTGTCGGGCTCGGTGTCGTATTCCTGCTCCTCGACGATCTCCGCCGCCGCGACCTCGGCCTCGGTCGGTAGTCCCGTCGCCGCCAGCAGCGCCGGATCGAACCCGGCCTCCGCCAGCTGGTTACGCCGGGCCAGACCCGCCCGCTTGGCCGACTTCTGACACAACCGCAGGATCTCGGCGGCCAGATCGGCCGGGGCGCGGCGCAATTGCTCGCGGTCCACCGTGATCCCCACCGGCAGTCCCTGCTCGGTGGTACGCACCACGATCGCCCCGGTCACCGATGCGGCACTGAACTCAGTCGGAAACTCGTCCACAACTGCCCCTCCCGTCTGGTGCATCATTACGCCCGATCGTCTCTGATGGCTCTGACAACTTCGGCGATCTGGGTGTTGATCAGCGACACCACCCGCCTGCGATCGGCGCCGACGGCCACCGGCGGCGTGCCGGGCACCACCACGTAACGACCGTCGTCGGTCAGGTCGCGCCAGCCGAGCCGCAAGCGCACGATGCCGCGCGGACCGAATCGCGACCAGCCCTGCTCGATGTCGATGAAGCCGTCGCGGTCCAGCGGCGCCTGCTGAAAGGTCAACGTGCGCACCGCGGCGTCGTCGTCGTAGTGCTGCACCAGCGAGCGGCCGTAGGAGTGATCGAACTGATCGTCGGCCGGTTCGTCGAGGCGGATCTCCTGGCCGCGGCCCGCTTCGGCCTGGGGCAACTGGCCGGCCACCACGTCACCGAGAGACAGCGCGTCGTGGCGGGTGATGACGAATCCCTCAGCGTGGTAAAGGGTTCGGCCGGGACGCTGGCGCACCAGGTAGCCCACCTCACCCTTGCGTACCGCGAGCATGCGCACCGAGAAGGCAGGATCGGTGAGCCGCTTGCCGCCGCCGTACCCACGCACGATCACCCGGATATCGGGACGGGTGAGAACCTCGATGATGCCGTCGAGCTCGTGGCCCCACCGCTGCTTGATCGCCATCCAGTGCTGTTTCAGCGCGAACTCCGCCGCTTCGGCGGTGCTCGGCTCGCTGCTGTGGATGAACGGGTCCGGCATGTACTCCTCGTCGATGCCTGCCCACAGCGCGTCGAACTCGTCGCCGGTGAATTCCCAGGTGGGCGTCACTGCTCCACCACCGGCCTCGCGACGATCGGCGCGTCACCGAGCGCGTCGTCCAGGTGGGTCGTGGAGTCGAGGTAGTCGGCGCGCTTGTGCTCTTTCTGCTGGCCGCCCTGACCACCGGCGCCACCCATCGGCGACATCGGCATACCGCCCATCGGCATGCCGGACCCCTGCGACGCGACGCCCGTGCGGAATCCCTCCAGACCCGTGGTGGCCGAGGCCCGCGGGAACAGCTTGGACGCGCTGTCCAGGCTCGGCGAGAGCGGCGCGACACCGGCACCGGCACCGGCGCCACCGCCGCCCGCACCGGAGCCACCACCGCCACCGCCACCCTTGCTCGCCGCGCTGAGCGCCTTCTTGGCCTGGTCCTGCAACGAACCCAGCGCTGACGAACCCGGAATACCCGCCAGGGCACTCTGTTCGGCGGCCGAGGTCGCCTGCTCCACCGCCGACTGCGCGGCGGAAGTGGCCTGTTCGAGACCGGATTGCAGGGCCGAGGTCAACTGCTCGGTCGCGGAAGACCCCGTCGAACCCGTCGACCCGGTCGAGCCGGTCGACCCCAGCGAGCCGTTGCCCGTGCTGTCGGTGCTGCCGTTGCCCACCTGGCTGCCGGACTTCTGTGCCTGCAGTTCCGCCATCGCCTTGTTGAACGCCGCGGAGGTTTCGCCCGAACCCGAGCCACTTCCCGACCCCGAACCCGAACCGGAGCCCGAGCCGCTGCCGTTTCCTGAGCCGTTTCCGCTCCCGTTCCCATTTCCGTTGCCGTTCCCGTCGCCGGTTCCGTTCCCGGAGGTCGGCGCGGTCGGCTCGGGAAGAGTGGGAAGGTGGCTCGTGGTGCTGTTGAGCCCGGGAACGTAGGTGTTCCACATGACTTGGCGGCCGTTCTTGGCGCAGGCCTCCTTGTCGGCCTGTGCCTGCGTGCCATTGGGATCGGAGTAGCACCGGGGCAACATCAGCGCGGTCCCCAGCCCGGTGGAGGTGGCGTTGATCCAGCCGACGGCGTATTCGAGCGCGGCGGCCACCTGCTTGGTCTGATCCACCAGCAGCCCATTGGCCTCGTGGTAGGCCGACATCGCCGACATAGCGCGCGTCGCACCGCCCGGGCTGGTCCAGCTCTTCTTGCTCGCCTCGACTTTGGCGTTCAGGTCGTCGAAACCGGTTTTGAGCCAACCCGCCAGATTGCCCCAGTACAACGAGGTGTGGGCCAGGCTGCTGGGAACGGTGGCCAGGGAAGCCTGGATGGCCTGGAGGTCGTTGTAGTTGTAGGCGCCGGGGTTCTCGGCCTTCATGCCCGCGGGATCGAAGGTCTTGCCGTCGGCCAGAATCTTCGGCAGGGTGACCGCGGTCGCCACCGCCGGATACTGGATCACGGTGGGCGGCAGCGGCGTCTTGCTCATGCCCGCGCTCCTGCCCTGCTCGATCTTGGTGCGCAGCGCGTCCAGATCCACCTTGTTCCCGTCCTCGGCGCCCTTGTAGTGCCGGGCCGCGTCGAGGAAGGTGTTGGCGATATTGTCGAGCACCGTCTCGTGCTTGCCGAGTACGGTCGTCAGCTGAGTGGCTTTGCCTTCGAACTGCTTCGACAGCTGCTTGCCGGACTCCAGCGAGGAGAACTCGGGCAGGTTGGCGACATTGTCGACATTGGTTTTGACCGAATTGACCCAGTAGCGAGCGTTATTGGCGGCTTCGACCAGGTTCGGCAGCGCCGACGGCTCCAGCATCAGCGATCCGTCCGAGGCTGCCGAACGCAGCCCCGCCCACTGATCCTGCGCCGATGGTCCCGTCATGAAGTCGACCCTCCCTGTCCGTACCGGTGTCGCCTCGCGCCCCGCATGGCACCGCTACCACGACACCGCCGATTCGCACGCACTTGCTGACGATTCTACGGTCTGACAGATGAATTACACATGTACAGCGGCGATCTCGCCGGTTGCGATGGCTCGACCATCTCCGATCACCAGCCGGCGTCGGTCGCCGGGCGGGACGGGTCGCGGGATCCGTCCTCTTCGTCGGTCGACAGACGTTCCCGCTCAGGCGAATTAGGCGGCTCCAACGACGCTTCCACCGGCTGCGGAATGGCGAAACCGTCCATGTCCTCGACCAATTCGGTGATCTTCGGCAGGCGGGCGCGTTCGTTCTGGATGGGCGCCATCAGCGCTTGGGTCTTGGCTGCCACCTCGACCGAGGCCTGCTGCGCGGCCTCGGTGACGGCCTTGGCGATCTCGGTGTAGGTGAGATCGTCGATATCGGGGGTGAACTTCGTCTCGATGACCTTGTAGTCGGCGTTGACCGTCACCGTCACCCGTTTGCGCACCGTGGCGCTGGCGACGATCTTGGCGCGATCCTGCTGCACCTGCGCGATCGCCCGCATCTGGGTCTGGACAGTCTCGAGGATGTCCGCCATCTGTGCCTTGGCGTGCTCGTTGGCCATTGCCGGTTCCCTCCGCCCCGCGAGCCGTCGCTCCCAGCCCGTCGGTTAGCGAGCACACCACAACTGGCACACCCTCGCAACTCCCACGACGCCGTTCGTCAGGTCGCCAGGCCGACGGTGTGGGTACCGAGCAAACCGGCGAGATCGAGCTGGAACCAGGCGGAATCGACGTGGTAGACGTCGGCGGGGAAGACGCGGGTGAACGCCTCCCTCGCCACGGCCGCGCGCTCGGCGGCGTCGACCAAGCCTGGAACGGCTTCCTTCTGCGCCTGGCTCGCTGTCGCGCCGAGCAAGCCGGTCAACACGTCGATGACAGTCCTGGTCGTCCACATGCCGGGGACGGCGGGAGTCAGAGCGTCGGCGCCTGCCGACGCCCCGCGGTACCAGCGGCCGCCCTCCCACCAGTAGCAGAAGCTCAGCAGACCGTTCTCCGCGCGGCGGTTGATCACCGGTTCGGCGACCCAGCCCGGGGCGCCGAGGTAGAACTGCGGCATCGGAAGGTCTTTGTTGTAGACGGCGTCGAGTTCCGGTGCGTCCCATACCCCACCGGAGAGCACCGCACGATCACCCGGGAGCAGACACAGCGTGGAGCCGCTGTGTTTCGAGCCCTCGAAGACATGGAAGGCCGGTGTCACGCGCGGGCCCCACTTGGAGCCGATCGCGACGAACGCGGCGGCGATCAGCGCCCACCGCCTGGCCAGGAGGTCGAGCGGCGGGAATTCGGCATCCGGCGCCGAACCGATGGCGGTGCGGCCCGCCGCGGTGTCCGCGCGCGCCTGCTCGGCCGCGGCCAGCGGCCCGCGGATCTGCCGGTTGCCGTGACCGACGTAGGCGGCCAGCCAGATCGGCAGCCGGTCGCGGGGATAGATCTCGATGTCGGTGCGGTACACCGTCGGCGGGAAGAGCTGGTCGTCGGGGAACGGGTCGTCGCCGTAATCGAATTCGACGTTCATCCGGCCCGCGTTGCTCAGGGTGAGCAGGTAGCGCCACCACGGTCCGTCGCCCATCGAGGCGGACAGGTGCCGGTGCTCGCGCAGCAGATCCAGCAGTTCCGGGCTCGGGAACACCCGGGCGAACCGCTGCTGCTCGTCGTGGAACACGACCATCGACACCTCGGCCGCCGCCGTCATCGCGAAGGACGCCTCGACCTTGGTCCAGCCAGGCGGGCCCAGTGCCGCCAGCGTTTTCGCGATGCGATGACTCAGCGCGGCGGCGCGATCGGTGATCCCGTCGTCGTCGGCCACCACCGTGGTGAGGGTGAACCCGACGTCGGGATCCCCGGCCAGCTCGTCAGCCACTGCGCACTCCTTCTACCTGGTCCCGGTCTCGCCGTATTGCGCGGTCACCGCGCCGGTCTCGTCCCATTCGGTCCGGGTGAGCAACGCGCCGTCGGGGGCGAAAACGGTTTCTGCCTTTCGAATTCCGGTGGGGAACCATTCGCACCAGCGGCCCACCGGGTGCCGATCGGCGTAATCGCGGGTGTAGCGCGGGGTTCCGTCGAGGAACCAGCCGCGCGTCGGTCCGTCGGGGTAGCCGTCGGTGTAGCTCGCGAGTTCGGTGATCGGGCTGCTCGGCGCCGGACGACGGAACTCCTGGCCGGTGAACGGCTCGGCGCCGTAGTACATGCGGCCCTCTTCGTCGTCCCAGCGCATTGCGGGATCGTCGGCGGGCACCGCGTCGGCCGAGATGCCTTTGCGGGTGCGCTCGTCCTCGAATTCGATCACCTCGCCCGCCTGGTTCCAGACCGAGTGGGTGAGCAGGACGCCCTCGATGTCGTAGACGTCCTCGAGGCGGCGGGCGCCGTCGGCGTACCACTCCTGCCAGGTGCCGACCGGCCGGTTGCGGTAGAACTCGCCGTTGTAGCGCATGGTGCCATCGGGGTACCAGCCCGACCAGTCACCGTCGCGGTCGCCGTCGTCATAGCTCCAGTACTCGCGCCACGAGCCGTCGGCGCGGGTCTGGATCACCGCGCCGCTGTAGGGCTCACCCCGGTAGGTCAACCTGCCGGTCGCCGCGTCGACGGCCACATCCGGATCGCTCAGTTCGATCGGATCGTCACTCACTTTCGAAACCTCTCCGATCGCATCAGACTCGGTCGCCAAAGATTGTCATCCGGCGTGCCGGATCGGCAACCACGTTACGGATCAGCAGGCCGAGGTCCAGTTCCGGCGGTAGCGAACGGTAGATCAGCTCACCCATCGGCCTGCCGTCGACCGCCACCGTGAACCGCGTCATCCGCTGACGCGAGCGCTCCCAGCCGATGTGCGCGGCATCGGTGATGTCGAGGGGCTGCGTGCCGACCTGCACCATCAGCCGATCGGCGAGACGATAGAAGATCACCGTCACCCCACCGAGATCGGCGTACAAGCCGTCGGCCCCGAGCTGTCCCGGCGGCGCGGGCCGCAACGAACCGGACCGCGGATCGAACTCGGCGGGCACCCCACTGCCATACGGCCGGACGAGCAGCACGACGTGCTCGGTGGGCGACTGATACTCCGGCCGATAGGGCCTGCGCACGTCACCCTGCCCACCCGTCGGCGGCAACACCGGCGGGGGGTACATCGGCGGACCACCTTGCATATTGCCGGCACCCGACTGCTGCCAACCAGGTTGTCCCTGGTCCGGGCGCCCATTGCCCGGAGGGTAGGGCTGGCCGTTCCCCGGAGGGTAGGACTCGCCATTCCCTGGCGCATACGACTGACCGCTGCCCGGCGCATACGGCTCACCGTTCCCCGGCGCATACGACTGACCGCTGCCCGGCGCATACGGCTCACCGTTCCCCGGCGCATACGACTGACCGCTGCCCGGCGCATACGGCTGACTGTTCCCTGGGGTGTAGGGCT
>JACIXH010000209.1 GCA_014360565.1 Nocardia sp.
CGTCGAAGTCCGGATCTTCCGCTATCACCACAGCATTGAGGTAGTCGTCTTGGTCGACGCCGCCCCACGGCGCGGTCGTGTACACCGGCGAGACTGCGACAACGCGCTCCCCCAGCGCATCCGGCACGCTGCGCAGATGCGCGAGCCGATCGCCCATGTTCGAGCCGATCGAGAGCACGGCGCGAGTCACCGCCGCGACCCCGGCGCCACCGTGCGATACCGAGTGGCGACCACGCGCACGTCGGTGAAGGTGTGGGGGATCGGCGCCGACGGCTTGTGCACGACCACCTCCACCGACTCGATCCGCGGGTCGGCCATCACGTCGTCGGCGATCTCGGACACGACCGTCTCGATCAGATTGCGTGGCTGACCGGTCACGATGCGCACCGCCCGCTCGGCGAGTGCGCCGTAGTCGACCGTGTCGGCGAGGTCGTCGGAGGCCGCGGCCGCGGCGAAATCGACCCACACGGTCAAGTCGACGACGAACTCCTGGCCGTCCTGACGCTCGAAGTCGAACACACCGTGGCGACCGAACGCACGCAGACCACGCAGCTCGATCCGCGAGGACGCGGGCCTACCGGCGGGCGGCGGCAACAGGGGTGAGTTCATCGGACAGCTCCTCGGGCGGTGGTTCGATCGGCGAACGGACGCACTGACGGCGGGCGAGAGGCGTCGTCGGCCGCGGCGTTCACCGTGCGTCTCCTCGCGCGGGCACTGCACGTACTTCGGCGGCGCGCCGCCAGGCATCGGCGACGGCGATCGCGTCGAGAGAGGCACGGACGTTGTGAACTCGTACGCCCCACGCGCTATGAGTAGCGGCCAGTGCGGACAGCGTGGCGGTGGCGGTTTCGCGTCCGTCGGGAGGACGGGGGCCGGAGTCGTCGGCGAGCAGGGCGCCGAGGAAGCGCTTGCGGGAGGCGCCGATCAGGATCGGGAAACCGCCCGCCACCAGTTCCGGCAGCGCTGCCAGCAGTTCCCAGTTGTGGTCGGCGTTCTTGGCGAAGCCGAGGCCAGGATCGAGGATCAGCCGGTCCGGGGTTACGCCCGCCGCGACGGCCAGCTCCACCTGGGCGGCGAGTTCGGCGCGCACCTCGGCCACCACGTCGTCGTAGTGGTCGGCGGGACCGGTGTGCCGGTAGTCCGCGGCGGCGCGCCAGTGCATGAGAATCCACGGCACGCCGGCATCCGCGACGACCCGCACCATGTTCGGGTCGGCGCGGCCACCGGATACGTCGTTGACCACCGAGACCCCCGCCGCCAGCGCGGCCTCGGCGACCTCGGCGCGCATCGTGTCGACACTGGTCGGCACACCCGCGGCAACCAGCCCGCGGATCACCGGGGTGACCCGCGCGATCTCGGCGGCCGGATCGACGCGGTCGGCACCCGGCCTGGTGGATTCGCCACCCACGTCGACGATGTCGGCGCCCTCCTCGTACAGCTCGACACCGTGCGCGATCGCGAGCTCGGGATCGAGGTAACGACCACCGTCGGAGAAGGAGTCAGCGGTCACGTTGACGACCCCCATGACCACACACGAACGGTGGTCACGGGCGGTCACCAGTGGCTGGCTCATTTGCGCAGGATCAGGTCCAGCGCCTCGGATCGCGAGGCGGCATCGGTTTGCAGCTGACCGCGCACCGCCGAGGTGGTGGTGCTGGCGCCCGGCTTGCGGATTCCCCTCATCGCCATGCACAGGTGCTCGGCCTCGATCACCACGATCGTGCCGCGCGGATCCAGCCTGCGCATCACCGCGTCGGCGATCTGGCTGGTGAGACGCTCCTGCACCTGCGGGCGCTTGGCGTAGAGATCGACGACGCGGGCGAGTTTCGACAGCCCGGTCACCCGGCCGTGCGGGCCGGGGATGTAACCGACGTGCGCGACACCGTGGAACGAGACCAGATGGTGCTCGCAGGTGGAGAACATCGGGATGTCGCGAACCAGCACCAGCTCCTGGTGCCCCTCGTCGAAGGTGGTCGCGAGCACCTCGTCGGGATCGGTATAGAGCCCGGCGAACATCTCCCGGTAGGCACGCGCCACCCTCGCGGGCGTGTCGAGCAGACCGGGACGGTCCGGGTCCTCACCGACCGCGATCAGCAGCTCGCGCACCGCGTTCTCGGCCCGTGGCTGATCGAACGGCATACCGGTCGCCAGCGCCGTCAGCACCGACGGACTCGTCGCACCCAGCTCGCCTGCCGGATCGAGGTCCTGCTTGTTGGCCGACAACTTCTCCGCACCTCCGTAATTCGGCGGCTGGTGCCGCCGGTCCTCGGCCCTGTTCGCCACGTCTGTCCCTGGCGAACATTCCTGGTCGCTCTGACAACGGTCAGCCGATCCGGGAGGCCGCTGCAGTCGAGAGGGTGGACCGAGAACCTAGTCGACGCCGGTAATCGTCCGGCATTCGACGTTCGAGCGTAGTTGGCCACCGGTCAGTGGCGGCCGTTCGGCCCTTCCCATTCTTGGTTGTCCCGATCCGCGTCACGCGCGGGCGGCTGCGGCTGGGCGCCCCACGGCTGGAAGCCGTCGTCGGTGCGCCGCGGCTGCTGTTGCTCCGGCCGACCCCAAGCACTGCCCTGATCCTGCGGCGGCTGGGGCTGAGGCTGCTGCGGTTGCTGCTGTTGCGGCTGTTGCTGCGGCGGCCGTTGCTGGGGTGCCTGCTGCTGAGGTGCATGCTGCTGCTCGTCGCGCGGCGGCCATCCGGGAGCCGACCAACCGGCCGGTGCGCCGTAGTCGGGCCGGGAACCGTGCGTTCCCGGCTGCCGGGGGAAGGCCTGGGTCGGCGCGGCGGGCAACGGGTAACCGGCGGCGGGCGGCGCGGGCTGGCCGTAACCGTTCGGCTCGACCGGCGGTGCGCCGTTGGGCACCGGAACCGGGGCGGGCGGCACCGGCGGCCACGGCTCGCCGCGCTCGACGGCGAGCTCGCCCGGCGTCTTCACCGGCGGCTTGTCCGACGGGTGCCGGTCACCGAAATCGTTGAACGCGGTGATCCGCGGACGCTTCTCGACGCCGGCCAGGATCTTCTCGAGATCCTTGCGGTGCAGCGTTTCGCGCTCGAGCAGCGCGGTCGCCAAGGTGTCGAGCTGCTCGCGGTACTCGCTGAGGATCGACCACGCCTCGGTGTGCGCGGCCTCGATGAGGTTGCGCACCTCCTCGTCGATCTCGCGGGCGACCTCGTGCGAATAGTCGGGCTGCACGCCCATCGAGCGACCCAGGAACGGGTCGCCCTGCTCCTGGCCGTAGCGGACCGCACCGAGGCGGGCACTCATGCCGTACTCGGTGACCATCCCACGGGCGATCTTGGTGGCCTGGTCGATATCGGAGGACGCGCCGGTGGTCGGCTCGTGGAACACCAGTTCCTCGGCGGCGCGGCCACCCATCGCGAAGACCAGCCGGGAGATCATCTCCGAGCGGGTCATCAGGCCCTTGTCGTCCTCGGGCACCGTCATGGCATGGCCGCCGGTGCGGCCACGGGCCAGGATGGTGACCTTGTAGACGGGCTCGATATCGGGCATCGCCCAGGCCGCCAGCGTGTGGCCGCCCTCGTGATAGGCCGTGATCTTCTTCTCGTGCTCGCTGATGATGCGGCTCTTACGGCGCGGGCCACCGATCACCCGGTCGACCGACTCCTCGAGCGATTCGCCGGTGATAACCGTGCCGTTCTCACGAGCGGTGAGCAGCGCGGCCTCGTTGATCACGTTGGCCAGATCGGCGCCGGACATGCCGACGGTGCGCTTGGCCAGACCCTCGAGGTCGGCTTCCTGATCGATCGGTTTGCCCGCCGAGTGCACCCGCAGGATCGCGCGACGACCGGCCAGGTCGGGATTGCCGACCGGGATCTGCCGGTCGAAACGGCCGGGACGCAGCAGCGCGGGGTCGAGGATGTCGGGCCGGTTGGTGGCCGCGATCAGAATGATGTTGGAACGATCACCGAAGCCGTCCATCTCGACGAGCAGCTGGTTGAGCGTCTGCTCGCGCTCGTCGTGCCCACCGCCGAGGCCCGCACCGCGCTGGCGGCCGACCGCGTCGATCTCGTCGACGAAGATGATGCAGGGGCTGTTCTGCTTGGCCTGCTCGAACAGGTCGCGCACACGCGAGGCGCCGACACCGACGAACATCTCGACGAAGTCCGAACCGGAGATGGTGAAGAACGGCACCCCGGCCTCGCCCGCGACCGCGCGGGCCAGCAGGGTCTTACCGGTTCCGGGCGGCCCGTAGAGCAGCACGCCCTTGGGGATCTTCGCGCCGAGTGCCTGGTAGCGGGCCGGATTCTGCAGGAAATCCTTGATTTCGTACAGCTCTTCGACGGCCTCGTCGGCACCGGCCACGTCGGAGAACGTGGTCTTGGGCATGTCCTTGGTCAGCAGTTTGGCCTTGGACTTACCGAAGCCCATCATGCCGCCGCGACCACCGCCCTGCATGCGCGACATCACGAAGATGAACAGGCCGACCAGCAACACCATCGGCACGATGAACAGCAGCAGCTGCGACAGCCAGCTCTCCTGCTTGACCACCGTGTCGTAGGGCGCGCCGGACTTCTGCACGGCGTCGAGGATCTGCGCGGAGTTCTCCCCGCCACTGGGGTACTTGGCGACGATCTTGGCGTTGTTGCTCGTGGCTTCGTTGCCGTTGTTCAGTTCGATGCGGAGCTGCTGCTCCTTGTCATCGATCTGCACGTTCTTGACGTTCGCTTTGTCTTCCAGCTGGGTCAGCGCAACAGAAGTGTCGACACTCTCCCAACCGCGCGTGTCATCGCTGAGAAAGCTGAACAGCCAGATCATGAGCATGATGCCCGAGATGATCGCCAAAGTGCGAAACACTGTCTTGCGGTTCATAGAGCGTCGGCCGGACGGCCCAGTCCTTTCCGGTTATTTCTCCGGGTGTGCCTAGCGAAGCGTCGAGATCGGCGGGTTTCGGATGCGGACATGCCACGTTACCGCGTACGGTCTAGTTCGATACATCGCGCTGTTCGGCTGCTGGTGCAGTTGCACTGGTAAACGGCCGGAGAACGCAAGTGGTTCCCGAACGCTCCGACCGGGTTGTGGCAAGTGGCCACAATCATGTCATGCCCGCCCTATCGTGGGCGACGACACAACTACAGCGCAGGGGGTATGGACATCGTCGAGCTACGAACACCCACAGCGATTCTGCGTCACGGCGGTGGACGGCTCGTCGTC
Source organism: Nocardia sp. (assembly GCA_014360565.1). Lineage (GTDB taxonomy): Bacteria > Actinomycetota > Actinomycetes > Mycobacteriales > Mycobacteriaceae > Nocardia. Next base: position 5,172 of record JACIXH010000209.1, read on the forward strand.
CTCCGGCCGGGCACCGACGGCGAACGTGTTCTCGACGTTCCCATTGCCGACCTGCTCAAGGTGCGCCTCAATCGGCGCGCCGACGAAGCGGTCGTGATCGAGATCTATCTGCGTTATCCCACGGCGGTACTCACCGGCGTGCCCGCCGACCGAACCCCGCTGCCGGTGCTCATCGCCGAGCACGACGTACCTACTGCCCTCGGGATCGTCGACCGGATCAACGACCAGATCATGACCACCCAGCGCATCGACGTCGCCGCGCCGGATCTCACCCCGCCCGCCCCCGAATGGGGCAAGTCGGGGCCGACCCGCGCCGATGTCGAACGCGCCGTGCGCCGGATGGCGCCGCGCAAGGACGCTCGCTCGGCCGTCATCGCGCTGAATCGATATGTCACCCCGGACGAGTACGTGCTGGAGACGGCTGTCGCCGTCGCCGACCCGCCTGCCGGATCCGGCACCGGCCTGCTCGCCGCGACCACCACCAGGGTGCTGTTCATCTCCATCGGCACCGGTGAGCGCTATGCCTTCGAATTGGCGGTGGCCGCGATTCTCGGCGCCCGCACGGTCGAGGGTGCGCGCTCGGCGCCCGGTGAGGTCGATACCCGCCACGGCGGCTCCGGCATCGACATCAACGACGGCAATCGCACCCTGCATTTCGCGGGGGTGGATCGCGCCGACACCGAACGTGTCACCTGCGCGGTGAACTTCGCCGTGCGCAGGCAGGCCGCCGACGGCGCCGCCGGGCCTGCCGATCCCGGTGTCAACCAGCTCTACGCGGAGTGGGAACTACTGGTCGAGCGGCATTCCCTCGGCATGGTCGACGACACCCAATTCCAGCGTTACGGCCGCGGGATCCTGCGCAGCCTGTAAGCCCGGGGGCCGAACCGGATTCTCAATTCGGTTCGGCCGCTTCGCTTTCCGTCTTCTGCTCCGGCTCGTTGAGCTCGATACGACGCCACGGGCTGGTGGGGCGGGTCCACAGTCGCACCAGTTCCATCCGCCGGTCGACGCCGCCGTTCTTCAGCTCGGCGAGGTCCTCGGTGGCCTGCCAGTAGGTCCAGCCGGTGAGGTAGGCATCGCCGAACTGACGCCAGTTGCGGTAGCGGCGCTGCGCGGGAACGAGTGCGCGCATGCAGTATTCCCAGGCCACGTCGGCGTCGATATAGCCCGCGGTGAACGCCATGCGGGCGACAGCGACGACGCGGGCGAGATCCCACGCGTGGATGTCGTTGGGTAGTGGGCGCGACAGGTGATCGGTGAAGCCGATCTTGATGGCCTGGGCCCAGATGTCGTAGTCGCGGACCAGCGCCTCGGGATTGTCCATCCCCCGAAACGAACCGACCTGACGGAGAAACGCGCGCTGCTTGTCGGCCCGCTCACCGAAACGGTCGCGCTCACTGGCGTTGACCGAGGCCATCACCAGCGGATGCACCAGCGAATACAGCGGCGCGTGCATGCCCTCGAGCAACTGCTCCATCGAGGCACGGGCTTCGGTGCCGTCGGTGATGCCCCACGCACCGGTGAGGGTGTCGATGGCGAGTTCGCGGCGGTCACCCAGCGGGTGTTCGCGTTCGGGACCGAGCAGCATCGCGTCGTGGAAGGCGTCCCACCGAGTGGAGTAGAACGCACCGAGCGCGAGTGCGCGTAGCTCATCATCGCTCACGCCCGCGCCCGAACAGTGATCTTCTTCGCGCTCATCTAGCTCCGGGTAGGGAAAAGTGGTCAGCGCTGGTACTCCCCTGGCAGGCATGCGGCCGAGTCTAGTGCGGTGACCGCGATCACGGGCCGCCTGCGAATCTCACGTGCATTACGAGATTTTCAGATCCCCGTATTCTTCGCCTGTCGTGTCATGCCTCACAGGTCTATGGTTCTGTCATGTGTAGAAATATCACCGTCTTGCGTGGTCTGGAGCCTGCCGCCACCGAGCAGGAGATCTACGCTGCCGCCTTGCAATATGTGCGCAAAGTCGGCGGCATCTCCGGCCTGAGCAGCGCCACCAAACCCGCTGTCGACAAAGCGGTCGCGGCGATCGCCGCGGCTACCACCACGTTGCTGGCCGAACTGCCCGATCGCCGGGTTCCGCCGCCGACCGAACCGCCGTTGCGGCGGATCGCGGCGCGCGAGGGTGAGGCACAGGAGACCACGTAGGGCTCCTGTCATGGAGCGCTGCGCGCTCGAGTCGGGGCCCTTCGGGCCCCCGATCTTCCCTCCCTGCGGGTACTCCTTCGTCGCACCCTCCGGTCAGTCCAGATCGGGGCGGGCCCCTCCGGGAAGGGACACATCAGGGTGCTGGGCCTGTGCCCACAGGTGACGACAGAACGACAAGGCCCGGCCCTGATGTTCGGGCGGGATATATCGGATCAGCAGATGTAAGAGGAGAACGACCAGTGAGCGAACTCGACCAGGGCGCCGCGGTGCTCGAAGTACACAATCCGGCTACCGGCGAACTCGCCGGCACCGTGCCGGTGACCGCCCCGGACGAGGTAGCGGCCGCCGTGCGGGAACTGCGCCTCTACCAGCCCGAATGGGAAGCGATCGGGCCCGAGGGACGCAAGCAGTGGCTGCTGAAGATGCAGGACTGGCTGATCGACAACACCGAGCACCTGGCCGCGGTACTGCAGTCTGAGACCGCCAAACCGCGGGTGGACGCGATCATCGACCCGGCATTCGCGGTCGACATCCTCGGCTACTACGCCCGGCGGGCTGCCAAATTCCTCGCCGACGAGCACCCCTCCCCGCACAGCCCGCTCGCGCGAGTGAAGTCGCTGACCGTCGCGTACCGGCCGTATCCGGTGGTCGGGGTCATCACGCCGTGGAACTTCCCGCTCGCGATGCCTGCGATCGATGTGTTCCCCGCACTGGCCGCGGGCGCCGCGGTGATCCTCAAGCCGTCGGAGGTCACCCCGCTGTCGGCGGTGGAACTCGCGCGCGGCTGGGCCGAGATCGGGGCCCCGCCGGTGTTCAAGGTGGTCACGGGCGCGGGTGCGACCGGGGCGGCCGTGGTCGATAGCGCCGACTACATCCAGTTCACCGGCTCCACCGCCACCGGCCGCAAGATCGCCGCGACCTGTGCCGAGCGAATGGTGCCCTACAGCCTCGAGCTCGGCGGCAAGGATCCGGCGATCGTGCTGGCCGACGCTGACATCGACCGCGCCGCGCACGGCATCGCCTTCGGCGGCATGTTCAACTCCGGCCAGGTGTGTATCTCGGTCGAGCGGGTCTATGTCGAGGCCCCGGTCTACGACGAGTTCGTCGCCAAGCTGACCGCGGCGGTCGCCGCCTTGCGCCAGGGCGCAGACGGGCGAGAGTCGAACAACGACGTCGGCGCGCTGGCCAACGAGAACCAGGTGCTGATCGTGCAGCGCCACGTCGACGAGGCGGTGGCGGCGGGCGCGCGGGTGACCACCGGCGGCAAACGTACCGGCGTTGGCACCTTCTTCGAGCCGACGGTGCTGGTGGATGTCGACCATTCGATGTCGTGCGTCGCCGAGGAGACCTTCGGCCCGACGCTGCCGGTGATGAAAGTGGCCGACGAGGCCGAGGCGATCCGGTTGGCCAACGATTCGATCTATGGACTGTCGGCGTCGGTGTGGACGGGCGACAAGTCGCGCGGTGAACGCATAGCCCGGCAGTTGAACACGGGCGCGGTGAACATCAACGACGTCTTCACCAATCTGTTCAACCCGGCGATGCCGATGGGCGGTTGGGGTCTGTCCGGCGTCGGCGCGCGCTGGGGCGGGGCTGCGGGCCTGCGGAAATACTGTCGCGCGCAGGCGATGACGAAGCCGAAGCTGCCGACCATGGGCAAGGAACTGTTCTGGTACCCGTATGACATGAACAAGCTCGTCGTCGCCGTGGCCGCGATGCGGGCCGCAGGCGCGCGCGGGATGCGCCGGATCGACCTGCCCGCGGTACTCCGCCTCAAGAAATAGGCGTGTTCCCGGCTGTGACACCGCATCGGTGTCACAGCCGGATTCGCCACTTCGAAACACATTTGTGATGAACATCACTCATCTTGGCTGCGATAGCCGGATTCCGTGGTCAACGGCATCTTTCGGCGCGCACCGCCGCGACGGGGCGCGGCTTACATCTGCCCACCAAGTGTGAATACCGACGCATTTTCGCTGGTCAGCCGCCCACATGCAGGACCGGCCTGCCACAACCCTCGTCGCCGCGGACAAATACCGGTCCGATGATGCAGCTCACCATGCCAGGCCATATGCTGTCGATTACCAACCTGGTGACTGTTTTGATCCATTGACGCGAACTTCCTTGCCCGTTTTGGCTGGATTTTCCCGACCGATTCTGATAGCAAGGTGCTATGGACCCGCATTTGCGCGATCTGCGGTATTTCGTCGCCGTCGCTGAGGAACTGCATTTCACCAACGCCGCACAGCGGCTGCATATCGCTCAGCCGACGTTGTCACGCCAGATCCGCCAGCTCGAACGCCAGCTCGACGTGGTCCTGTTCGACCGCAACCAGCGCAGTGTCGCCCTGACCGTTGCCGGTAAGGAACTGCTCGAAGGCGCCCGCAAGATCCTCGAGCTGTGGGAGGTGACCAACGTGTCCCTCCAGGAAGCAGGCGAGGTGCTGCGCGTGGGGATCCAGTCCGCGCTCGGTCGCGGTCTGCTCAACGACCTCGAGAGCGCCAGCGGTCACCGTCTCGCGCTGCACGCCGCGTCGTGGAACGACCCGTCCAGTGGCCTTGCCGGTCGCCAGGCCGATCTTTCGCTGGTGTGGCTGCCGCTACCCGACTCCAACCGTTACCGCTGGCAGGTGCTGCGCACCGAGCCGCGCTGGGTGCTGCTGCCCGAGTCGCATCCGCTGGCCGAGCAGGACAGCATCGACTTCACCGATCTGCTCGACGAGCCCTTTGTCGCACTGCCCACCGAGGCGGGCGCGGTCCGCGACTTCTGGCTCGGCAACGACGCCCGTGGCGGCAAGGCGGCCAAGATCGGCGCCGAGGCGGCCACCCCGGAAGACAAACTGGAGGCCGTGAGCCTCGGCCTCGGCGTGTGCCTGCTGGCCGAGAACAATGTGCCGATGTACCGCTGGCCCGGGCTCACCGCGCGTCCGGTCGCCGGTCTCACCCCCTGTGAGCTGGCGGTGGCGTGGCGGGCCGACGACACCCGCCCGACCATTCTCGAATTCGCCGGTCGCGCCGTCGACGGCGGTTTCTCCGAGCCCGCACCGCAGCCGCAGCCGATCGCGGTCTAGTTCGACATCTCCAGTTGGGCAGCGAGGCCGAGCAGCGTGGCCTCGCTCCCCGGCGGGCCGATCAGCTGCGCGGCCAGTGGCGTGTGCGCCTCGGGATGCGTGCCCATCGGCAGTGACGCGGCAGGCCAGCCGAGCAGATTCCAGAGCCCGGTGAACGGCGCGTACCGCATCGCCGACACCACGTTCGCGGCCCAGCCGCGGCCGCTCCACTGTCTCGCCTTGGGTGGCGGCGCGGCCAGCGTCGGCGTGATCACCACATCGAAATCCTCGAAGAACTCGAGCAGTCTCGCCTCGGTCCGGTCGATCTGGCTCGGCCGGACAAGGCCGAGGCGCCGGATCACCCTGCCGATCGCCAGATGACGTCGCGTGCGCGCTTGGAGGAGTTCGGGATTCGGCAGCGCGTCGGCGTCGGCCAGACCCGCGCTCGGCCAGCGCAACAGCATCAGCAGCGCGGCGTCGCCATAGGGCAGTTCGACCGGCTGCACCTCGTGCCCGGCTACCGCCGCACGCGCACCCGCGGTGCGCGCCGCCGCCGTCCAATGCCGATCCATTCGGACCAACCGCGACGGCGGAGCCACGGCCAGCCCGATGCGTAGTCGGTGCGGCTTGCGTAGTTCGGCCAGGTCGGAGCGGCCTGCCAGCACCGACAGCGCCAGCGCCGCGTCCGACACCGTCGTCGCGAGCACGCCGTTCTCGGCGAGTCCGTCCCAGGAATCGGCGCCGATCTGCGCGGGCACCACATGTCGACCCGGCTTGATTCCGAACACCCCGCAGGCGGCGGCGGGCACCCGGATCGACCCGAGTCCGTCGTTGCCGTGGGCGATCGGGACCAGGCCCGCGGCCACTGCCGCCGCCGCGCCACCCGAGGATCCGCCCGTCGACCGGCCGACATCGCGCGGATTGCGGGTGACGCACCCGAGCGAGTCGGTAGTCGCCCACAGACCGAGCTCGGGCATGGCCGTCAACCCGACAACGATCGCGCCCGCGGCCCGCAGCC